>JAGQRB010000980.1 GCA_020425925.1 Planctomycetota bacterium
GGTGCGGTAGCGCGCGTCCGGGTCGACGACGCGCGCGCGCGCCTCGGCCCAGCCGAAGCGTTCGGCGCCGAACTGCCACTGGTCCTGACGGATCTGGTCGCTGTCGTTCTGCAGCCGGAACGCGAGCGGGTCGATGCCGGCCTTGGCCGCGAGCTCGTCGAGGAACAGCTCGGCGCCGAAGTAGCCCTGCGGGTAGCCGGGTGCGCGCATCGGCCGCGCCGGGTCGGTGTCGGCGGCGATGTCCTTGTGGCTCTCGCGCGTCGCCGCCTTGCCCGCGTACGAGTTCGGCACGCGCACTGCGCCGCCCTGGCCGGTGAATCCGGTCAGCCCGAAGCTGCGCCAGTCCCAGGCGGTGAGCACGCCCTGCGCGTCGACGCCGGCGCGCACCTGCATCAGCGCGCCCGGTCGGTTGCCCGTCGTGGTGTGCTCCTCGAAGCGGTCGAGCATCAGCTTGACCGGCGCCTTGGCCTCGCGCGCGAGCAGCGCGACCGCGAGCCCTTCGATGCCGGCGGTGAACTTGCTGCCGAAGCCGCCGCCGACGAACTCGGCGTGGATCGTGAGGTTCTGGACGTTGACGCCCTTGGCGTTGAGCCCGCGCGCGAGCTCGGCGCGGCAGCCGAACGTCGCCTGGGTGCTGAGCCAGACCTCGAGGTCGTCGCCGTCCCATTTGGCGACGCCGCCGTGGGTCTCGAGCGAGCTGTGGGTCTGGACGGCGGTGCGGTAGGTCGCGGTTTGCGAGGTCGCCTCCGCCGCGAGCGCGGCGTCGACCTTCTCGTCGGCCGGCCACGGGTCGTCGATCTGGCCGTCGGCGCCGAGCCGCGGCAGGTCGGGCGACTCGCGGTAGTCGACGACGTGCGCTTCCGCGTCGTAGGTCGCGCGGATCTTCTCGAGCGCGTCGCGGACCAGGTCGAGCGTACGGCCCGCGACCGCCGCGATCGCGTCGCCGACGAAGCGCACGCGGTTGCCGACCTCCTTCAGCGGCACGACCGCGAGGATGCCCGGCATGCGGCGGGCCTCGTCGAGCTCGAGCCCGGTCAGTACCCCGCGCGCCACCGTCGAGCGCAGGATCATCGCCTGCTGCAGGCCCGGGAACGTGATGTCGTAGGCGTACTTGGCGCGGCCGCTCGCCTTCGCGATCGCGTCGACGCGGTCGAGGTCGGTGCCGACCACCGAGTACTTGGTGCGCAGGTCCCACGGCGGCGCGTCGCCGGCCTCGGGCTCGACGCTGCGCTGCTCGATGCGGTCGGGCCGGCCGCCGAGGCCGCGGTAGCCGACCTCGATGTCGATCTTCTCCGGCGCGGTAGCACGCGGCGTCCTGGGGTCGGCGCTCATCGGCCACCTCCGTTCGCGGTGCGCTCGATCGCGTCCATGATCCGGCCGTAGGTGCCACAGCGGCAGATGTTGCCCGAGAGGTCGTGCGCCATCTGCGCGCGCGTCGGCTTGCCGCGGCGGTTGAGGCAGGCCAGCGAAGTCATCACCATGCCCGGCGTGCAGAAGCCGCACTGCATCGCGTCGCAGTGCGCGAACGACTCGAGCAGCGGGTGCACCTCGCCGCCCTGGGTCAGGCTCTCGACCGTCGTGATCTCGGCCCCGACGCCGTCCATCGCGAGCGTCAGGCAGCCGTTCACCGGTTCGCCGTCGAGCAGCACGGTGCAGCCGCCGCAGGCGCCGCGGTCGCAGATCTTCTTGCAGCCGGTGAGGTCGAGGCCGTCGCGCAGCGCATCGAGCAGCGTCGTGCGGGTCTCGACCGTGACCTTGCGGTTCTCGCCGTTGATCGCGAGCGTGATCTCGTGCTCGCCGGGGCCGAACTTCGCCGGCTCCGGCGGCGCCAGCGCGGGCGCGGTGGCGGTCAGGCCGGCGCCGGCGACGGAGGCGGCGGCGGTGCCCTTGAGGAACGAGCGGCGGGAGAAGCCGCGCCGCGGATCGGTGGGGGTGGTCATGGGCGAACCGTGGGAAGACGGTGGCGGCGAAGTCCCGACGATACCGCTTGGACCGGCCGCTGCGAGTCCTGTCTGACGCGGCCAGCCTTGCGGGGCGTTCTGGTTACGATTTCGGAACGTCCGCTTCGCCGCGAACGAATCCGGCGCCGCTGCCCGGGCGCCTGGCGTCGCGGCATGTCCGTTGCACTGGCCGCCGCCACATGATCCCTGCAAACCGCGCGGTGCGTGTGCCGCTCTCTCTGCTGCCGCCGCTCGCCCTGGTGCTCGCCGCGCCGACCCTCGCCCAGAACTCCGTGCGCGCCTGGGGCACACATGCGTTCGACACCGCGAGCGCCTTCGCCAACGACGTCGTCGAGGTCGACGCCGCCGGTCCGGTCACCCTGCTGCGCCGCGTCGGCGGGCAGGTCGACGCCTTCGGTTCGTACGGCCACCTGCCGCCGGAGCTGCCGTCCGGTCAGACGTGGCAGCAGCTCGCCGTGAACTTCAACGGTGGCCTCGGCCTGACCTCCACCGGCGATGTCCGGACCTGGGGGCTCGCGTCGTTCGGGCTGCCCAACGTGCCGGCGTTGCCGACGGGCGTCACCTACGTCGCGGTTTCCTGCGGCCTCACCTTCGACCTCGCGCTGCGTTCCGATGGCGAGATCGCGGCCTGGGGCGACAGCTCCAACGGCGTGCTCAACGTGCCGTCGCTGCCGGTCGGCGTCACCTACGTCGCGATCGCGGCCGGCGGCTCGCATGCGCTGGCGCTGCGTTCGGACGGTGTCGTCGTCGCCTGGGGCAGTCCGTTCTTCGGCAAGCTGAACGTGCCGCTGCTGCCGCCGGGGGTCACCTACGTCGCGATCGCGACGCAGTCGGCGCACTCGCTGGCGCTGCGTTCCGACAACACCGTCGTCGCCTGGGGCTACAACGGCTTCGGCCAGTGCACGGTGCCGGCGTTGCCGGTCGGGCTCGCGGTGCTGGACCTCGCGACCGGCGACAACCACTCGGCAGTGCGCTTCGCGGATCAGACGGTGATGGTCTGGGGCGATGCTGCGCAGGGCCAGCAGAACGTGCCGCCGTTGCCGAACGGCGTCGGCTACACCGCGATCACGGCCGGCGGCGACCACTGCGTCGCGCTGCGCTCCGACGGCCGCGCGGTGTCCTGGGGCAGCAACTACTACGGCGCGCAGCTGCCGGCCGAGCTGCCGGCGGGCGTCGAGGCGATCGACGTCGGTGCCGGCCGGCTCGGCGCGATCGTGCGCGCCTCGGACGGCGCGGCGCGGGCCTACGGCCGCGCCTCCGAGGCCAGCGCGTTGACGTTGCCGGCGCTACCGGTCGGGGTGCGCTACGTCGCGGTCGACAGCGACGCGTTCGGGGCGCTCGGCCTGCGCTCGGACGGCGCGGTCGAACAGTCGCCCGGCGTGTTCGGCGCCGCGGTACCCGCGCTGCCGACCGGCGTGGTCTACGAGGCCGTCGGGCTCGGCGGCCGCCACCGCGTCGCGCTGCGGTCGGACGGCGAGATCGCGGCGTGGGGCGACAACGTCTCGGGTCAGCTCAACGTGCCCGCGCTACCGGCCGGCGTGCGCTACGCGGCGGTCGCGGCCGGCGCCGCGCACTCCGCGGCGCTGCGGTCGGACGGTGCGCTGGTGATGTGGGGCGACCTCACGCAGCTGCCCGCGCTCGTACCCGCGCCGGGCCCGGGCGTGCGCTGGGTGGCGCTCGACGCCGACCTGCAGACGACGTTCGCGCTGCGCTCCGATGGCGGGATCGACAGCTGGGGCGACTGCTCGAGCGCGCAGTGTGCCGTGCCGCCGTTGCCCGCGGGCACCGCCTACGTGCAGGTCGCGGCGCGCTACTTCGGCGCCTCGGCGCGGCGCTCGGACGGTGCGATCGTGCACTGGGGCGCCGGCGCGACGTTCCTCGAACGCGGCTCGCAGCTCGCCGCCGGCGAGAGCTTCCGTGACGTCGCCGGCAGCGCCAACGAGGTCGTCGCGCTCGTCGGTCCGACGTCGAGCTACACCCGGCTCGGCGCCGGCTGCGGCGGTTCGCTCGCGGCCGCGCGGCTGGTACCGGCCGACACGCCGGCGATCGGCGCGACGCTGCGGGTCAGCGTGCACGACCTGCCGCAGGACGTCGCGCTGCTGGCGACCGGCCTGAGCGCGACGACGTCGCCGCTCGGTCCGCTGCCGCTCGCGCTCGGCGGGTTCGGGTTGCCGGGATGCACGCTCTACACCAGCCTCGACGCGGTCGCGTTCCTGAGCGGCAGCAACGGCGTCGCCGAGTTCGCGCTCGCGGTGCCGAACGTCGTGGCGCTGGTCGGGGTGACACTGCACCAGCAGGCGCTGGTGCCCGACGCCGGCGCCGGCAACGCGCTCGGCGCGGTGATGTCGGACGCGATGACGGCGGTGGTCGGCCGCTGAGCCGGCGGCGGCTGCGGGACGTCGGGCGGAGCAGCTGCATCGCCCGCGCACGGTCCCTTCGCGCTGGGGGCCGCCGAGTCGCGGAGCAGGCTGCCTCAAGTGACCCTCCCCGGCTTTCCGATCGATGTCGTTGGCCGGACCCGGGTTGCCCGGCCGAAGGACAGCGATGGGGAGCGCATCGACAGGGATTCCGATGGTTGCGGGAAATCCCGGCTACGGCGGGCGGGGCTGCCGACGAGGTGCGCCGTGAACGTCAGCCGACGCATCACGGTCGTGTCGGTCGGCCTGCTTCTGACCGGCATCGCATTCGGCAGCTTCAAGTTGGTCGGCGAGGTCGTGGTCGCTCGTGAGATGGCGGCATTGCTGCCGCTCAGCGACGTCTGCGTGAAGGCCGCCGAGCTGGTGCACGAGCTGCAGAAGGAGCGCGGTTTCACCGCCGGATTCCTCGGCTCGAAGGGCTCGCAGTTCGCCTCGGAGCTCGCGACCCAGCGCGAACTCGTCGACCGGCATCGACGGGATCTCGAGGCGGTGCGTGAGCCGGCGAACGGGGTCTCGATGTCGGCGGACTTCCGCAGCGCGATCGACGAGGGACTCGGTCAGCTCGCCCGTATCGGCGAGGTTCGCGCCCAGATCAGCAGCAAGGAGGCCGTGCTGGCCGATGCACTCGGCTACTTCACGGCGTGCAACGCGCGGCTCATCGCCGTCGTCGGGGTGGCGGCGCGCGCGAGCGGCGATGCACGGATCGCGCGGTCGATGGTCGCGCTCGATACCTTCCTGCAGGCCAAGGACCAGGCCGGCATCGAGCGCGCCATTCTCACCAATACGTTCGCGGCCGATCGGTTCGCACCGGGCATGCTGGCGCGGGTCATCGCGCTGCAGGCGAAGCAGGCGGCGCTGTTGGGGCTGTTCGTGAGCTATGCCAGCCCGTCGGCACGCAGCCAGTACGACGACGTCACGCGCTCGCGGGCGTTCACACGGTGCGACCAGCTGCGGCAGATCGCGACCGACCGAGCCGACTCGGGCGTTTTCGGCGTCGACGCGGCCGAGTGCTTCGCGGCGTTCACGGCGAAGATCGACGGTCTCGCCGCCATGGAAACCGCGTTGGCGAGCGAGCTGCGGCAGTTCGCGGACCGCATCGGCGCGACCGCGGCTCGCAGCGCCTGGGGTTTCGGGGCCGCCTTGGTCCTCGCGACCCTGTTGGCTGCCGTTGCGACCTGGTGGCTGGTACGCAACACCGTCGCCCCGCTGCGGATCCTGCAGCAGAACTTCGAGACCGTGGCGGCCGGCAACGGTGGCCTCGATGCCCGGATCGACTTCGAGCGCGACGACGAGCTCGGCGCGCTCGCATCCGCGTTCAACCGTTTCGTGGCGCGGGTCCGCTCGGCGATCGCGACCATCGCGGGCAACACCTCGACGCTGTCGGCAGCGTCGACCGAGCTCGCCGCGACGGCGTCGCAGATGGAGTCGACGACCGATCTCATGGCCTCGAACTCGAGCAACGCCGCCGCCGCGGTCGAGGGACTCAGCGCGTCGGTGGGCACGATGGCCGGCGAGTGCGAGCGCATCAGCGACAACCTGACCCGGTGTCGGACGCAGCTCGAGGAGTTCTCGGGCGCGATCGCGGACATCTCGAACAACACGCGCACCGCGAAGGAGTGCGCCGCCGAGGCCGCCGCAGCCGTTCGGACGAACAACGAGAGCATCGCTGCGCTCGGCGGTGCCGCCGAGCAGATCGGGAAGGTCATCGAGGTGATCGAGGACATCGCCGATCAGATCAACCTGCTGGCCCTGAACGCGACCATCGAGGCCGCGCGCGCCGGGGAATCCGGCAAGGGCTTCGCGGTGGTCGCGAACGAAGTCAAGGAGCTGGCGCGCCAGACGGCCGACGCGACCGAGGACATCCGCGAGCGCATCGGCGCGATGCAGACCTCGACGCAGGACTCGGTGCAGGCGATCGGCTCGATCGGAAACGCGATCGAGCGGGTCTACGAGGTCTCGATCGCGATCAATCGCGCCGTCACCCAGCAGGGCGAAGGCGTCCAGCTCCTGACCTCCGAGGTGCGCGAGACCGACCGGGTCTCGAAGTCGGTCGCGACCGGGATCCGCGCGGTTTCGCAGACCGCGACCGGCCTGGCCGGCACGGTCGGCGCCGTCGCCGCGCAGGTCGGGACCTCGGCGAACGCGGCCGCGGACACGACGCAGTCGAGCCGCGAGCTGTCGCAGCTCGCCGAGTCGCTGAGCGCGATGGTCGTCCGCTTCACGGGTGGCGGTGCGGCGTCGAGTCGCTGAGGAGGCCGCGATGCGAGCGATCCGTCCGCTGCAGTTGCTGACCTCGCTGGCTGCCGCGACCGCCGCCGTCGCGCAGACGGGTGACTCGCCCGACGAACGCGGCGGCGAGATCGTCCTGCCCGGCATCCAGCGGCTCACGATCGGCGGCCAGTGGCGGTTCCGGGCCGAGGCGTTCCGCGACTACGACTTCGACAGCAGCCGCGGAACGAACGCCGACTTCCTGTCGCAGCGTGCCCGTCTCAAGCTCGACTTCGAGGTGAACGATCGGATTCGCACCGTGTTCGAGCTGCAGGACGTGCGCTACTGGGGTGAAGAGACCGCGACGACCGACGACAGCGCCGACGGTCTCGACTTCCATCAGGCCTATGTCGAGGTCGAGGAGACCCCGGGCATCGGCGGCACCCTGACCGTCGGCCGGCAGCGCCTGAGCTACGGCGACCAGCGCCTGATCGGCGCGCTCGATTGGTTGCAGCAGGGGCGGGCGTTCGACGGCGTGCGCAACCGCTGGCAGTGTGGCGAGGGTTGGACCGACGTCTTCGCGACCCAGATCCGCGAGAACTTCGCGAACGCGACGACGACGATGGGCCACGTCGACCGCTACTTCGGTGGGATCTACGGCCACTACGGCTTCGCCGAGTCGACCACGGCCGAGCCCTACCTGCTGTTCTCGCACGACGACGGCATCGGCGCGGGACAGTCCGAGGCGCGCGGGACGCTCGGGTTCCTGGTGCAGCACGACGTCACCGACGGCTTCTCGCTCGGCGGTGAGTACGCGACGCAGTTCGGCGAGCGCGGCGCAGCGGACATCCCGATCTTCGAGTGTTTCGCGGTCAACCTGCACGCCAGGGCGACGACGGGCGACGCCGGGCCGTGGTGTGGCATCGAGCTCGACTACGCCAGCGGCGACGATCCGAACTCGGGCGCCGACGAACGCTTCGACAACCTGTTCCCGACCGCCCACAAGTTCTGGGGCTACATGGACCTCGCGACCTGGTCCAACCTCGCGCACGCGGCCGTGACGGCGGGCTGCCGGTGCGGTGACAGCGGCAGCGTCGAGGTCCAGCTACACGCGTTCCGCACCGTCGAGCGCACCGATGCGTTGACCGGTCCGCGGGGTACGCTGACCGCGGGCGGCGCCGGCAATTCGAACGCGATGGGCGAGGAGTTCGATCTGGTCTACACCCACGTGGTCGAGACCGGCGGCAAGGCGAAGCTGCGTCTGCAGCTCGGCTACGGTGTCTTCGTGCCCGATGCGGGTGTCCGCGGTGCGCTCGGGGGCGACGATCCGGCGCACTTCGCCTACTTCGAGACCGGCCTGTCGTTCTGATCCAGGCGCCGGCGGCTCCGGACTACTTGTCCTCGCCGCCCTTCTCGTCGCCGTCCTTCTTCTGGCCCGCAGCCTCGGCGAGCCGTGCCTTGGTCGCCTTCACCGCGTCCTTGCCGGCGAGCGCTTCGCCGGCGAAACGCAGCGACACCGCGACGCTCTCGACGATCTCGGGACTGCTCCAGGCGTGGCCGCCGTTCTCGACCGCCTGGAACACGAACTCGTGGCCGTTCGCGGTAAGCGCCGCCGCCAGCTGCCGGTTCGGCTCGAAGAAGTCGTAGTGGTCCTCGGTGCCGGCGCCGAGATAGATCTGCAGACCCTGCAGCTCGGCCGGCTTCTTGGCCGCGGCGATCGCCATCGGCATGTGGGCGGCCCACTTCTTAGGGTCGATCGGATTGCCGAGCTCCTCGTCGATGCCGCTGCCGAGCATGCGCTGCACGCGATCCTCCATGAAGCCCGCGAGGTCCTTCGGGTCCGCCGGCAGGATCGCGGCGCTGTGCGCACCGACCGCGGCGAACAGGTCCGGATGGCGCAGCGCGATCTTCAGCGCGCCGAAGCCACCGGCGCTCATGCCCATGATCGCGCGCTGTTCGCGCTTGTCCGACAGCCGGTACTTCTGCTGCAGGTGCTCGAGCAGCGCCCCGGTCAGCAGGTCCTCGGTGCGGCCGGCGCGTTCGCCGTTCATGTAGACCGAGCGCCGGCTCGCGAACACCACGAGCGCGAGTTCGGGGATCTCGTCCTTGCCGCGCAGATGGTCGAGCAGGTCGGCGCCGCCGCGGTGCAGGAAGTCCATCGGGCCACCGAAGCCCGGCAGCCAGAGGATCCACGGATACGTCTTGTCCTTGTTGGCCTCGTCGTCGTGGCCCTTCGGCAACAGCACGAAGTAGCGCGCCTCGCCGCCCTGCTGCAGGTCGGTCTCGAACACGCCCTGGTCGAAGGTGAAGTGGTCGAGCTCGGGGGCGCGGGCGGCGCCGCCGCGTCCGCGTCCGCCGCGCTGTGCCGAGACGGCGGTGGCCAGGGTCGCGGTGACGAGCAGGAGCGCTGTGAGTCGTTGCATGTGGGGTGTCCTCGTGGGGGAGCGGCGCGATTCTGGTGCGTTGCCGGACGGGCGGCAATGCGCGGACAAAGCTTTTACGGCGCCGCGGCGCGCGAGGTGTGGTCGTGCAGGATCTTGACCGTGTCGCCGTCGCGGCGCAGCACCAGCGTGAACCAGCCCGAGTCGGGTTCTTCGCGCGCCAGCTCGTAGCGCCCGAGCAGCAGCGCGTGGTCGGGCCCGAGCGGCTGGAAGTCGACGACGTCGAACGACAGCACGCCGCGCGCCGCGGCGGTCGGATAGGCGCGCTGGTAGATCGCGAGCAGGTCGTCGCGGCCGCGCGTCAGGCCGCGGCTGCCGAGGAACGTGAGCTCGTCGCCCGGCCAGTAGGTCGCGACGAACGCGCGCAGGTCGCCCTGGTTCCACTGCGCGGCCTGTTCCTGCAGGACCGCTTCGCAACGCGCGCGGTCGAGCGGCGCCGGCGCGCTGCCGCAGGCGGCGAGCGCTGCCAGCGCCGCGATCGAGCAGGCCGGGGCGGCGACCGATCGGCGGGGGTGCACGGACATGGCGGCCTTGGACATGGCCGGCAGTCTACGGCGTCGGCTGGTCGATTTTGCCGACCGCAGCCGGGGCTGTGCCGGCGAGGTAGCATCCGATCGTGACCGCCGCCCCTGCGTATCTCCCGACGCTGCCCGATCGCCCGCCGTGGCCGCTGTGGCAGCGCGTCGCGTTCCGCTACCTGCTGCTGCACTGGTTGCTCTACGCGCTGCCGGGTCCGTTCGCGAACCTGATCTCGACGCTCGGGTTCTGGCTGCGGCGGGCCGAAACCTGGTGGAACGGGCACGATTCCTGGTCGCACGTCGACCTGACCACCTGGCTGAGCGACGTCGACGACTGGTTCGACGTGGTCGACGAGTTCTGGAAGGAGACCACGACCCGGGTCGCACCGTACCTGAACGACTGGGGTCTCGAGCTCACGGTCATCCATCAGCGAACCGGCAGCGGCGACACGGCGCACGCCTGGCTGCAGTTCGGCTGCATCGTCGTCGCGGCGCTGCTTCTGACCGTGGTCTGGTCGCTGCTCGATTGGCGTCGCAGCGGCCACCCGGTGCTGTGGCGCTGGCTGCATCTCGGCGCGCGTTGGTGGCTGGCGTTCGCGATGCTGTCCTACGGTCTGATCAAGTTCTACTCCGGCCAGTTCCGTGAGCCGTCGCTGCAGCAGCTGACGCGCGAGCTCGGGGACAAGTCGCCGATGGGAATGGTCTGGACCTTCTTCGGCGTCAGCAAGCCGTACGAGGTGTTCGGCGGCATCTGCGAGACCCTCGGTGGGCTGTTGCTGTTCCATCGCCGCACGGCACTGCTCGGCGCACTGGTGACGTTCGCGACGATGGTGAACGTCTGCGCGCTCAACTGGCTCTACGACGTGCCGGTCAAGCTGTACTCGACGCAGCTGCTGCTGACCGCGGTGTTCCTGCTGGCGCCGTGGCGCGAACGGCTGTGGGCGCTGCTGGTGAGCAACCGCCCATCGCGCCCGGTCGACATCGCGGTCACGCACTCGGCATGGCTCGGCTGGCCGCTCGCGATCGTCGGCTGGCTCTGGGTCGGCGGCGATCTGGTGCAGGCACATCTCCAGCACATGGCCATCGTCGAGCGCAACTACGGCGAGGGTGGCCCGCTGCAGAAGCCCGAGCTCCATGGCCTCTGGGAGGTCGAGGAGATGAAGCTCGACGGCGAGCCGGTCTCGCGCCGCGATCCGTCACGCTGGCGCTGCTTCGCGATCGACCGCGGCCGCCGCGCCTGGTCGCGCAGCTACCTCGGGCAGGTGCACAGCTGGCAGTACGCCGAGGATCTCACCGCCGGCACGATCACGCTGACGCCCTCGACCCGGCCCGGTTCCGAGCCGCCGCCGCCGGTGACCTGGACGATCGAGCGCGGCTCCAAGACGGTCGCGGTGCTCGATCCGGCGCCGGCGTCGATGGACGACCTGAGCCGCAAGGTCGACGCCGAGCGCGCCACGCTGGTGCTGCGCGGCGAGTTCGAGGGCAAGACGATCGAGCTGACGACGGCCAGGAAGGAGCTCGACCTGTGGCGCGGTTTCCACTGGGTGCAGGAATTGCCATATAACCGTTAACGGTCTCGACGGCGCGGGTGCACGCCGGACCGACATTTCGGGTCTTTCACCGAACGTCGCTCCGGGTCGGCAGTCGATACAATGGGCCACTGATGGTTCGCACCTCGTTCCGTCCGGCCGCTCGTCTCGCCGCTGCCGGGTTCTGCTTCGTCGTGGCGGCAGCTGCCCAGTCGCCGTACAGCGTCCGCCTGATCGCCAACGACCCGCTGCGCGCGGAGTCGTACGATACGGCGACCAACACGGTCGTCGCGAACCAGACCCTGCCCGCCGGCGCGTTGACGCGCGCGACGCTCGAGACGTTCGCGCAGTCCTACACGCTGGCGCGCTACACCTGCAGCACCACGGCGACTGCCGCCGGCGTCGCGTTCGACGCGACGTCGATGTGCTGGTTCCAGGTCGGTTCGCTGCGCGGTCGCACCCATGCCGACCTCACGCTCACGATCGGCGGCACCGGCGTCGCACGCATCGAGGCGGAGCTCTGGCACGGCGGCGACGGCGCGATCGCGCCCGCGCTCGCGGTCGACCTCGGCGACGACGGCACCAACGAACTCGAGGCCAGCTGCATCACGTTCTGCGCCAGTCCGTGGCACCATCGACTGTGGACCTGGGACTTCGCCGACGGGCCGCTCGTGATCCGGATCAGGACCGATCAGTGGAGCTCGGGCGGACCGCAGATCCACGGCCTCGAGCTCGACATCGTGCCCTGGGCCGCGGGGGCGACGCCGGTGCTCGATGCCTGCCCGGTCCGGAGCGAGGTGATCAGCCAGTGGTCGATCGCCGGTGAGAGCGTGAACTATCAGCTCGCGGCCGAGTCGCCGGCATCGGCGCAGGAGCAGCTCGCGCTGCGCGCGTTCGGCCACGGCGACTTCGGTTTCTACGTGGTGTCGGGCGCCGCCGCGACGCGGCCGCTCGTGCTCAGCAACCCCGCGATCCGCTGCAACGCGCTCGCCGACGTGATCCTCGTCGAGCCCGGGATCGCGACCGCGACGATGCTGATCGGCGCGTCGCCGTCGCCGCGGGCCTGGCGACTGGCGGTGCCGCGCCTGCCGCCGGGACTGCGGTTCTTCGTGCAGCACGGCAGCCTGCGCGCCAGCGCACCGGCGGCCTTCGGCACCACCAACGTCGTGCGCGTCGACACCTAGGTCAACGACACCTGGGTCGTCGAACCTAGCTCGCCGAGCCGACCGCCGCCCGCGCGCGCCGCGCCTGCCGCAGCTCCGCGACCGCGTGCGGCAGCGCATACTGCTCGCCGGCCCAGCCGGCGACGAAGCGCCCGCCGCGCGCCTCACCACGCAGCTCGAGCGCGCGCAGCGTGCGCAGCATCAGACGCCACGGTACCGGGAAGCGTTCCTGTTGCAGCAGCGAGTGGCTGATCACGCCGAACCGCTGCAGCGCGCTGTTGGCGCAGAGCTCGATCGCGGCGTCACTGGCGCGCGTGTCGGCCGGCGGCAGCGCGATCGGTGAGAAACGGCCGACGGCGTAGAGCGGGAACTTGCGGCGCGACGGCGGCACCGCGAGCTGCCGCATCGCCGCGAACGAGTCGCAGGTGGCGAGGCCCAGGCCGATGAGCTCGCCGAGGCCGTCCTCCAGCTGGCTCGGCAGCAATCGGCTCTTCGCCAACAGGTCGGTCGGGAACAGCGCGCCGTGCGCCGCCAGCACGTCGAACAGCGTGCGCGCCGCGCCGGTCAACGCCGCCGGCTCGGCGCGTTCGAGCGGCAGCTCGAGCCACAGCGGCAGCTCGTCGCGCGGTACGAACGTCAGCGGGCACTTGCCGAGCGGGCCGCGCCACGGGCCGAACAGCCGCAGCCAGACGAACTCGCCCGACAGCGTCACCTGGTCGAGCAGGTCGCGGCGGTAGTCGGCGACGCTGCCGCGCAGCACGTCGTCTTCCCAGACCGCGGCAGGGTGCTGGGCACTGGCGAGCTGGCGCAGCGTCTCGGCGACGCCGTGCGGGCCGGCGCGTCGCGTTGCGTCGGTGCGGCCCTGCCAGCCGAGCAGGAATGCGTCGTAGTCGGCCTTGCTGACCGGCTGCACCGCGGCGCGCAGCCGTTCGATCATCGCGTTGCGCACCCGCGCCAGCAGCCGGCGGTGCGCGATCAGCTCGCGGCCGCCGCAGCGCGCGCGCATCGCGGTGCCCTCGGCCTCGAGCGCGCGCAGCGCCTCGTGGTCGGCGGGCGCGACCTCGTCGAGCCAGACCGGGATCACCGCCTCGAGCCGGCCGCGCCACGCCGCGATCGCCGTGCGATCGGCTTCGGCGGCGAAGTAGCGTGCACCGTCCTGCACCGCGCGGCCGTCGGCGGTGAGCTCGGCGAGCCAGTCGCGCCAGTCGGCCGGCACCTCGACGGCTTCGATCCAGCCCATCCAGCCGAGCGCTTCGTGCAGCTCGGCGGCCGAGCGCGGATCGGGCCAGCACTCTTCCTGCACCTGCCGCAGCGCCGTCGGATCGAGTTCGCTGTCGCCGCCGCGCCCGCTCGAGCCGCCGCCGCGCTGGGCGCGCACCACCGCCTGGGTGCGGCGCTCCTCGAGCGGCGCGTCGTCGAGGAACGCGTACGGCATCGCGTTGAGGATGCTCTCGGCGAACGGCGACGGCGCGCTGGCGTCGACCTCGACGAGCCCGATGCCGTCGCCGCGGATCCGCTGCAGCAGCCGCACGAGTCCGTCGGCGTCCATCGCCTCGTGCAGGCTGTCGTGCACGGCCTGAGCGACGACCGGGTGCTCGAGCGGCACCTCGATCGGGCCGCCCGGCAGCGTCTCGGGGCAGGCCTGCGCCTGCGGGAACGCCGCCGCCAGTGCGTCGTCGGCGCGGAAGCGCAGCAGCGGCGGCGGCACCTTGCGGCCGGCGCGGAAGCGTTCGACCAGCAGCGAGCGCGACGCGTTCCAGCGCCAGCGCGCCTGGAACATCGGTGCCGGCAGCATCGCCTGGATCAACGTCTCGATCGCGGTGTTCGGGTGTACGAACGACCAGACGTCCGGCAGCTCGAAGCTGTGCATCGGGCCGAGCGAGATCACCAGCGCGTCCTCGTTGGCCGCGGCCTGCAGCTCGTAGCCGAAGCCGACGCAGAACTTCTTGCGCAGCGCCAGACCGAACGCGCGGTTGAGCCGGCTGCCGTACGGGCTGTGCAGTACGAGCTGCTGGCCGCCGGTCTCGTCGAAGAAGCGTTCGAGCACGAGCCGGTCCTGCGTCGGCGTCGCGCCGAGCGCTTCGGCGCCGGCGCGCAGGTACTCGGCGAGCTGGTCGGCGGCAGCCTCGTCGAGGTCGCACTCCGCGGCCAGCCAGGCGGCGTCGACGCCGCGCTCGCGCACCCGCGACACCGCGGCGGCGAGCTCGTCGGAGCGCGACGGTCCCTCCGCGATCCAGAACGGCAGGGTCGGCGGGACGCCGTGGGCGTCGGCGACCCGCAGCTGGCCGCTGCCGATCCGCCGGATCTGCCAGCTCGTGGTGCCGAGCTGGAACACGTCGCCGACCGACGACTCGATCGCGAAGTCCTCGTGCACGGTGCCGACCGGGGTGTCGTCGTGGTCGAGCACGACCTGCCAGTCGGCGACGTCGGGGATCGCGCCGCCGCAGGTCACCGCGGTGAGGCGCGCGCGCCGCGTGCCGCGCACGGTGCGGTGGATCGAGTCGCGGTGCAGCAGCGCGGTGCGGCCACCGGCATGCAGCGCCAGCACCGCGTCGAAACGCTCGCGCGGCAGCTCGCGGTACGGCCAGGTCGCGCGGCAGACCGCGAACAGCTCGTCCTCGGCGATGGTCTCGCAGGCGGCGGCGGCGACGACCTGTTGCGCCAGGATGTCGAGCGGGGCGACCGGCTGGTGCGTGACGTCGAGCTCGCCGCTCTTGACCGCGTGCAGCAGCGCTGCCGACGCGACCAGCTCGTCGCGCGTAAGCGGGAACAGCCGCCCCTTCGGCAGCCGGCCGACACCGTGGCCGGCGCGGCCGACGCGCTGCAGGAACGCCGCGATCGTCGGTGTCGGGCCGATCTGCACCACGAGGTCGACGTCGCCGATGTCGATGCCGAGCTCGAGCGACGAGGTCGCGACCAGTGCCTTCAGCGCGCCGTGCTTCAGGCGCTGTTCGGCGTCGAGCCGCCGCGCCTTGCTCAGCGAGCCGTGGTGGCTGGTGACGAGCTCCTTGCCGACGACCTCGCCGAGGCGGGCGGCGACGCGTTCGGCCATCTTGCGGGTGTTGGCGAACACCAGAGTGGTCCGGTGCTCGGCGATCAATGTCGCGATGCGGCCGAAGACCTCGTTCCAGATCTCGCCCGAGCAGATCGTGTCGAGCGGCGCGCCGGGCACCTCGAGCGCGAGGTCGAGCTCGCGGCGATGGCCGACGTCGACGATCGTGCAGCGCCGCTCGGCCCCGACCAGCAGCGCCGCGGTCTGCTCGATCGGCCGCTGCGTCGCCGACAGGCCGATGCGCTGCAGTCGGCCGCCGCTGGCGGCGACCAGGCGTTCGAGGCGTTCGACCGTGAGCGCGAGGTGGCTGCCGCGTTTGCTGCCGGCGAGCGCGTGGATCTCGTCGACGATGAACGTGCGGGCGCTGCTCAGCATCGCGCGGCCGCGTTCGGTGGTCGCCAGGATGTAGAGCGATTCGGGCGTCGTGACCAGGATGTGCGGCGGCCGCCGGGTCATCGCCGCGCGCTCGCTCGCCGGCGTGTCGCCGCTCCGGACCTGGACCTTGACCTCCGGCAGCGACGGGTCGAGGGCGCGCAGCTCGGCGAGCGGCTGCTGCAGGTTCTTCTGCACGTCGTTGGCGAGCGCGCGCAGCGGCGAGACGTAGACCACCTGCAGCTCGGGTCGGAGCTGGTCGCCCTGCCGCAGCAGCCCGTCGAGCGCGTGCAGGAACGCCGCGAGCGTCTTGCCCGATCCGGTCGGCGCCGCGATCAGCACGTGTTCGCCGTTCGCGATGCGTGGCCAGCCGGCGAGCTGCGGCTCGGTCGGGGCGCCGAGGCGCTCGTTGAACCAGCGGGCGACGGTCGGGTGGAAGCGGTCGAGCACGGCGCCATCATAGAACGCCGCGAACGGAACGGCGATTGCTGGGGTGGTTGCAGAGGTAACCGCGTGCGATCTGCCGGCTAACCGGCTTGATGCCTGCCTCACTCCGCCGGGTGCCCCTCCCCGTGCTTGCGGGAGCGTTGACCACGTTGCTGACCGCCACGTGCCTGGCGCATGGTGGCCAGTACCTGCCACCGGTCCGGCCGA
>JAGQRB010000981.1 GCA_020425925.1 Planctomycetota bacterium
CGGCTGACGGCGCTCGCCGCGCTGGCGCCGTAGCGCGCCGTGCGGCATAGTCGACGCCCGAGTTGGCCGACGTTCCGAAGCGCGACCTGGTCTCGATCGACGACCTCAGCACCGAGGAGATCCTCGAGCTGTTCCATCACGCCGAGGAGTTCCGACAGAACCTGCACGAGTGGTCGGACCTCTGCCGCGGCGCGATCATGGCGACGCTGTTCTTCGAGCCCAGCACGCGCACCCGGCTGAGCTTCGAATCGGCGATGCTGCGCCTCGGCGGCGGCGTGATCTCGGCCGCCGATCCGCAGACCACGAGCTCGGCGAAGGGCGAATCGCTCGCCGACACCGTGCGGGTGGTGGGGGGCAGCTACGCCGACATCCTGGTCGTGCGCCACCCCGAGGACGGCGCCGCGCGGGTGGCGGCGCGCTACGCCCGCGTGCCCGTGATCAACGGCGGCGACGGCGCCCACGAGCATCCGACCCAGACGCTCTGCGACCTCTACACGCTGTGGAAGGAGAAGGGCCGGCTGCAGGGGCTCGAGGTCGTGCTCTGCGGCGATCTGCGCTACTCGCGCACGATCCACTCGTTCTGCTACGCGCTGGCGCGCTTCGGCGCCAACATCGTGACGATGCCGTACCCGGGCTTCGAGCTGCCCGAATACGTGCTGCTGCGGCTCAAGCGCGACTTCGGCGTGCAGACCGCGACCGCCGCGGTCGACGAGCTGCCCGGGATCGCGAGCGGTGCCAACACCGCGGCCTACCTCACGGCGCACAAGCCGCACCAGCTCGCGCTGTTCACCAACCTGACCAACGTCGAGGTCAACCGCATCGACGCGATCTACATGACGCGGGCGCAGCGCGAACGCCACGAGGGTCAGTCGACGCTCGACTATCCGCGGCTGACGCGCCGCACGCTCGGCGCCGCCGCTGCCAAGGACGCGAGCATCATGCACCCGCTGCCGCGCGTCGACGAGATCGACTACGAGGTCGATGACGACCCGCGCTCGATCTACTTCCGCCAGGCGGAGCTCGGCGTGCCGATGCGCATGGCGCTGATGGCGTTCCTGCTCGGCAAGGTCCAGCTGCGCGCCAGCGGTCCGGCGACCCAGGCGACCGGCCGCGGCATCGCCGGCGGCGCCGGCCTGCGCTGCCGCAACGAGCGCTGCATCACCAACGGCGAGGGCGTGCGCTACCTCGAGCGCGAGTTCCGGCTGCGCTCGCAGGACCACGCCGCGATGTTGTGTTGCTCCTACTGCGAACGCGAGCTCGAGGTGCGCTACGTCGGCCACGCCCAGACCCGGGCCTGCCACCGGTTCGACTCGCCCGGTGCCCGCGCCATCAAGGTGCAGCAGCGGGTCTATTTCGAGAACGAGGCGCAGGCCGAGGCCGCCGGCTTCACGGTCTCGGGCGAGTGATTTTGCCGCACACTTCGGCGTCCGCGCGCCGGCCCGGGCGAGCGGATCCGCACCGAAAGCAGCGCGAACGCCCTTGCCGAGGCCGTCTGCGGCTTTGGAGTGAACTCTCCAAGGTCCTGAAATGAAACATCTTAAGGGATCTTGCCAGGCCCGGAGCCAGCGGCATGATGTTTGATGAAGGTTCTCCGGTCACCCCTGTTCGGAGCTTCCGTGACCTCGGCTCCGGCAATCCATCCCAGTCGTTGTAACATCCCCATGGCTCTGGTCTCGTATCCGGTCGCCCCTCGGGCTGCTGCCCGTGCCCATCGCGATCTCGAAGCGCTGATCAGACCATCCCTTGCGTCCGTCACGACACCGGACGGCTGCCGTCGCCCCAACGTGGGCGACGCGCGCCGTGCGGCGTTCGCATCGTCGAACTGAATCATGGTAGACATCTCCTCAGCTCGTTCCTCCGGGTCAGGTTCCCTCGCGTCAGGTTCCTTCCGAGTGGCTCGTTCCGCTTCGGTCGGTCCTTTCGCTCGGGCGGCCATCGCCGCGCCGCTCGTCGGCCTGTTCGCGCTCGCGGGTTGCAGCGGCAGCGGTGGGTCGACCGCCGGCGTGACGCCGACCACGACGACCCATCCCGAGCTCATCGCCGTCGAATACGGCCGCCTGGTCGATGTCTACGGCCTGCAGATCACGTCCGAGGGCGCCGTCCGCACGCTCTACCAGAGCGACGTGCTGATCGGCAGTGACATCCAGGACGAGCGCGGCACGAACGAGAACAAGCGCGACGACGAGATCCTCTACGACTTCTTCGGCACCGATCCCGACACGCTGCAGCCGCGCCTGTTCATCCCGCGCGACATGACGGGCAGCGCATTCACGGCGGCGTTCGAGGCGCTCGACGATCAGGTGCGCACGGTCGCGCCGATGCGCTACGGCAGCAACAACGGCGGCCTGCCGTTCGGCGTCGTGCCGCGCAACGCCGCGCTGCGCCTGCGCTTCTCGGCCCCGATCGGCGTCGACGACAGCTTCTTCGTGAAGCGCAACGACCAGGGTCAGATCACCGGTCTGCGCAACACCGAGGCGGTCCAGCTGCTGAACATCTCGGGTGATCCCGAGCAGCCGGGCGGCACCGAGCCGCTGCCGACGCGCGTCGTGCCGCGCGGCAGCCAGCTGATCCTCGACCCGGTGCTGCTCGGCACCGAAGGCCTGCAGTACCAGACCCGCAACAACGCCTCGGGTCTGCCGGAGTCGCCCGACCAGGTCAGCGCCAACATCCGCATCGCGCTCGCGCTCGAGGGCCCGCTCGCGATCCCGGGCCTGCGCGACCGTTCCGGCCTCACGGGCATGAACAACAGCTCGCGCAACGCGATCATCCGCGACTTCCGTTCCGGCAACCGCAACGATTCGTCGGCGGACCTGTCGAACGGTTTCGCGCGCGATCCGCTGCCGCTGCGCGTCGTCGGCGAGATCGTGATGTATCTCGAACGCGTCGAGCGCATCAACGCGCTGACCTACGAGATCACGGTCTACAAGAACGGCGTCTCGCACGAGATCGACCGCGGCGACGTGTTCCGGCTCATCGCCGACAGCTCGGGCGTGCCGTTCGGCTCGGCCGAGGTGGTCGTCGACCCGATCGACGATCAGGGCGCGCCGGGCACGCAGCACGTGCGCGCGCGCATCCGCAACATCCCGAATCTCGAGAGCATCGACCCGCGCAACATCCCGGGTTATCCGACCTCGCTGAGCGACCGCGAGCCGTGGCTCGTGATCAACGCGCCGAAGGCGGTCTGCGTCGCCGAGTTCGCTGCCGGCGACGGCGTCACCGGTGACGACGCGCGCAACTTCCTGTCGTTCACGCCGGAGCCGCTGCCCAACCTCGACGGCACGCCGAGCGCGCCGAACGAGAACGTCTCGCCGTTCGCCGGCGCGGTCGTGCGCTTCACCAAGCCGGTCGCGATCGAGACGGTGAAGTGGGCCGACACGTTCTTCTTCGCGATGCGCGACCTGACCAACCGGGCGAGCATCGAGGAGTTCATCAACACCCGGCCGAACAACCAGGGCGGCTTCGGCATGGAGCCGGCCGCGTTCAATGACGCGAAGTACCGCACGCCGTTCCTGATCGGCGCGCGCGTGTTCGACGAGGACAACTCCGGCACGGCGCTGCGGCTGCAGCCCTCGACCGGCTTCTACCTCGACAACACGATGCGCAATCCGCCGGCCGGCGCGGACTACAGCTACTACCTGCACCTGATCGCGAACTCTTCCGAGGGTGGCATCCGCGATCTCGCCGGCAACCCGGTCGATCTGCAGGGCACGACCGTCGAGTCGAGCAACAGCGTCGTGATCCCGTTCACCGTCGACACCCGCGTCAACGGTTCGGTGCCGTTCTTCGAGGACAACCTCTCGGTCTCCAACGTGCGCCGCTTCGCCAACCGCGACGAAGATGCCAACCCGAGCTACTTCCTCGGCAACGAGGTCCCGGCGCCCGGCGTCAGCGGCCTCGCGGCGGCGTATCCGCTCGAGGACCTGTTCGGCGGCTTCATCTACATCGACGGCAAGCTGCAGCCGCGTCCGACCTCGCGCACGCGCCAGGTCGCGGACAACCTCAACCAGGCCCCGGTCGCGCCGCAGACCTCGATCCTGCGGTGGTGCCCCGAGTCGGTCGGCGGCGAGAACCAGGTCGCGTCGAACTCGTCGACGACGCTGTTCGGGCAGGGCATCCAGAACCCGCTCAACCCCTACGGCTGCCGTCTGCAGACGCTGTGGCGCGAGGTCGACCTCTCCCTGTCGCGCACCGACCCGTTCGAGTTCAACCTCGACGTCGAGCAGATGTACTGGGCGCCCTACACCGGCACCGTGCTCGTGTTCGACGAGTTCGACCGCGTCAGCCTGTTCCTCGGCCACAGCGAGTATCGTCCGGCGCCGTGCGTCGGTGACTTCAGCTCGCTGCCGTCGCTGCCGGATTC
>JAGQRB010000982.1 GCA_020425925.1 Planctomycetota bacterium
CCGCGGTGAGCGCACGCTCGTCGGGCGCTGCCGCGATCGCGCGCTCGAGCCCTTGCCGCAGCCGGTGCGACCGACCGGCCGCGAGCGCATTCCAATCGCCGCGGACCGCGACCCCGCCGGCGACCGGCGGCGCGTTCGCCGCGGTCGCGATCAGCGCGCGGTCGATGTCGCGCAGATCGAAGCTCAGCGACAGGTCCCACGCCTTGCTGCCATCGGGCAGGATCACCGCGTGGCGCGGCGCGACGCGTTCGCCGTCGGCGAGGAAGCGCTCGTAGAGCAGCGGCTCGAGCGCGATGTGCTCGCCGCAGGTGCAGCAGCCGAGTCGCGGACACGGAATGCGACGGCCGTGCTCGTCGTAGTCCTGCGGATTGTGGCGGAACAGGCTGCCGACGAGGCAGACGCAGCGTCGGCTGGCGGCGACGAACGCGGGGTCGCGGTACTCCTCGTGCACGATGCGGTCGCTGGCGCTCTCGCCGTCCATGTTGAGCGCGACGAGGATCGGTCGCTGCTCGGCGCGAGCCAGTGCCAGCGCGTCGTCGACGCTGCGCTGCCAGTGGATCTGGCGCGCGTCGGCCGCGGGCTCCGGAGAGCCGGTGGGGGCCTGCGCGGCGCAACCGGTGGCCAACAGGCCGAAGAAGAGGAACGAAACGTAACGCAGCGGTCGTAGCATCGGGGTTCTCGGTGGCGACCGATGAGCCCGCGACAGCGTAACCGACGAACGACCCCGGTGGCAGATTCGCCAGCGGACTTCCCAGCGGACCTCACAACGGAGTTCGAGGCAGCGTTCCACGCGGTGTTCCTCGCGCTGCACCGGCGCGAGCGCGCCGGCGAGCGCGGGCCCGGCGCCGAGGCCTGGGCCGTGCTCGAGCATCTCGCCGCGACCGGACCGCTGACGATCACCGAAGCCGCACGGCACTTCCGCCGCAGCCAGTCGGCCACCAGCGAGATCGTCGCGCGGCTGCGGCGGCGCGGTCTGCTGCGCACCTTCGCCGACGAACGCGATCGCCGCCGTTCGCTGGTCTGGCTGACCGAGCGCGGGCTCGCGCAGCTCGACAAGAGCCGCCGAGTCCTCGACCGCGTGTTTTTTATGCATGATACGGCGGCCATCGAGATCTACAATCTTTCCCTACTCGTCGGGATCCTATCTTGCGTGCCCGCCGCCGCGACCACGCCGCCCGACGCCGCGCCGTGAATTGCATCGGGATTGACGATGCGTTCGCGCGGCCGAGCATGCCGCCATGACCAACACGCAATGCAACAGTTGCACGATGCCCATCGAATCCGGCACGCTGTGCCAGTACTGCGGCGACGAACACGGCCGGCTGCGCCCGTTCGACGAGCTGTTCGAGCGCATGGTGCAGTGGTCGCTGCGCGAGCAGGGCGGCGGCGACCGCGCCGTCGCCGAGCGGCGCACGCTCGAGTTCATGGCGGGCCAGCCGGCGTGGCGCGATCACGCCGAGATCCAGCGCCGACTCGGCCGCTGACTGCACGATCCCGCCGACCCCGGACGCGCAACGGAGAGGGTCCTTGCGGTGCGCGGCCGACCGATTGCGGCGCCCCGCTTGACACCGCACGCGCGCCGCATGAAACTGCCGGCCGTGGGGAAATTCGTGGACCGTCGCGTCCGCTCGGGAACGGGGCTCCTGCGCCTCGCACGTGCCGACCTGGACGATCTCTTCGCGTCGCATCCGGCGACCGCGTCGCCGACCGGATACACCCGCGGCACTGCGATCGTCTGCTCCGGCGGCGTCGTGCGCCGCACCATCGGGCGCGTGCTGGCCTGCTGCGTCCGGCTGCTCTGTTGGCAGGGCAAGGTGTTCGATCCGGTAGCGGGCACGCTGCAGAACCGCATCTCACCATTCCGCATCCGGGCGATCCGGGCGCGCGTCTACCCGACCGCGAGCTGGTCCGACGGCGGCCCCGCGGTCGTGCTCGACTATTCGCAGACCTCGTTCGTCGCGCGCCGGATCCGCGACGAGATCCGCGAGGTCGCGCCCGGGCTCTGGCTCGGTCAGGTCTATTGGGGCAGGACGCGGCTGCTCGACTTCGCGCTCGAGCCGGCCGATGGCGGCGCGGTCAGGCGCTCCGACCGACGCATCGCGATCGCGCTGCTGCTGCTGGTCGGCATCGCCGCCTGGGCCGGTCTGCGCTTCACCAGCGACTCGACGACGATCTACGACTCGCCGGCGGAGCAGTTCGCGCACGGTTCCCACGGCGGC
>JAGQRB010000983.1 GCA_020425925.1 Planctomycetota bacterium
GTCGGTGCCGATCACGTGCGCGCGGCGATCGCGGCGGCGACGACGGGTGCGGTGCCGGTCGGTGCCGTCGGCGCCGGCACCGGCACGGTGTGCTGCGGCTGGAAGGGCGGTATCGGCACCGGCTCGCGATGCGTCGGTCACCACATGGTCGGCGTCCTGGTGCAGACCAACTTCGGCGGCCGGCTGACGGTCGACGGCGTGCCGGTGCACGAGTTGCTCGACCCGCGCGGGCACGTCGGCGATCACGACGGCAGCTGCATGATCGTCATTGCCACCGACGCACCGCTCGATCAGCGCGCCCTGACACGGCTCGCGACGCGCGCGTTTGCCGGCATGGCGCGAACCGGCGCCTCGTTCAGCCACGGCAGCGGTGACTACTCGATCGCGTTCTCGACCGCCGAACGCGAGGCGAGTTCGCTGCGCGGCGACGACCTGTCGCCGCTGTTCATGGCGGTCGCCGACGCGACCGAGCAGGCCATCCTCGACTCGCTGTGCGCGGCGACGACGACGCGCGGCATGGGTAGGACCGTGCGGGCGCTGCCGCTCGAACCTCTGCGGGCGCTGCTGTCGCGCTGACGATTCACGGCTTTCCGTGTAACCGTCGGCGAACGCGGAACACAGGGGGAGTGCGATGGTGAACTCCCCGCACGATGCGCTGATCCGGTACACGTTCGGCCAACCTGCGCACGCGGTGCCGCTGCTCCGTGTGGTGTTGCCGGCCGAGGTGGCGCGGAAGCTGGACTGGGCGACCCTGCGCCTCCTGCCGGGCACCCGCCTCGACCGCGCTTGCGCCGTCATCAGACCGATCTGCTGTACTCGATCCGGGAACGCGGCAGCGGCGCGGAGACCCTGGTGTACGTGCTCGTCGAGCACAGCTCGCGGGTCGGGCGCTGGATGGCCTTCCGTCTGCTCGAGTACCAGCTCGGCATCTGGCGCGACCTGTTGCGACAACGCCCGCGGCTGCGACGACTGCCGCGCATCGTGCCGGTGGTCATCCACCACGGTCGTCGGGCATGGTGGGCAGCCACCGAGTTCGCCGAACTCGTGGCTGGAACGGGCGACGGCGAGAAGGTCTGGCGGCAGCCGCGATACCGCTACGCCGTCCTCAGCACGGCGGAGATGGCGCCCGACCAGCTCGATTGCCTGGCGCTGAGCCTGTTCGGCAAGCTGACCATGGCTGCGCTGCAGTTCGTGCCGCGGGCCGATGCGTCGCGGCTGGCCGCCGCATTCGGACGGTGGGGTGGGCTGATGCGGCGGCTGCTGGCAGGGCCTTCCGGTGAGGAAGCGATGGTGGCACTATCGCAGTACGTCCTGACCACGACCGTCGTGCCCGAGGACGCACTGATCGAGATCGTCGAGAAAGAAGTGAGCCGAGGAGCGAGGAACATCATGGAGACGACGGGTGCGCGTTTGCGTCGCGAAGGGCGTGCCGAAGGACGTGCCGAAGGCGGCCGGTCCATCCTCTGCAGCCAGCTGCAGGCGCGGCTCGCCGCCGCCGCCGACGAGACCATGGCCGACCTCGCGTTGCGTCTGCTCACGGCCGACAGCCTTGCCGACCTGTTCGGCGACGATCCGAGCGGCGATTGATTCGCGTTAGTACCGTGCCAGGACCAGATCGCACCGGTGCGGTTTTGTCCTGGCACGGTTGGAACATCATCGGCGCCGCTGGCGGTCACGCGCAGCACCTGATTGCTGTCGGACTGTCCGCCCAATGCGGGACCGCCGCGCTACCGTGTCGTAGCAACGCCCATGACCGACGCTTCCACCCGCATGCCTCGCCGCACCCTGTTCTCGGGAATCGCCATCGCCGTCCTGATCGGTGCCTACTTCGTGACGAAGTCGATGATCCGCGCCCACGTCGACGCGTTGATCAAGGGCGCGGTCGATCGGCCGCTGCCCGCGTTCGCGCTGGTCGATCGCGATGGCCGGAGCTGGACGCTGGCTGATCTCACGGGGCGGCGTGTGGTGCTGCACTTCTTCCGTTCGCGATGTGGTTCGTGCGACGTCGAGGCCCCCGCCATGCGGCGGCTCGAACAGGAGCTGCCGCAGGATGTCGTCATGCTGCACGTGATGACCGACGCGGTGATGGACTTCGCGCCGGAGCTGACCGCCGCCACCCTGCAGCACAAACGATTCACCCGGCCGGTGCTGATGGCCGACGCGGCGTTCATGGACGCGTTCCACACCGTGAAGTGGTCGCAGGTGACGCCGATCACCTACGTCGTCGATGCCGCCGGCGTCGTGCGCTTCGGTCTGCGCGGCGGTCAGGACGAGAGTTCGGTGCAGCGCGCGCTGGCCGCCGTCAGGTAGAACGGCAAGGCCGCGCTGCGGCGTTCAGCGGATCACAACTGCGCCCAGACCTGGTTGCCGCCGAACACCGCGCTGCCACGGTGGCTCGGGCCGATGCCGAGGATCTGCATCACGAGCCGGAAGCCTGGCGGCAGCACGGCGCCGCCGAACGGCAGCACCCACTGCTGTGGCAGCGGCCCCTGCAGGAAGAACGGCACGTAGGTCGCCTGGTCGATCAGGATCGGTCCCTGGCCCGGGAACGTCCACAGTCCGTCGTCGAAGCTGAAGGCGACGAAGCCGTAGGTGCCGGCGATCGTCGTCGAACCGTTGAGGTACATCAGCCCGGTCACCGGGTCCCAGGTCACGTCGAGGTGGATCGGCGTGCTCTCGTAGCAGCCGACGTCGACCTCGAGGATGCCGTCGCCGTCGCCGTCGACGAGGCGTGAGTTGGCGTCGAGGTCGGCACGGGCGAACGGCGGCATCACGCCGGCGTCGATCACCGGACTGGTCGCCTGCAGGTGGTAGTCACCGGCGGCCGGGTTGACCAGCATCGGATCGGTGCCGATGACGTTGCTCGCCGGCAGCGCGCTGGCCATGCCCGCACCCTGCTGGACGATGGCGCATTGGTAGAGCCAGTTGCCCTGATAGCGGTTCAGCAGCGCCGCGCTGTTGTTGTTCTCGAACGCGATGGCGTAGCTCATGATCAGGTTGTCGTAGCAGAGCGACGTCAGGCTGTCGGAGATGTAGGCCTTGTAGGCGCCGGTGTGGAACGTGTTGCAGAAGAACTCGTTGGTGCCGGTGTACTCGAGGATGGCGTCGTTGCCGCAGTTGACGAACAGGTTGTCGTGGACCCGCCAGCCGGTGACGATGTCGTTGGTCCACAACACGATGCCGCGGTTGCAGTCGATGAAGCGGCAGCGATCGATCTCGACGTTCATCGCCGCGTTGCCCGAGTTGACGCCGCTGCCGCTGTTGATGACGCGCGTCCACCAGCCGGCCTGGTCGGTGTTCTGGACCGTGATGTTGGTGATGCGGGTGCCGCTGGCGCCGCCGACCAGGTAGAGGAACGTCGAGGTCGAACCGGCGAGGTCGAAAACGACGTCGCCGATGCCGCGGATCACCAAGCCCGGCTGGTTCGCCTGGCCGATCTGGATCGGCAGCGTCTCGCCGTTGTGGCTCGGCCCGTAGGTGCCTTCGAGCAGATGGATGCGATCGCCGGGTCCGGCGAGACCGACGGCGGCGGTCAGCGTCCGCAGCGGTTGACCATAGGTGGCGGGGTTGCCGTCGTTGCCGTTCACGGGCTCGACCCAGATCTCCTGCTGGGCGGCGATCGAGGCGGTGACGAGGAGAGCGAGAGCGTGGGGGAACTTCATCGCGGAGTGACTCCTGAGGTTGGTGGGGAGACGGGAAGTCTAGTGGTTGACGGGCCCGAGAGGCCGAAGACCGGCCGCAGGCCGAGATTCCAGTAGCGGAAGTCGCGCGCCGACCGGTTGCGCTGCGAGCTGCGGGCCTGTTGCGCGGGGTAGTGGAAGCAGCTCGAACGATTGACCACGAGGTCGCCGATGTCGTGCCCCTCGGCGTCGTGCGGCACCGCTCCGGCTACGAGCCGTTTGCCGGTCCCGGGTGCGACCGGATCACGGTAGCCGCCGGGGCGATCGCGGCAGAGCTCCCAGACATTGCCGTACATGTCGTGGAGACCCCAGGGATTGGCCGCGAACGAACCCACCGGGGCGTGGTAGCCGTAGCCGTCGAAGAAGTCGGGTTGGACCTTGCGACCAGGAGGGCCGAGCAGGCCGATCGAGCGGTCGAGGATGTTGGCGTGACCCTGCAGCGCGCCCGGGCCGCCGGGCACGTAGCGCGGCGTCGTCGTGCCGGCGCGGCAGGCATACTCCCACTGCGCCTCGGTCGGTAGCCCGAGTCCCGCGCGCGCGAGCGCCAACCTCGCGTCGTCGAAGCTGACCTGCTCCACCGGGTGCCGCAGCGAGTAGGCGTAGGTGAGGGTCTCACCGTTCTCGAGCTCGAACCTCGCCACCGCCGCGGGCTGCAGCTCGCTCGGATTCCGTCCCGTCAGCGCGAGCCATTGCGCCTGCGTCATCTCGAACTTCGACAGCATGAACGCGTCGAGGTCGACCGCGTGCACCGGGCCCTCGTCCGGCTCGGCATCGGGATCGAAGTTCGGCGTTCCGGGTTCTCGCGAGGCGCCCATCATGAACGTGCCGCCGGGCAACAGCACGAACACGAGCGCGGCGTCGTCGGCGGACTCGAGCGCGTTGGTCGTGGGATCGCGGCGGGGCACCGTTCCGGTCTGCAGATGGGCGAACTCCTGCAATCCCGAGATCGGATCGGGCCCGAGCGGCACCAGGCCGCTGCGCGGCGCCAGCACGAAGCCGGCGAAGCGAGGGTCGGCGGCGACCTCCCGGGCCGCGCGCCGCCAGGCCTCGGCCCGAGACGTCACGGTGCGCTCGACGACCGTGGCCGCGAACTCGCGGCGCGCGCGCATCGCGGCGACGGCAGCCGGCAGCTCGTCGAGGCCGGCGCAGAGTTCGCGCAGCGCCTCGTAGCGGACGGCATCGAGCTCGGAGGCGAACTCGCGACCGTCGTCGGCAGCCGCGTGAGAGATCGACTCGAGGAACTCGACCTCGGCGCGGTGAACGGCAGCGCGCTGCAGCAACGATGCCGCGACTTCGAGCCACGCCGTCATGCCTCGCGGTCCGTCGATGAGCTCGGGCTCGGGCGGAAACAGGGCGTCGGACCAGCGGCCGAGATCGCGGTAGCGGCTGAGATCGGCGAGCTGCGACATCTCGCCGATCGCCCGATTGCGGGCCGCGAGCAGCGAGCTGGTCCAGAACAACCCGATCGACAGGGTCGCGAGCAGGGCGCCGAGGCTCGCCGCGACGCCCGGGTGGCGTTGGCTCCAGCGCCAGGTCTTGAGCCACCACGGCGCGGCTCGGGCGCGGATCGGTTCGTGGGTACGCAGCCGCGCGAGGTCCTCGGCGAACAGCAGCGCGGTGGCGTAGCGGCCGGCCCGATCCTTGGCCAGCGCGGTGGCCAGTACCACCGCCAGATCGCGCGAGGCCGCGGGCGCGAGCCGGCGCACATCGGTCGGTTCGCGCTCGACGATTGCCTGCAACACCGCCGCCCGCGTCGGCGCATCGAAGGGTCGCCGCAGCGTGATCGCCTCGTA
>JAGQRB010000984.1 GCA_020425925.1 Planctomycetota bacterium
CACCGCACGCAGCACGAGCTCGACCTCGGTGTCGTCGAGGAAGGCGTACTGGAGCGCCAGGCCGCCGGCATTGGTCAGGCCGCCGTTGCGGCCGCCGAGGGTGGCATCGTAGAGGCCCTCGGTGCGGGCCATGATGTCGCCGTCGAGACCGTCGTCGTAGAAGATGCCGGGCGAGGTGCCGGTGCCGACGACGCCGGGCGTGGCGGCGTTCTGCTGCTGGCGCGGGCCGAAGTCGTCGAAGCCGGCGTTGGTGCGCGGGCCGTGCTTCTCGAGGCCGCGGCCGGCGAGACCCTGGGCGGCCTGGTTGCCGAGACCGCGGAGGTCGATGCCGAGATCCTCGAGGAACTGGTCCTCGACCTTGAGGAAGCGCGCCTCGACGTCGACCTGGATGCCGACGTGGCGGCGCAGCTCGGCGATCAGGCGGTCGACGCGCTCGTGGGTCGGCGTGTCGGCGCGGACGTAGAGCACGCCGCTGAGCAGGCTCATCGTGAACGGGTTGCCGTCCCACTTGTCGGGCGAGATCGTCGCCGTGATCAGCTCCTGCAGGCGGCCTTCGTCGACCACCGACGGCAGCGGATCCTCGTCGACCTCGGGGAACAGCGGCAGGTCGTCACCCGGCACCGGCAGGCGCAGGTCCGGACCCGGGCTGCTGCGCACACCCTGGATCAGGTCGGAGACGATGTAGTCCTTGCGGTAGAGCAGGCCGATCGCGTTCTCGGGGCTGACCAGGTGCACCATGCCGTTGCGCACGCGGTAGGCGACGTTCGTCTGCGAGCGGATCGCGTCGAGCGCGCTCGCGACCGAGCGCGTCGGCAGGTGGAACTCGTTGAGCGTGGTCTGCTCGGCCGGCATGTCGCGCACTTCCTGCGTCACGAAGAACGTGATGTTGGTGAGCTGCGCGTAGTAGGCGGACCAGTCGTCGACCGTCGCGCTCGAGAAGTTGTGCTCGAGGCGGGTCTCGTTGAGGATGCGGACGATCGCCTGATTCTCCGGCGTGTCGAGCTCGGTCGGCTTGGTGTAGGCCGCCGGCTTGCGCTGCGTCACCTCGGCCCAGCGCGTCGGGTCGAACACGACGGTCTCGGTCTGCGGCAGGTTGGCGTGCTGCAGATCGAGGAACGTCTTGTTCCACTCGGTGCGCCAGCGCTCGCGGTGGGTGTCGATCGCGGTGTTGTGGCGGGCGCGGTCGGCGAGATCGCGCAGCGCCATCGCCGTCGGGTTGGTCGGCTCGCGCAGCAGCGCCTCGTCGACGTAGTCGAGCGCGCGCTCGTACTGACCGGCCTGGAACTCGAGGTTGGCCTGATCGAGGATGCGATTGACGGCGAGCTCACGCGCGGCGCGCGACTCGGCTTCCTGGCGCGCGAGGTCGGCCTGCGACTGCGCCTCCTGGCGCTGCAGGTCGGCGGCATCGGCCTCGCGCTTCATCTGTTCGGCCTCGGCGAGCGCGCGCTCGGCGCGCTGCTTGAGCTCGTCGTTGGCCTGCGCGTACGGCGAGTAGCGCATCTGGGTGACGGCGCGCTCGAAGTGGTCGATGGCGCGGCCGTAGGCCTTGTTGCCCATCAGCGCTTCGCCGAGCTGGAGCTCCTTCTCGACCAGTGCACGCTCGCGCTCGAGGCGGATGCGATCGACCAGGATCGACTCGTCGAGCCGATTGCCGAGCGAGACGCCCGCACCGCCGTCGCCCAGGATGCTGTTGCAACGCTGCAGGATCTCGCGCGCTTCGGCATTGTTGGTGTCGAGCTCGAGCGCGTAGGCCGCCTCGTTGCGAGCGTCCTCGAACAGTCGCAGCTCGAGCCAGCGCCGGGCGTTGTCGACGGCCTGCTTGATGAGCGCCTGGCGCCGCGTCGGCTCCTGGCCTTGCGGATCTTGCGGCGAACTCGCGGTCGCGTTCGTGGCCGCGTTCGAGCCGACGGGATTGGCGGACGCGGGTTCGGTCAGCGCGTTGTCACCGTCACCGTTGCGATCGGCGCGGATGCCGCCGAAGTCCACCGGCGTGCCGGAGCAAGCTGCCAGGGCGAGCAGCGCGCTCGTGCCGTAGAAGCGCAGGGTCTGAACCTTGATCATGCGGAATGCCTGCTGGGAGATGCCAGCTGAGAGGGCGAACAGGAGAGGGGGCGGGGCGATACAGGTCGCGCGAAGGGCGGCGGAACCGTAACGAAAGAGCGACAGAGCCGCATCCCGATGCCGGCGCCGACTCGCATGCCACGAGTTGCAAGGCACCGACCGCGGGATCCGGGCGGCGCAGGGTCCGGACGAACCCTGCAGAACTCACCGGGACGGGGCGAGTCGGCGGACGGTAGCCAGCCCGATCGGGCGGGTCAAGCGCGGGTTGCAGCCGTTGGCACCGGTCGGGCGGGGGCTGTTCCGGGCGCTTTCGGGCGCGGGCCGAGAGTCGGGCGGAGAGTCGTCGCCCCCGGCGGGGCGGCCTCGGGTCCCGATCGCGCGTCGATCCGATCGACCCGGGACCCGATGGGTTGGGCGGCTGTCGGGGGGCGATCCGGCAGGCCGGATGCCGGCGCGCGCCGGAGGAGATGAGGGGTGTGGCGGAAGTATCTGTGAGATGGAGGTTTACAGGTGTTCGGCGCCAGCGTTCTACTGCGGCGCGAACACCGCGGCCAGAGCGGGGGCGTCGAGCACGCGCAGGGCCCAGGCGTCGAGATCCTCGATCGAGGCGGTTCGGACCCGCGTCCTCACGCCCGCGGGCAGCTCGCCGAAGCGCCGTTCGAGCAGACGCAACAGCATGTCGGCGCGGCCCTCCGCCTGGCCCCTCGCTGTCCCCCTGGCTTCGCCCCTCGCCTCGCCCAGGGCCTCGCCCTCGCGCCGGATCTGGTCGTAGGTCGACACGAACTTCTTCATCGTTTCGGTTCCGAACTGTTGGCCGATCACGATGCCGAGCCGTCGCCGGTCGACCTTGGTGATCCGGAGGAGATACGACTGTAGCGCGACGAACGCCTGCTGTCCGCTCGGCGCCACCAGCACCTGTCGTGCGACGTCCGCCCACTCGGCGACGGCGCTCAGCACGGCGTCGTCGTCGTGCGAGACCGCGGCCACGAACTGCAGCCACGCGATCGACCAGGTGCCCTGCAGCGACAACGCCATCGCGCGGACCTCGGCGGCGCTGCGCGTCGCGAAGTCGAACGGCGTGAAGGCGAACTGCGGCAGCGCGCGCCGCAGCTCGCCGAGCAGCTCGGCCGGCAGGTCGCGAGTGTCGAACAGGGACCACAGGTCGGTGGTCGCGCGCCACCGGCGCCGGCCGTAGTGCAATACCACCGGCAGGACGAACGGCAGGAAGCGGGCGCGCGGGCGCTGCCGCCGCGCCTCGCGCCACATCGTCAGCATGTAGGCGAGCACCTGCAGCGCGGTCCAGCGGTCGGGGCGCGACTTGTGTTCGAGCAGCAGACACAGCAGGGCCGGGCGGCCGCGCAGCTTGGTCGCGAACACCAGATCGCTGCGCTCTTCGCGTTGATCGCCGTCGACCCGGGTGCCCGGGATCGCGGTCATATCGCCCCAGTCGATGCCGTTGGCGAGCGCGGCCGGAAGCAGCGCGCGGAGCAGCGGCCCGGCGTGCTCGGGGGACGAGAAGGTCCACCGGAACAGCGCGTCGTGTGGGGAGGTCACACGGTGGTGCACCGGGGACCACGAATCCGCGCGCGAATCGGGCGCTTCAGCCGTCGGCCGGCTTCGGCACCTCGGGTCGACCGAGCAGGCGGTTCACCCGCTTGATGTCCTCCCAGGTCTCGCGCTTGCGCGACGGCTCGCGCAGCAGATAGGCCGGGTGCCAGGTGACGACGACCGGGATGCCGTCGTGCTCGAGCTCTAGTCCGCGCAGGCGGCTCGCGGACTCCTTGCGGCCGAGCAGGTTCTGCGCCGCGACGCGGCCGAGGCAGACCACGACGCGGGGGCGGATCGCCGCGATCTGCTGCCGCAGGAACGGCAGGCAGGCGGCGACCTCGTCGGGCTGCGGCTCGCGGTTGTTCGGCGGCCGGCACTTGTTGACGTTCGCGATGTAGACGTCGGCGCGCTCCAGGCCCATCGCATTGCCGATGATGCGGTCGAGCAGCTGCCCGGCGGCGCCGACGAACGGCCGGCCGGTGCGGTCTTCGTTCGCGCCCGGCGCCTCGCCGACGAACATCACCTCGGCGGTCGGATTGCCTTCGCCGAAGACGACGTTGGTGCGGCGCTCGCAGAGCTTGCAGCGGGTGCAATCGACCAGTTCGGACTTCAGCGCGGCGAGCGGGTCGCCGGACGCGGCAGCGGCAGCGGCAGCGGCAGCGGCAGCGGCGGGCGCCGGGATCGATGCCGGAGGTGCCGTTGGAGCCGGAGTCGGGCGGGCGGCCGGGGCTCGGACGGGGCGCCGGATCGTCGGTGCCGGTGCGGGTGACCGGCTCGCCGGCGCGGTCGATGCCGGCGCCGGAGCGGTGGACGGGGTGCGGGGCGGGGCCGGGATGCCGGGTCGCGGAGCCACCGGTGGCATCCCGCCTGGCGCGGCCGCTGCGGTCGGCCGCACCGCCAGCGTCTGCTCGCGCCCGTAGGCCTGCAGCAGGCGCTCGAGGTGCAGAACGAGGTGCTCGGGCCGGACGGCCATGCGGCAGTTCTAACCCGCGCGGGCGGTCCCGACAGTATTCTCCGGCAATGAAGCGCGCCTTCCCCGTTCTCGCGCTGGTCGCCGTCGCGGCGGGCTGCTCGTTCCGGTCGACCTTCGTACAGGCGACCATCCACGACGCCGCGGTCGGCCAGGCGCGGCTCGAGACCCTCGATCGCGAGCGCATCGCGTTCGCCTGCTACAAGGACGGCAAGCTCCGCGGCGCAGAGGCAGCGTACGAGCTGCAGCACGGCTGGGCCCGGCAGTGGATCGACGACCGCACGCCGGTCGACCATCCCGAGCTGCCGGTGTGGCAGAGCCGGCTCCGGAAGATGCGCGACGCCGCCGCTGCCGGCGGCGCCGATCCCGAGCCGCTGCTGCAGGCCGCCGCCGACTTCCCGTTCTCGGACGCGCGCTGCGAGTGCTTCGAGCAGTGGGTGGGCGCCGACCCCGAACGCGCCGCGCGCCTGCTCGACGACTACGCGCGCGCCGATCCGAGCCGGGACCTGGCGGCGACGCTGACGGCGCTGGCGCTGCGAACCTCCGCGACCGACGAGCGTCTTTCCGCCTGGTTGCTCGCGATGGCGGCCGCGCGCCATCGCGAGGCCGCGCAGCTCGTGGCGCACTCGGACGGCGTCGGGCCGGTGAGCGCGCGTGTGGTGCTGCGTGAGCTCGATGTCTTCCCCTCGAACGCGCGCCGCGAGCTGTACGAAGCGGTCGTCGCGAACGTGCTCGGCGATCCCGACGGTGTCGCGCTCGCCGTGACCGTGGTCGACGACCTGCCGAGCAGCGACGAGGCGCCGGCGATGCTCACCGTGTTGCGCTCGCCGCGCGCTGATCGCGAACTCGGTCACCGGGTGCTGCGCGCGCTCGATGACTTCCGCAGCTCGGATCGCGAGGAGCTCTACTACGAGTGTGCCCGTCTCGTCGCCGGCGATCCGCGCGGCGCCGACGCGCTGGTTGCGGCGCTGTCCGAGCTGCCCAGCAACGATCGCTTCGGCGCCGTGCGCCAGCTGCTCGATCGTAATCCCGATGCCGACCTGGTCGCCGGCCTGTTGCGTGCCGCCGACGATCTGCCATCGCGCGATCGCCCCCGTCTCATCGAGGCCGCGCTGCGCCAGCCGCACTGGGACGACCGCATCGAGCGCGCGGCCCTGGACGCCGTGTCCCGCGCCCCGAGCTCCACCCGATCGAGCCTGCGCGAAGCCGTTGCGAGCCGCACGCGGTAGGGTTGTGGTCGGTACGCGGTACGAGAAACAACCCAAGAACCATGCCGATCCTCGCCCGTTCTCTGTCGTTCTCCGTTCTGTCCGGTGCGGCGATCGCCCAGATCGCGGTCGGGCCCAGCGTGCTCGATCTGCAGCGCGCGTACCATGTCGGGACCTACGGTGCCGCGGTCGATGCGCCGAGCGGCGCGGTGCAACTGGTGGCGCAGCAGGGCACGATCGCCTTCGCTCTCGGCGGCGGGCTCACCGGTGCACTCGACACCTGGGAATGGGACAGCGCCGGCGGCACGTTCACGCCGAACGACCCGCTCGCGGGCACCTACCACGTGCTGCCGCGCGGCATCGTCGTGCTCGATCTCGATCCTTCGAACCCGGGCACCGACGTCGTGGCGCCCTACATCGACCCCGCCGGTGAGGTGGTGCACATCGCGCGCTACGACGCCAGCCCCGAGGGCCTCAGCGTGCTCGCGCTCGCGAAGTCGACCGGCCAGAGCAACGCCTCGCTCAACGGCACCTACCGTTTCTACGGCCAGCGCATGGAGCTGAACGGCGCGAGCTACCAGACCACCAGCGAACGCGGCACGGCGACGTTCGACGGCCTCGGTGGCGTGACGTTCGCGGGCACCGAACTGTTCGTCGCGAGCAGCGGCGCGGCGACGACGTCGTCGATCGGTGGCAGCGGGCCCTACTCGGTCGCGGCCGACGGCGCGCTGCTCCTCGCCGGTGAACCCGGCGGGATCTCGTCGAACGGCGAGCTGCTGCTCAAGGTCACCGGCAGCCTGACGAGCAGCGAGGTCGGCCTGACGATCGCGGTACGCACCGGCAGCAGCTACGACCTGCGCAATCTCGCCGGTCGCTACCACCTGCACGGCCAGTCGCACGAGCTCGGCACCGCGCTCGGGCGGCCGAACTCGGTGACCGACATCGGCGTGGTGACGATCGCGGCCGCGAGTGCGAATACCGGCACCTGGTCGATCGCTGGCCAGACCGCCGAGAGCAACCCGCTCGGTCAGACCCTCAACCCGTTCGTCGCCAGTGGCGCGGCGGTCCTCGTGAGCAACGGCGTGGTCACGCTGACCTCGGCGACCGGCAGCTTCGAGCTCGCCTTCGCCGCGTCGGGGCGGTTCGCCGCCGGGCGCGCGGTGCTGGCGAACGAAACCAGCCTGTTCTTCCTGTCGCGCGCCTGCGACGAGAACTTCGACTACGGCAGCGCGACCGCGGGCAGCGGCGGCATCGAGCCCGAGCTCGGCATGCGCACGTTCCCGACGCTGGGCAACGCCGGCTGGCGGTTCGCGATCGTCGACGGCCGCGGCGCCGCGCCGGCGATCCTGTCGATCGGCTTCGGCCGCGCGCCGGCCGGCATCCCGTTCGCGGGCGGTCTCTTGTGGCTCGATCCGGCGCGCATCGTCGCGTCGCCGTTCGTCGTGCTCGGCGGGTCGGCCGGCACCGCCGGCGCCGGCGGCGTCGACGTCGGGTTGCCGATCCCGAGTGCGGTGAGCTACGACGGCGTCAAGCTGTTCAGCCAGGCGTTCGTGCTCGATCCGCTGGCGCCCGCCGGCGTCGCGATGAGCCGCGGCTTCGAAGTCACGTTCTGTCGGTAGCAGCGCACGTTCGCGCGCGGCTTCGGCGCGGCGGCCGCGCGTTCCGATGCCTGCCCGTCGGGAGTAACGATGGGCCTCCGCATCAATACCAACATCGCCTCGCTGGTGGCCCAGCGCGGCCTCGCGACGGTCACGGACCGCATCGCGCAGAACTACCGGCGCCTCGCGACCGGCCTGCGCATCACCTCGGCGGCCGACGACGCTGCCGGGCTGGCGATCTCGGAACGGCTGCGGGCGCAGGTGCGTTCGCTGCAGCAGGCCGGCCGCAACGCCGAGGACGGCATCTCGCTGGTGCGGACCGCCGAGGGTTCGCTCGACGAGGTCTCCGGCATCCTGCTGCGCCTGCGCGAGCTCGCGGTGCAGTCGCGCAACGGCACGGTGTCGACCGCCGACCGCGGCACGCTCGACGCCGAGTTCCAGGACCTCGTCGCCGAGATCGAACGGATCGGCCGCAGCGCCCAGTTCAACGGTATCAAGCTGCTCGACGGCAGCGCGACGAGCATCGGCTTCCAGGTCGGCTTCGGCACCGGCGCGAACGACCGCCTGGTCGCGAGCCTGACGCCGGTGCTCGCGACTGCGCTCGGGCTCGACCTGCTCGCGGTCACCAACGTCGCCGGCGCGGCGTCGGCGATGGCGGCGATCGACCGCGCGATCGACGACGTCTCGCGCGCGCGCGGCCGCTTCGGCGCGATGCAGAACCGGCTCGAGAGCACGGTGCGCTACCTCGGCGTGCAGGCCGAGAACCTGACCGCGGCCGAGTCGCGAATCCGCGACGTCGACATTGCGCGCGAGACCGCCGAGCTGGCGAAGAACCAGATCCTGCAGCAGGCCGCGATCGCGGTGCTGGCGCAGGCGAACAGCCAGCCGCAGCTCGCGCTGCGGCTGCTGACCGGCTGAGCCGCCGAGCGCCGGCGGGTGGTGGATCGGCCGTCGCGGTCGTGGCGCGGCTCGGTTACGCTGCGGGGCCCCTCTGCGCATGGCCACGCCGCCCGTTCCTACGCCCGTTCCCACGCCCGCTGGCGCGCCGGCATCCTCGCCGGTCGTGTTCGTCGACGCGCGCCGTCGTGCCGATGCCGTGGACGCGACCACCTCGACGCGGCGCTGGATCACCGTCGCGGTGATGCTCGCGCTCGCGCTCGCCGCGTTCCTGCCGGCGGCGCTGCGGGCCGGCTTCCTGAACTTCGACGACAACTTCTATTTCGGACCGGACAACCCCGAGTTCCGTTCCGGTTTCGCCGCCGTGCTCGATCCGGCACACCCGATCGCGAACGCCTACCTGCCGGTGGCGCACGCGGCGCTCTGGACCGAGTGGTGGCTGTTCGGTGGCCACCCGTTCGGTCCGCACCTGGTCTCGCTGTTGCTGCAGGCGTCGGTCGCCGTGCTGTTCGCGCGGCTGCTGCTGCGGCTCGGAGTCGGCAGCGTCGCCGCGCACCTCGCCGGCGCGCTGTTCGCCGTGCACCCCGCTCTCGCCGAATCGGTGAGCTGGGTCTCGGGTCAGAAGGAACTGCTCGCCGGCCTGTTCGTGTTCGCGGCGCTGCATGCCACCGTCGGCTTCGCGCAGCGCGGCGGCGCGTGGCGGCTGCCGCTGGCGCTGCTCGCGGCCGCACTCGCGATGTACTCGAAGGCGACCGCCGTCGTGCTGCCGCTGCTCGCGTTGCTGATCTGTGCGGTCAGCGGCGGTCGGCGCAGCCGCTGGGCGCTGCCGCTGCTGCTCGCCGCGGTGGTGGCGCCGATCGCGCTGCAGCACCAGCGCATCGCCGCTGCCGAAGGCACGCTGGTGCCAGGTGGTCTCGGCCAGCGGTTGCTGCAGGTGCCCGGTGCGTTCGCGCACTACCTGTCGACCACGCTCTGGCCGCGCGGCCTGAACGTGCTCTACCCGGAGGTCGCGACGCTCGAGCGGTTCCGCGACGGCTGGACGATCGGCCTCGTCGCGCTGGC
>JAGQRB010000985.1 GCA_020425925.1 Planctomycetota bacterium
GCGTTGTGGCGCTCGGTCAGATCACCGCTGGCGCCGGCCTCGTCGAGCGCGCGCTCGTGGTCGTGCACGCGCTGCTGCAGCGCGGTCAGCCGGGTCTCGACCACTTCGGCGGTGGCGCGGTCGGCGAGCAGGCACCAGAGGCCGGGCGTGCCGGCGAGATCGCGGTTGAGCTCGGCGAGCTTCGCGGCGGCGCCTTCGATCGCGTCGACCTCGAGCTCGTGGAGTGCGGCTTCGGCGGCGGCCACGCTCGCGAGCAGCCGATCGGTAGCCGGCGGGGTGCGGGCGCTCTTCCGGCGCAGGACGGCGATGATGCCACACATGGGGGGTCTTTCGAGCTCTCCTGATCAGCGCGAGGCGAACTGCTCGACGGCGCCACGGATCGCGTCGGCGAGGTCGGTCTTATCGGCAGCGGCGAGGGCATTTGCCAACTCCAGCAGCCAATCGGCCGCCGCCGTCGGCAGCGACGCCGGCGCGACGTTGACGTGCAGCTCGGGCTCGCTCCATTTGAGGCGCATCTTGTCGCAGACGACGACACCGAGTTCACCGCCGAGTGCCAGCGCTGCACGCTTCTGCGACAGCTCCTGCCAGGTCGCGGTCGGCAGCGCGACGACGAAACGGGCGTCGATGCCCGCGAAGATCCGGCCGTCGGCCGTCCACTCGACGAACAGGTCGCCGTTGCGACACGACAGCACCTCGATGCCGCCGGTGATCTCGACCGCGGCGTCCTGCAGCAGGGCCGGTTGATCGAGCTCGCTGCCGAAGCGCTGCTCGAGCGCGGTGCGTACTGCGGTGATCGCGGCGACCTTGTCCTCGTTGCCGCCGGGATGGTCGTCACCGAGCGCCGCCTTGAGCGCGCGGTGCGCGTCGGCCGCGCGGCGCTGGCCCCACGGGTCGCCGAGAAACGTGCGCTCGTCGGCGAGCGCGTCGATCAGTGGCTGCAGCGGCGTGTCGTGATCGTTCTCGAGCAGCAGCGCGGCGAGCTTGGTCGCGATGCGCGGATCCTCGTGCGGGTTCGCGGTCGCGTCGTCACCGGCCTGAAGCTCGACGAGACCGAAGCGCGCGTAGGTCGCGACCAGCCAGGCCGGATCGTCGCGGTGGGCGCGGAACAGCTCGACGAGTCGGTCACGGCGGTCGGGCAGCGCCGCGGCGCGGTGCGCGAGGCCGTAGAACGCGTAGGTCCGCCAGTAGAACTCGCGGTCGTTCGCCCAGCGCAGCAGCAGATCGACGACCGCGGGCGCGGTGCCGTCCTGCTGTGCGATCGTGTCGACCAGCGTCGCGGGCAGCGCGTTGCGGCCGTGCGCGGTCGACCAGGCTTCGATCGCCGGCACCGGTTCGGCGCCGGCGGCCGCGATCTTGCGCGCGGTCGCGAGTCGCACGCCGTAGTGCCGCGCGTTCGCGGCCTTGTCGACGGCTTCGGCCCACTCGCCGCCCTGCGGGTCCTGTCCGATCGGGAGCAGGGCGAGCAGCGGCGCAGCGATGGCCAGCAGGAACAGCAGCGGAACGGCTTTCACAGCCCGGATCTCGACTTCACAGGGCTCACTTCACCGTGTCGGCGTCCATCTGATAGATCATCGTCACCACGCCGTCTTCCTTTTCCTCGCCGACGTAGAGCTTGCCGGTGACTTTCACGACACCGGGCTTGAGGTCCATCGTGACGCCCGCGGGCAGCATGCAGAAGACGATCTCGTTGAGCTTCGGGGTGCCCTGGCAGCCGCAGGCGTCGTTGACCAGCAGGAACTGGTTGACAGGTCCGGTGCCCGCGATCTCGCGCCGCATGAAGCCGCCGATCGTGACGATCTTCTCGTCGAGGTCGGTGACCTCCTTGGGAAGTGTCATGCCCTCGGTGTAGTCGAAGCCGGCGAGCTCGCTGAAGCTGGCCTTCTTGGGGTCCTGCGGCAGGGTCGCGAGCAGCAGACAGGCGGTGAGGCGAAGGAGCGCCATGGGGCCGGGCGATGATACCCGGGGTGCCCGGGTCAAGGTAGCCGGACGACGACCTCGGTGGTCCGGCGTGGGCGGATCGTCACCGTGGAGCGATGCTCGGGTTGGGTCGGCCGCCGAACGGCGACGGCCACCGCAGCTCGAGCTCCTCGGTCCCGACCTCGACCCACTTCGTGATCGGCACGAACCACTTCGCATTCGGTTCACCACGCCCCGCCTCGACGCGCAACGTCTGCCCGCCGGCCGGCAGGAAGAGCTCGAACGGCCCGGCGCCGGGTCGCCGTCGCAGCTCGGCGTGCACGGTGCCCTCGCCGGCGCGTTGCGACGCGAAGTGCGCGCCGAGCACCTCGGGTTCGCCCTCGAACCCGACCAGCACGCGGGTCAGCTTCTCGGTCAGCGGCAGGTCGATCGTCGTGCCGGCGTCGTGCGGCGTGACGCGCAGCCACTGCGAGCGGTGTGGCCCGCTGGTGGCGCGCACGCGATGGTCTGCGATCGCGAGGACACGGAGCTCGCCGTTCTTGTCGCAGTGGGCTGTCTTGCCGTCGACCTCGACGACGGCGCGGCCGATCGTGGCGGCGCCGCGCACCGCGCGCAGCGTCACGGGCAGCGGCAGCTCGATCCTGACCTCGGCGGGCGCCGGATCGGTCCGCGTGAAGAGCGGGCGCGACAGGACGAACTCGGCGACGGCCTGGAGCTCGAGCGTGGCGCATTCGCCGGGGCGGGCCGGCAGCTCGAACCTGCCGTCGTCGTCGCTCCAGACCGCGGCGTCGAACGTGTTCGTCACGCCCCGGAGCAGCTCCCGCCAGAGGTCGGGGCCGGCGACCTTCGCCTTTCCGACCGGCGTGCCGTCGGGCCAGCGGACGACTCCGCGGACCGTCGCCGCATCGGACAGCACGATCTCGGGCACCTGTCCGACGACGCCGACCGTGCCGAACACGTCGACCGCGGCCGGCAGCAGATCGGCGCGCAGTACGCCGAGGTCGGCGATCGCGCCGTGGCGACCGGTCAGCAGCGCGCCGCTGATGCGCGCCGGCTGCATCGGCGCGACGACGAGCCGCAGCCGTACGCCCGGCGCGGCCTCGAGATGATAGGTGCCCTGCTGGCTCGTCGTCGTCGATCCGACTTCGGTGTCGCCGGGAAGCCGGGTATCGAGGGCGAACGCGCTCACCTTGGCCGCGACGACTGGTTCGCCGCGCGCATCGACGACGCGACCCTCGAGCGCGGCGATCGCCTCGACGTCGAGCACGAGCTCTTCGCCGGTGTCGGGCGCGCCGCGGATGCGGTGTCGCAGCGGACGGTAGTTCGGGTCCTCGAGCTCGATCCGGCCCTGCTGCCGGCTCGCGAACGCGACCCACGCCGGCAGTGGGAACTCGGCGACGCCGTGCTCGTCCACCGTGGCACGCGCCTCGTGCTCCTCCCAGCGGTCCTGTTCCTCGTCCCGGCCGTCGAGATCGAGCTTCACCGGCGTGGTCCACGGCGCTTCCGGAACGAGTCCGCGCAGCCGGACGCGCAGGACCGGCGCGGCGTCGGCGGCGTCGGCGTCCGCCGCGGTCGCGACGATCTCGCGATCGGGCTCTGGGGGTTCCCCGGCGCGCTCGTCGGTTGCCGCCGCAGCGACCACCTGCGGGCCGCCGGCCGCCGGTGTCGTCGACGCCGGTTGCGAGAGCGGTGCCGGATCGCGCGCGAGCCACAGCCACGCCGCCACCAGCGCCGCGAGGGCCGCGGTCAGGGCCAGAGCGCCAGTCCGTCGCGAACTCGCCATTGGCGAAATCGTAACGCGTTTCCAATCGCGTCGCGGCGCGGGCATCCTTCTCGGCCATGACGCAGGCTCCGGCGCCCGAGACCGTGCGGCGGCTCGACCACGGCTTCCGCTGGCGTGGCGAGCGCGACGTGTCGCGCCTCGAGAGCTTCTCCGACGCGGTGTTCGCGATCGTGCTGGCGCTGCTGTTCCTGCGTTCGGTGCCGCCCGAGTCGTTCTTCGAGCTCGACGCCGCGATGAAGTCGATGCTCGCGTCGATCCCGGCCTACGCGATCACCTGCTACCTCTGGTTCGAGCACTGGCTGTTCTCGCGACGCTACAACCTGCGCGACGGCCGCACCGCGTTCCTCAATCTGCTGCTGCTGTTCTTGCTGCTGGTCTACGCCTACCCGCTGAAGTTCCTGTTCACGACGCTGTTCGTGCGCTTCTTCGGCCCGATCGGCAACCTGACCGAGAGTGTCATCACGCAGGGTTGGCAGGGCATGGACACGCTGCTCTGGCTCTACAGCTACTACAGCGGCGGCTACCTGCTGATCTTCCTGGTGTTGGTGTGGCTGTATCGCCGCGCGCTCGCCGAGCGCGAGATGCTGCAGCTCAACGCGTTCGAGCTCTATCAGACACAGGCGAGCCTCGTGCGCTTCTGGTTCCAGATCGCGGTCGCCGCAGCATCGATCGCGCTCGCGTTCGCCGGCCGCTACGTCGGCTACAGCGCGCCGGGCTGGATCTACTGCGTGCTCGGACCCGGCATGGCGATCCTCGGGGTGGTGCAGGGCCGGCGCAGCGAGCGGCTGCTGCGGCAGGTCTACCAGACCAGCGGCGGATCCTCGGCGGCCGGATCGTCGGGCGGCTGAACGGCGGGTGACCGATCCGCGGTTGACGGCTCCTCGGGCGATTGGGGCGCCGCCTCGCGCGTGGCGTCGTGCGGCAGCGTGCCGCGCACCGCGCGCAGGTAGCCGAACGGCGACAGATAGAGGAAGTTCGACACCCGCGAGGTGTAGACGTCGGCGAAGCCCTCGATCTCGCGCGCGAGCCGGCTCTTGTCGGCGCCGGCGCGCATCAGCGGTCCCCAGCGGGAATGGCCGATGCGGCTCGCGGCTTCGGCGAGCGGTGCGATCCGGCGGTCGAGTGCGTCGATCTCGGGCCGCAGCGCCCGGAGCCGCTCGTGCAGCGCGTCGGGGTCGGTCGGCAGCCCGTCGATGAGCTTGCCGCCGCGGTCGATGCGCAGCAGCGCGAGCCGCAGCGTCGCCTGCTCGTGGTCGAGCAGTTCCTTCTGCTTCATCAGCGCGTTGAGCTGATCCTGGCGCGGCGCGAACTCCTGCTCCTCGCGCACCTCGCGCTCGAGCTCGCGCAGCACCAGCACCGTGCGCCAGCGCTGGATCCGGCTGCTGACGTGTACGTCGGCATAGGCGTGATCGCCGACGTAGAGGATGTCGCTGCCCTCGACGCCGAAGTGTTGTTGCACGAGCCGCGAGTTGCCGCCGCGGTAGATCCGACCGGCGGCGAGCGGGCCGTGGTGCGGCAGGATCGTGCCGGCGTCGTCGACGGTCTCGAACGCGGCATCGCCCTCGAAGAAGGCCGGTTTCCTGGCCTGCACGATCACGAGATCGAACAGGTCACGCCAGTCGAGGCCCGCCGGCATGTAGCGGTCGAAGACGTAGCGCATCATCGGCGCGGTGTAGGACCACTCGCTGTTGGTCGCGAGGAAGAGCTTCTTGCCGGCGTGGCGCAGGTCGAGCAACGCGCGCGGCAGATCGCGGTCGAGTTCGACGAAGCGTTCGGGGTCGGCGATGATCTCGGCCTTGAGCTCGCCCTCGAGGTGCGCCGCGTCCATGCCGCGACCGACCAGGCCGTAGAGCGCCCGGTAGTCGAGGTCGCCGTCGGTGCCGTTGTGGCCCGCGAGCGCGCCGGCGTCGAGCAGGTCGACGAGCTGGGCGTAGAGGCACGACTCCGACAGCGAGAACAGCGTGTTGAGGAATACCCAGCGCGGCTCGGACAGGTCGACCCAGACGTGGGCGTAGGTCCGGCGCTGCGCCGCGTGCGCCAGCGGGCGGGTGCCGTGCGACGCCTGCGTGACGTAGCCGAAGCGGTTGGCTTTGACGAGGTTGCCCTGCTCGAGGTCGAGGACCAGGCCGCGCGCGAACAGGTCGGGGTCGAACTCGAGCGCCGCGACCGGCAGCCCTTCGCTCGCCAAGCGTCGCTGCGCATGCGCGTAGGCCCGCGCTTCCCACGCCTTCACGTCGTAGTGCACGAGCGTGTAGTCCATGTCGAAACCGACGGCGTGGATCGAGCGCATGTTCAGCGTGCGGTTGCAGAACATGCGCCGCTCGGGCGCAGGAACGAACGTCATCCGGGGTGGTGTTATCAGCGGACGACGATCTCCGCGAGCGTCGGTTCGAAGGTCTGGCGCTCGAGCGGTGGCGCGTCGACGTGGATCGCGGTGGTTCCGGCGGCGACGAACAGCGGAATGGGCTGCTCGGAAGGCGGGATCGCGAGTTGGGCGAGCTCGCCGCCCGGACCTTCGCAGAGGATGCGGGCCGAGTCGAGTTTCCGCGCGAAGCGCAGCGTCGCCCAGCGACCGTTCGGCGTGATCGAGACCTCGCCGCCGTCGGTGCCGAACTCGAACCAGCGCGTCAGCTGCGGTCGGTCGTCGACGCGATCGATCATCAGCCCGTGTCGCGTCGCGCCCGCCGGCAGCGGCACGTCGAGCGGGCTCGGCAGGTCGTTGACCCGCAGCCCGGCGGTCGAAGGCAACAGTGCGAACCGCGTCGGACCGGTCTGCAGCGGCACGCCGACGAGCCGCGTCACGATCGCGCTGCCGATCGCGGAACGCACGGTCGCGCGTCGCGTCCCGGTGTCGACCGCGACGAACTCGGCGGGGAAGAACGTCTGCTGCGTGTGCGCGAGCACCTGCGTCGCGTCGCCGACGCGCGGCGCGGCGGCGAGGTCGATCTCGAACGTGCCGTGTGTCGAGCTGCCGTAGGAATACGTGCCGTCGTGCAACAGGCCGAGTGCGAGGCCCGGAGGCGGATCGAGCAGGCGGACCGACCAGCGCGGCAGCGAGAACGGCGTCACCGTGAGGCGCGTCGTTTCGCCGGCCGCGATGCGCACGAACTCGGCCGCGACCGCGTCGGCCACGCCCTCGAACGTCAGTCGGTAGTCACCGGCCACCAGTCGCGCGCTGCGGTTGCGTCCGAGCCCGGTGCCGCGATCGTCGCCGATCCGGGTCGCGACCAGGAACGGCACGCGCGCGGTCACCGGCGTCTCGTCCCAGTTCACCACCAGCTCGCCGAGCCGATCGAGTCGCTCCGAGTCGATCGACCAGAGATCCGCCGGCGAAGCGAAGTCGGCGACGCGGCCGCGCAGCCAGCCGAGCGCCGGCGCCCGGACATCGATGGTCACGGCGGCCTCGGCATCGCGGCGGCGTCGGATCGCACACTCGGCGAGGTTCTCCTCGTCGGGCTCGCGCGGCGAGAACGCGATCGCGGCCGCGATCGGGCGTTGTCGTCGGCGGACGATCAGGCCGAGCACGGTCTCGGCGGGGATCACTTCGATCGTGGTCGCACCGGGCGCGAGGTCCGCCCCGCCGGCGCGGTCGAGGAGCGGTACGCGATCGTCGGCGTCGAGCACGATGCCGGCGCGGAACGGCCCGTCGAGGCGGCACGCGACGACGGCGTCGCGGCCGAGCGGCAGCTCGAACGGTCGCGGGTCGGCGCGCGTGAGGTCGACGAACGCGAGGCGCAGCTGGTCGGCGAGCGCCGGCGACAGATCGTTGACGTGCAGGCGCGCGACGGGGCCGCGGCAATCGAACTCGAGCTCGTACTGCTCGCCTTCGAGCAGGTGAATCGCCCGACTCGGCAGATGCGTGCCGTCGACGCGGACCTCGGCTCGCAGCCAGCATTCCGGCGGCACCTCGATCGGCTCACGCAGGTGCTCGCCGCGGCACTCGCGCGTCGCCGTGCCGACGACGAGGTCGCGGTCGACGCGCACGACCCGCATCTCGACCGTTCGCGCCGCATCCGTTCGGTGTGCGTTCGGTGTCGCGAAGGAAACGTCGAAAACCACCTCGGTTCGGAGCGCCGGTCGATCCGATAGGGTGGGCGTGTTCGCGTGTTCGCTGCGCTGCGAAGTCTCCGCTTCTCCGGTCACGGTCGGCGGTGCGGTTGCTGCAGGCTCCGGGATCCCCGACCGCGATGTCGGCGACTCCGGGGACGGCGTTGTCGTGCCGCGCAGCACCAGCCACAGCGCAGCGACGAGACCCGCGACCACGGCGATCGCGGTGGTGCGGTTCTTGTTCTGCCGCGAGTTGTCCATGGCGGAGGGCCCGAGGCTAAGCTCTGGCCGCCGCGTTCCATACCCCACTCGGAGATAGGCGAATGCTCTCTTCTCGGCACCTGACGATCCCCGCTCTGCTGTGCGCCCTCGCGGGCTGCGACAGCACGACCACGTCCAGTTTCGACCAGGACCTCCAGAACAAGGTCGCGACGGTCACGGGCTGCATGCCCGCGCAGATCGAGAAGCTCGACGAGCTGCTCTCGTTCGCCGATCTCTGGCGGCTGAACGACGGCTCGAACCCGGCCGATCCGTCCGGGCTGACATGGAGCGAGGACGGCTCGGGCACGATCAGCTACTCGATCACGCTCTCGGCCTTCTCGATCACCGGCGAGATCCGGTTCTACTCGCCCGCCGGCGCGCAGTTCGACGCGACGATCACGCCCTCGCCGGGCGGATCGCTGTCGCAGGCGATCGACGATGCCGCGACTCAGGTGCGCGCGATGTTCCCCTCGGGCACGCCGTTCATGGTCGGCGAGTGGAACCTCGCCGGCATCCCGAGCGCGGGCAGCGTCTCGTCGTCGGGTCTCTCGAGCTCGCCCGCGGCCTTCACCGGCATGATCGGTACGAGCCAGCTCGAGGAGCTGCGCACCACCCAGGGCACCGCCGCGGTCTCGGGTGGTCCGCCGCCGGTGCAGACCGACGTCATCACGACGGTCGGCAGCGACACCTGCGTGTTCTCGTTCAGCATGTCGAGCCTGGTCACCGACGGCTCGGCGTCGCAGCAGTACCCGACCGGTACGATCACGTGGACGCTCGCGAACCAGACCTCCGGCATCACGCTGACCGGCAACCTGGTGTTCGACGGCACCGCCGTCACGCTGCTGAACGTCGACGACGTCGGGACCTTCGAGGTCAACATCGAGACCCGCTCGGTCATCGCGCGCTGAGCGCGCCGTCGCAAGGAAACCACAGAACCATGCGTATTCGTCTTACGGTCGGTCTCTCCGCGCTCGCACTCTGTACCTCGTGCTACCAGTTCGAGATCACCGCGCAGGGCGGTTATGCCCAGCTCGCCCTCGACGGTGATCTCGGCTACGTCAACGGCACGTCGCAGACCGCGGTCCAGCAGGACATCCAGTCGGGCTTCGGCCTCGGCGACGACCAGGGCTCGCCCTACGCGCGCGTCGCGATGGACTTCGGCGTGCCGGTGCTCGCCGCCTCGGGCTTCCTGTTCGAGGACGAGGGCCGCGGCGTGCTGCAGCAGAACTTCGGTAACGTGACCGCCGGGCTCACGGTGCTCTCGGACTTCGAGCTCAAGAGCGCCAAGGTGTCGTACACGTTCGACATCCCGATCGTGATCGGCACCATCGCGCCGGGCGTCGCGGTCAACTTCGTCGACCTGTCGATCTTCGTGCGCGACACGCTCGGTGTCGCGAGCGAGGACGTGCAGCTGCAGGCGCCGCTGCCGATGGCCTACCTGCGCGGCGAGATCGACGCGATTCCGTTCTTCCAGCTCGTCGGTGAGGTCGGCTACATCAAGGTCGACGTCGAGGACGTCGAGGCCTCGATGCTCGACGTCGAGGCGCTCGTCGAGTTCACCGGCCTCGAACCGCTGAACCTGTTCGTCGGCTACCGCAGCATCCGGCTGCAGGGCGAAGGCGAGATCGACAGCGACAACGTCGACATCGACATCGGGCTCGGCGGCTTCCTGGTCGGCGGCGGCATCCGGTTCTGAAAGCAGTCGTCCGCCGCGGCGGACGACGGCCTCCAGGCCACGCCGCAACCCGGCGCTGGCGAGGGCTTGCCAGTCGGGGGACGGGGGCGTCCGATGCTCGTCATGCGCTGCCTGTCCACGATCGTTCTGCCGGGGGTCCTGCTCGCGCAGGGTGGGGACCCGATGCGGTTCGTGCCGTCCGAGTCCGAGGTCATCGTGCGCATGCGCGGGCCGGCGGCGTGGCAGCGCGAGTTCGGCAGCACGGGTCTGGCCAAGGCGATCGCGAGCCCGGCGCTCGCACCGCACTGGCAGAACCTGCTGTCGGCGTTGGCGCACGATGCGCAGCTCGAGGCCGGTGCGGCGGAGCGGCTGGCGGAGTTGCCCGCGCTGCTGGGCGGCTACGACGGCGAGGTCGCGCTCGCGGTGCGCATCGACTGGGACCAGCTCGATCTCGAGGCGGAGACATTCGCAGGCGCGGTCGTCCTCGCGATCACGATCGACGAGTCGATCGACGGTGTCCGGCTCGGTGAGCGGGTGGCGGAGTTGCTGCCGCCGACGAGCGGCGAGGAGATCGCGCTCGGCGGCACGTCGGTCGCGTTGCGCCGGGCCGGGAGCTGGCAGTTCGCCGGCCCGATCGAAAACGGCGGTTGTCTGCTGGTCGTGGGCGGCTCGGACCTCGCAACCCAGGGACCGAAGTTCTTCGAGCCGCGCGATGCCGACCAGCCGGCGCTCGAGGATCAGATCCGGCGTGCGACGTTCGGCGCGCAGCTCGCGACCGGCCGTTCGTTCACGCGGCTCGCCGAGCTCGCCGACGGCAAGGGCGGCGAGGCGAAGTGGGCCGCGCTGGTCGGCGGGCTCGGCCTCGGTGCGGTGGTGAACATGACCTGGGCGATGTATCCGGACGGCAGGTTCGTCGGCCAGTCGTTCGGCATCGATCTCGATCGCGCCGCCGGTGGGCTCGTCGCCGACGGCCTGCCGACGCGCGGTGCGCGCCCGCAGCTCCTGCGCTACGTGCCGCCCGGCGCCGCGACCTACAAGGTGTCGAGCTTCGTCGGTCGGAGCCTGCAGGACGGCTATCCGCGGCTCGTCAACTTCCTTGCCGAGCGTCTCGGGACGAATCGCGAGGGCCTCGAGCAACAATTCACGGCCTACACCAGGCTGCGGCTGCTCGAGGACGTGCTCGCGCTGATCGGCGACGAATACCTGCTGCTGCACGACGCGGCCGCCGCGATCGCAGGCGCCGACGAGGACGAGCCGGAGACAATGTCGAAGGCGGAAGGCAAGTTCGGCAACTCGTGCCTCGTGCTGCAGGTCAAGGACGGCGATGCGGTGCGGAAGAGCCTCGATACCGTCATCCGTGCGCGCGGCCTGCACGTCGGTCGCAAGAGCGAGGAGCACGCCGGCACCACGATCTACGCGCTCACTCTGGCCGGTATCCTGCCGATCGAGTACGCGGTCACCGATTCGGCATTCGTGATCGCGCTGAGCAGCACCGAGGCATCGAAGCGGCTGCTGCGTGGCGTGCTGGACGCGGCGGCGCGCGGCGGCGACGAGCCGTTCGAATTCCCGGCACCGGTGCGCGAGCGGCTCGAGGGCCTGCCCGAGAACTGGAGCGGCATCGACGTCGCGTCGCTGGCCGAGGTCGTCGAGGGGCTGGTCGCGACCATCGACCAGGTCGAGGGTGCGCTCGCGAGCGCCGATGCCACCGCGACGACCGATCCGTTCGCGGCCCTCGTCGCGCTGCTGCGCGCGCTCGGGCCCGAGCTCGCCCGGCAGGGCGCGTCGACGACCGTGTCGGTCGACTACTACACCCGGTCGCGCTACCTGGCACGCACGCGCTGGTAGCGGCTTGACCGTTTCTTGACAGCTCCGCGCGCGACCGACCTATCGTCGGGGCATCGCGCTCTCCCGTCCCAACCCCCGTCGCCGCCTGCA
>JAGQRB010000986.1 GCA_020425925.1 Planctomycetota bacterium
TGCTCCTGCTCTGGTTCGGCCGCGACGTGTTGCAGCCGCAGCTGACACGCCTGCGCGATGCCGCGCTGCGACGCGCCGCCCTGGCGCTCGGGCCACTGCTGCGGCTGCTGCGCCTCGGCGCACCGGTCGGTGCGCAGTTCCTGCTCGAGATCGGCATCTTCGCCGCCAGCGGCATCCTGATCGGCGTGCTCGACGCCGGCAGCGGTCCGGCCGGTGCCGAAGGGCCCAATCTCGCCGGCCACCAGATCGCGCTGCAGCTGGCGGCGCTGTCGTTCATGGTGCCGCTCGGCATCGGCATCGGCGCGAGCGTGCGCGTCGGCTGGGCGGTCGGGCGCGGCGACCACGACGGTGTGCGGCGCGCCTGTCTCGCTGCGCTCGCGGCCGGCACCCTGGCGATGACCGGGTTCATGCTGCTGTTCCTCGGCCTGCCGGCGACGCTCGCCGGCCTGCTCGGCGAACACGAGGCCGCACTCGCGATCGCGGTCGGCCTGATCCCGATCGCCGGCGTGTTCCAGATCGGCGACGGCCTGCAGGTCGTCGCGATCGGGTGCCTGCGCGGACTCGGCGACCTGCGTTCGCCGGTCGTCGCCAACGTGCTCGGCTTCTGGCTGTTCGGCCTGCCGCTCGGCTGTGTCCTGACGTTCGGTCTCGGCTTCGGTCCGGCCGGGTTGTGGTGGGGTCTCGTCGCCGGGTTGTTCGCGGTCGCGGCCGTGCTGCTGCTCGTGCTCTGGTGGCGCGTCGGCGAACGGCGCAGCCGGCTGGTGGCTGGCAGCGAGTGACGCCCGCGCGGCGCCGCCAGAAGCGCGCGAACTCTGTCACGAGCGGTCGCGCTCGACCACCCGGTCCTGCGGTGAACCCCGCAAGGCGTTCCACCGCCCCCGCCACTACCCGCAACGAACGGAGATCGGACCGATGTTTCGCACTACCCTCATCGCGGCGCTCGCCGCGGCCACCACGCTCCCGGCCCAGCTGACCGTCGACGGCAGCATCACCTGCAAGGAGAACGCCGTGATCGAGTTCTCGGGCTCGGGCACGAGCACGACGCAGCAGTTGGTGTCGCTGTCCGTGACGGTGATCAGCTTCGACAGCGCCAATGCATGCTCCACCTGGCTCATGGGGAGCAGCGGCGGTCTGCCGGCCGGCGCCGTCAGCTCGGCACCGTTCGCCGAGACGTTCTCGGCGCGCGCCGACCACACCATCCGCAAGTCCGGCACCTGCACCGCCACGCGTCACTACGCCGTGCTCGTCTCGGCCAGCGACGGACAGAACCAGGCCTCCGGCCGATTCGGCTGTTGCGAATGCAGCGCGGGCCAATTCGCGAGCGGTCAACTGTTCGGTGAAGGCTGCCCCGGCTCGAGCGGACTCACGCCTCACCTGGCGCTCACCGGCACGCCGAGTCTCGGGCGCGCGGTCGGCGTCGAACTCACCGGTTGCCGCACGTCGACGCTCGGCGGCATTTTCGTGGGCCTCGTCGCCGAGGCCCCCGGACTGCCGTTCACGCTCGGTGCGACCACCTGCAACGTGCTCGTCGCGCCCGACAGCACGCTCGCGATGACGACGACGACGGCCGGCGTCGCGATGCCTTTCGTCACGATTCCGAACGATCCCGGCCTTGCCGGTCTGCCGCTGTTCTCGCAGGGCTTCGCGTTCGACCAGGGCGCCAACCCGTTCGGCGTCGTGGTCAGCAACGCCGCGCGCTTCGTCGCCGGCGCGCGCGGCCCGGTCCAGGTCACGTCGATCGCGCCGCTCAGCGGCGTGATCGGCACCATCGTGACGATCCGCGGCCACGACTTCGGCGACGATCCCGCGAACCTCTGCGTCCGCAGCAACGACGCATTCGGCCAGACGGTCTTCCTGAAGGCGCTCGCGATCGCGCACATCGGCAGCGAAGACGTGCTGACGGCACGCGTCGAGACGATGGCCGACGATCCGCAGCCCGGTCCGATCCACGTCTTCCGCGGCGCCGGCAGCCTGCAGGTCGTTGCGCCGACGTCGAACCTCAGCGCCCCCGGCGAGCTCTGGACCTGGAGCGGCCAGGACCCGGCGTTCAACATGGCCGCATCGACCCAGCTCTTCACGCCGATCGCGACCGACGGTCCGACGGTCAACGTCCCGTTCATCGTGCAGGGCAACCGCGTGACCGTGGACCTGCCGCCGGATCCGTGCGTCACGGCGTTCGTCTACCCGCAGAACACCGTGCTGACCTCCGACGCACACTGGGACTCCACCTGCACGGGCAGCGGCGCCACGCGCCACTTCGACTACTTCTTGCGCAGCGTCTTCGTGGTCAACGCCGCCGGCATGCTCTGTCCGCAGGTCGCGCTCGAATACGGCGGTGGCACGGTGCTGCCATTCCAGCCGGGAACGATGAGCCAGGCGCTCGACGCCGACCCGAACACCCGTGGCCAGTTCGCTGTCAGTCGCGGCGCCGGCCTGTCGTGCCAGATCTTCGTCGAGCACCTCGATCCGAGCTGCACGATCCTCGGCGGCGGCGGCAACCTCCGCATCGACTGCCCGTGACGCCCCGGGCTGCCGCGCCGTTCAGCGATCGGGGAACGCGGCGCCCGGGTTCCAGCTCGTGATCCGGACACCGTTCTGGAACGCATCGAGCACGCCGAGCCCGGCGTGCGGCAGGTTGAGCGACACGCATCGCGACAGCCGCATGCCGAGCATCGCCGCCGCGAAGCCCGACAGCAGCGAGCCCGGCAGAACGACGGCGATCGCCTGTCCGGCGACCTTCGGCATCGTCTCCGCCCACCACTGCAGGATGCGTTCGACGGCGTCGCCGAGACTCTCGCCGCCGGGCGCTTTGCTGTCGCCGAAGTCGGTGAAGAACGTGTGCACGCTGCTGCCCTCGTCGCGCATCACGTCGGCCCACGCGCGGCCCTGCCAGCGCCCCATCTCCTGGTCGCGCAGGCGGGCATCGACGGTCACGGTCATCCCCTTGCTGTCGGCGAGCGCGCGCGCCGGGTCCTGACACTGCGGCTGCGGACTCGACCA
>JAGQRB010000987.1 GCA_020425925.1 Planctomycetota bacterium
GCGCTCGCGGTCGCGGTCCGACCGCTCGGATAGCGGCCGGCGAGGATCTCGAGCTGGCGCACCGCCTGCTCGAGCTGGCGCTCGCGCTGCGCGATCGCGGCCTCGGCGTTGCCGAGGTTGTTGGTCGCGAGATAGACGTCGGTCGCCGGTCGGACGCCGCGGCGGTAGCGATCGGTGACCTCCTCGGCAGTGGCGCGGAAGGCGTCGGCGGTGCGGCGCGCGAGCGCGAGCTGCTGCCGCGCCTCGACGGTCGCGAAGTAGGTCTTGCAGACCTGGCCGACGAGGCTGAGTCGCGCGCCCTGATGATCGACGACAGCGGCCTGCAGATCGGCGATCGCGGCCGATTCGGTCGCCGCGATGCGGCCCCAGACGTCGAGTTCCCAGCGCAGGTTCAGCGCCAGGCCGAAGGTCGTCGCGGTGGTGCTCGGCACGCCGCCGCCGCCGAACGGGAAGCCGACGAAGACGCGGCGCGCGCGGGTGCCGTCGAGGCCGATGTCAGCCTGCGGCAGCGCCCCGGCGCCCGCGATCGTCCGCGCTGCCGCGGCGGCTTCGACGCGAGCGGCAGCGGCGCGCAGATCGCGGTTGTCGTGCAATGCCCGTTCGACGAGCTGGTCGAGCGTCGCGTCGGCGAACGTCTCCCACCAGCCGTCGTCGAGCCGCGCTGTCGATTCGGGCAGCTCGGAGCGCGTATCGGCCGCGAGCCGGGCCGGCAGCTCGACGCCGTGATCACCCGTGCGCGCCGGCGGCGCGCCGGCGCAGCTGCACCAGGCGAGCGCCAGCGTCGCGAACCAGCAGGCGTGCCGGTTCATCGCTGCCTCCCGCGGCCGAGGTCGGCCGACAGCGGCGCCAGGAAGCCGGCGGTGGCGAACGCGACGAGCTCTTCGACCAGCGCGTCGGCGTCGTCTGGGTCGCAGAGTCCGTCGCTCATGTGTTGCACGGCAGTGGCGTTCTGGATTGCGTGGGCCATGGCTCCGACCACGAAGTGCAGCCGCCACCAGATCGTCGCGACCGGCTCTCGCGGCAGCACGCGCGCGAGCGCGTCGACGAAACGGCGGGCCGTCGAGCCGAATTGCGAGCGCAGGAAGTCGCGCAGGAACGGCGGCTGCTCGACCAGGATGCGGCCGAACATGCGGCAGACCTGACGGCCGGTGCCGGGATCGCACCCGGTCGCGGTCGCGCGCAGCGGCGGCTCGAGGAACGCGCGCAGGATCGCTTCGAGTTCGGCGGGTTCGTCGCCGTCGGGCGCGGCCAAGGCCTCGAGGGCCTCGAGCCGGCTCAACCGCTCGCTGTTGATCGGCGCGATGCGCCGCGCGAGCACGGCCTTGACGAGCTCTTCCTTGCCGCCGAAGTGGTAGTTCACGGCCGCGAGGTTCACGCCCGCAGCGGTCGTCAGCCGTCGCAGGGACAGGCCGGCAAAACCGTCGGCGGCGAGCATCGCCTCGGCGACGTCGAGGATCTGATCGCGCGTATCGGGCGGCGACATCCGCGCCATCCTAGCGATTCAAACGATCGTTTCAAACGGGTGTTTGAGCCCGGATTCGCCCGGGTTGTGAACCGCCGGTGGCAACGGGCGAACGGGCACGCGGATTGCGTCGTGGTCCGTACCGCGTACCGGCGGGATCTCAGCAGCCGAGCTCGGCGACGGCTTCGGCCAGCGCCTCGTACTGCGGCACCGAATTGTACGCCTGCGCCGAGATGCGCAGCAGTCGCAGTGGCGGGTGGGGCCAACGCATCACGGGGACCTCGATGCGGTAGCGGTCGTAGAGCGCGGCGTGCAGCGGGTCGGTGCCGGGCACGGTGATCGGCGTCGCGTCGAGCGGCAGCGGCAAGGCGGCGAGCGAGCCGATCATCGCGGCCGGTGCGGGCTCGGGAATGCCGAGTCGTTCGCAGAGCAGTTGCCGGCCGCGCAGCACGAGTTCGCGATTGTGGGCCTGCAGCGCCGGCAGGCCGCCGGGCATCAGCCCGCGCAGGAACTCGAGTGCGGCGGGCAGGCAGAGGAACGGCGTCGGGTCGTGCGTGCCGGTCCAGTCGAAGTCGAGCCGGAACTGCGAACGGTCGGTGCGCGGCGAGTTCGCGCCGTGGCTGATCGCGAGCGGGCGCAGCGCCGCCTGACGGTCGCGCCGCACCCACAGCAGCGCCGAGCCCTTCGGCGTGCAGAGCCACTTGTGGCAGTTGCCGGTGTAGTAGGCGGCGCCGAGGCCCTCGAGGTCGAGCGGCAGCATGCCGGGGCCGTGGGCGCCGTCGACCAGCGTTTCGACGCCGCGCTCGCGCAGTGCCGGCACGAGTCGTTCGAGCGGCAACACGAGACCGGTCGGACTGGTGACGTGGTCGATCAGCAGCAGGCGGGTGCGCTCGGTGACGCGCGAGAGCACCGCGTCGACGACCTGCTGCGGGTCCGCGATCGGGAACGGCAGCGGCGCTGTGACCGCGCGCGCACCGCTCCGCCCGACGACGTGATCGAACACGTTGCGCGAGGCGTTGTATTCGTGGTCCGTCACCAGCAGCTCGTCGCCGGGCCCGAAGTCGAGCGCGCGCAGCACGGTGTTCACGCCCGCGGTCGCGTTCGGCACGAACGCGAGGTCGTCCGGATCGCTGCCGACGAGCTCGGCGAGCGCGGCGCGCGCGGCGTCGAGCAGCGGTTCGTAGTCGTGTTCGAAGAACCGCACCGGCTCGCGCTCGAGGCGGGCGCGCAGCTCGCTCTGCGCCGCCAGCACGACGCGCGGGCAGGCGCCGAAGCTGCCGTGGTTGAGGAACGTGACCTCGGGGTCGAGATCCCAGTGGCGAGCGAACGGCGAAGTGGTGGTCATGGTGTGGGAATGGTGGCGGCTTCAGCGGATGCGCACCGAGACGCGCACCACCGGATCGGCGAGTTTGGCGGCGCTCGGCGGCCCTTCCTGCAGGTGCACGTAGGGTTGGCAGGCGATCGGTCCGATCGCCTCGAGCCGCTGCGCGGCGAGCTCGGCTTGCAGCGCCGCGGTGCCGGCGGCACAGCGCGCCTCGAGATCGCCGTCATGCGGATAGACCACGAGCTCGCGGCCGGCGTCGAACGCGCGCGTCTTCGCGTCCTCCGGCAGCTTCGCGGCCGGGCCGCCGGGTCGCTGTCGGAACGGCACCGCCATCACGGCCTCGCCGTCGATCCGGGTGAGCACCGGGAAGCCGGCGATCTGCTGGTTCTGGGCCTCGAGCATCGCCTCCAGGGGGCCGTAGCGGCGGGCGCGTTCCTGCCAGTCGCCCGGGTCGGCGAGCAGCAGCCAGCGGGCGGCGCGGACCTCCTCGATCACCGGCGCGGACGAACGCGAGCCGATCGGGTCGGGCACGAACTTGATGCGCGGTGGCACATCGGCCGGCGTCTGGTCGCCGGCGGCCCCGGGCGGCGCGAAGAAGTCGGGTCGCCAGGCCACCGCCGAGTCCTCGAACAGCAGTTCGCAGCGGCCGAGGCGGGGGTGCGTCGCCCGCCGCGGGATCCATGCGACCGGCGTGCGCAGGTAGTCGTCGATCGTCACGGCGCCGACCCGCGCCGGCAGCAGCGAGCCCGGCATCAGGACCAGCGCGATCTCGCTGCCGTCCGGCTCGACCAGCGTGAACCCGTCGGCGCCGGCAGGTGCGGCGGGCGTCGTGCGCGTCGCCGCGGTCGCGCGCCGCAGCGGGCCGAGAGCGGCTCGGTCGACCAGTTCGAGAACGTCGCCGAGAAGCTCGGTCTCGGCCGCGGTCGCGGCGCGCGGTGGCTCGCCGAGCGCGAAGCCGCGACCGCCCGCGAGCAGGAACGCATCGCCCGCCGCGGCCGACATCCGCAGCGCGTCGGGCAGGTGCACGTAGACCTGCAGCCGTTCGCCTCCGGGCAGGTCGACCGTGACGTTCAGCCGGTCCATCGCGTCGGGGCTCGAACGCAGCAGACCGCCGCGCGGGCCGTGGCATTCGTCGAGCACCGCACCCGGGACCGCCGACGCGGCCAGCGCGGCGCTGTCGACGGCGCGCGGCGGCGGCATCGCGCTGCGTTCGTCATCGCCGCAGCCGGCGAGCGCTCCGAGCCAGGCGGTGGCGGCGAAGATCCCGAACCCCGCGGCGCGCCGCGTCGTCCGCGCTACCTGCGCTCGAACGCCTTGCGCCACGCCGCTACGTCGTACCCGTAGTCGACCTGGCCGGCAAGCGCCTGCAGCGCCTTGCGGGCGTGCAGCCGCACGTTCGGCACCGATTCCGCAGGGCCGATGAGCGCGATGAGGTCCTCGGCGTGATCCTGCGCGTTCATGCGCGCCAGCGCGTCGGCGGCGGCCATGCGCAGCAACGGCACGGTGTGGTGGGCGAACGGCGCGACGATGTCGCCGTAGGAATCGTCGCGGGTGAGCCCGAGGCCGCGCACCGCCTGCACCAGCGCACCCGGCGGCGCGGTGTCGCGATCGTGCGTCGCGACCCGGCGCCAGATCTCGGCGATCTCCTCCGGTCGGCTGCTCGTGCTCTGCAGGCGGTAGAGCGCCCACGCGGCCTGTGCACGGCTGTTGGCGGGCAGGCGTTGGTTCTCGATCACAGCGCCGAGCACACCCGGCGGGGTGTCGGGCGCACGCAGGATCGCGAGGCCGAACACCGCGCGATCGACCAGCACCGGATCGTCGAGCTGTGCACCCTGCAGGATCGTCGGCATCACCGTGGTGTCCTCGGAGAAGCCGAGCGCCGCGAGCGCGATGCCCTGGTGGTAGGTGTTGGAACCGTCGATCGCGGCGGCACGCAGCCGATGGAAGTTGTCACCGGTGGCGATCGGCAGCGGCTCGACCGTCTCCTGGTCGGCGCGCTTGTCGAAGGACTGGGCGCCGCGGTCGAGCACGAGGTCGCGGATCAGCTTCTCGAGCTGCTCGGCCTGCTGGTCGGCGCGCGCGACGCCGCGGTTGGCGATCGCGACCGCGTAGCTCTCCATCGCCTGGTCGAGCTTGAGCAATACGTTCTCGAACGCGCGCCGGCGCTGCTCGGCCTCGGCGATCGCGCGCTGGCGGGCCTCTTCGTCCGGGACCGCGACCTTGTTGCCGTAGGGATCGGTCGCGGTGCTGGCGCAGCCCGCGAACCACGGGGCGAGGACCGGGAACAGCAGCAGGAGCGGACACTTCATGGGCGGCTTGGAGGGGAGAGAACCCGAATCCTTCCCCGGTTTCGAGTCTCGCGCCACAATCCGGTCATGACTTCCGTCGATGTGATCGAGGCCGGCGGCTGCGAGGAGGTCCTGGTCGTGCGGGACCGCGCTTCCGGGGCCGTCGCGGTGCTCGCGGTCCACGATACCCGGCTCGGCCCGGCCCACGGCGGCATCCGGCGCTGGCCCTACGATTCCCTTGCGGCCGCGACCGCCGACGTCGTCGCGCTGGCCCAGGCGATGACCCGCAAGTGTGCGCTCGCCGGCGTCGCCGCCGGCGGTGGCAAGGCGGTGATCCTCGACCGTGACGGGCTCGACCGCACCGCGGCCTACCGGCTGGTCGCGCGTGCGGTCGATCGGCTCGGCGGTCGCTTCTTCACCGGGCCCGACGTCGGCACGACCGAGGCCGACCTGCGCGTCGTCGCCGAGATCACGCGCTACGTCGCGACCGGCGCGGCCGGTGGGCCGGGCGATCTCGCGCTCGCCACCGCGACCGGCGTCGA
>JAGQRB010000097.1 GCA_020425925.1 Planctomycetota bacterium
GGGTCGGCGAACAACGGGTGCGAGAGGTCGGGAGCCGCCGCGATCGCGTTGGCCTTGAGCTCCCAGGCGACGACGCCATCCCAGTGCCGCGCCGGCGTCGCGATCGCGCCGAGGGCGAGCGCGGCGAACGACAGCAGCACGATCGCAGCGGTCGTCCACAACAGCCAGCGCGGCGCGGGTGCCGACGGCTCGCTCGCGACGCCGCGGCGGCGGGCGAGCCTGCTGCCGAGGGCGCCGCCCGCGGCGACGAACACCGGCAGCCACCAGGCATCGACCGCGCCGGTCAGCGTCCAGGCGCCGTGCACCAGCAGCGCCCAGAGTGCGAGCGCGGCCACGCCGCCGCGCAGCGCGCCGTAGGCCAGCGGCGCGAACGCCTGGTCGCTCACCGCGGCTCGAGCCTCAGTGCCCGTCCTTCGCCGACCAACACGCGCGCGGCGATCGGGCGGCCGAGGTAGGTCTCGGCCTCGGCCGGCACCGCGCCGGCGACGCAGCAGAGTCGCGGCCAGAGCAGCGGCGCCGCATATTCGATCGCGCCCTTCGGATCACCGCGCAGCAGCACGACGGCGTCCTCGCCGGTGGTCCTGAGCAGCGTCTCGATCGCCTCGCGCCCGTCGAGCGCGGCGCTCTCGAGTCGCCACGCGACCCCGCCCTCGGCGCGGTAGTCGGCCACCTCGCACCAGCGCTTCCAGATCACCGCGTGCGGCACGCGCAGCGCGCCGAAAGCGCAGTGCGCGCCGACGGCGACCGCCAGCCAGGTCGTGACCCGCGAGGTCGCCGAGCGCTTCATGCGCGGCGAGCATAGAGCGGGGCGCTTCCGGACGCGACGCGTTTGACGCTGCGGCGGCGTTCGGCTCTGCTGCCGCCTTGTCCCCTCCCGCGCTGACCGTGGCGATCCCGTGCCGCGACGCAGGCCCCTTCCTGCGGCCGCTGCTGGAGTCGCTGCTGCGCCAGACGCTCGCGGACTTCCGGCTGCTGCTGGTCGACGACGGTTCGTCCGACGACTCCGGCGCGATCGCGCACGCGGTCGCGGGCGATCGCATCCGAATCGTGCGCAACGCCACCGCGCTCGGAATCGGCGCCAACTGGAACCGCTGCGCCGAGCTGGCGGCCGACAGCGACTACTTCTGCCTCGCCCACCAGGACGACGTCTACCACTCGACGTTCCTCGAACGTCTGACCGACGCGCTTACCGAGCGACCCGACGCCGGCATCGCCCATTGTCGGGCGAACGCGATCGACGGCGACGGCCGACCGCTCGACTCCGGCGCGGAACGCTACAAGCAGCACTTCTGGCGCCGGATCCCGGCGCCGGATCGGGCATCGCACTACCAGCGGCTGTGGCGCGGCAATTTCCTGTGCTGTCCGGCGGTGCTCTACCGCACCGCCGCGTGGCGCGCCGCCGGCGAGTTCCGCACCGATCTGCGCTTCGCGCTCGACTGGGAATACTGGTTCCGGCTGCTGCGCTGCGGCTATGACATCGTCGACGTCGACGCCGCGCTGCTCGACTACCGCCGCCACGACACCGCGGCGACCGCAGCCGCGACCAGCGACCGCTGGCGCTTCGCCGAGGAGCTCGCGGTGCTCGACGAGGCGCGATCGGCCGGTCTCGCCGCCGGCCTGCTGCCCGCCGACACCGGCCCGAGCCCGGCGCTGCGCAACAACCTGCTGCACGAGGCGCTGACCGACCTCGAACGCGGCGACCGCGACGGCGCCGCGCGCAAGCTCGAGTTCGTCCGCGACCACGCGCCGAACCTCTGGAACGATCGCTACGTCCGGACCTTCCGCGCGCTGATCCGCTGCGGTGCCCCCGGCCGGATGCTGCTGGGCGCCTGCCGCGGGCTGGCGATCCGCTTCGGCCTCGGCGGAGCGACCGGATGAGCGGCTCCATCGCCGCCGTCGTGCTCAATTGGAACGGGCTCGCCGACACGATCGAGGCCGTCGAATCGCTGCTGCTGCAGGATCACCCGGCCGCCCGGGTCCACGTCGTCGACAACGCATCGGATCACGGCGAGGCCGACACACTCGCCGAACGTTTCGGGGACCGCATCGTGCTGCACCGCAACGCCGCGAACCTCGGCTTCACGGGCGGCAACCACACCGCGATGCGCAGCGCCCTCGCCGATCCGGGCGTCGAGTTCGTCGCGCTGCTCAACAACGACGCCGCCGCCGAGCCCGACTGGCTGAGCCGGCTGGCGAGCTGCGCTGCCGCCGATCCGCGCATCGGCGTCGTCGCCGGCACGATGCTGTTCTACGACGACCCCGGCACGATCGAGAACACCGGCGTGGTGTTGCTGCGCAGCGGCGAGGCGATGCCGCGCGACCGCGGTCGGCCGGCCGCCGCCGCCGCGACCGCCCGGCGCGACCCGATCGGGGCCTGCGGCGGTGCTGTGCTCTACCGCGCCGCGATGCTGCGCGAGATCGGGCTGTTCGA
>JAGQRB010000098.1 GCA_020425925.1 Planctomycetota bacterium
GAACACGCCCGCGACCAGGGCTACGCCAGCGAATGGCAGCTACAGGCCGCCGCCGCTGCCGACGGCGCGGTCGGTATCGCGTGCGCCGAGCAGATCCGCCTGGCGCGGGCACGCCTCGCCCCCGTACTCGAGACCCTGCCCGCCCGACAGCGATTCGCGGGCGAACCCGCCGAGCTGCGCGCGTGGACGCTGGCCGCCATGCTCGCCAAGGCCGACCGCGACGGCGACGGCGCGCGCGCCGCGCTGAACGCCGCGCGCCGCCACCAGCCGGACGACCCCGCCGACTATGCCTGCCGCCTGCTCGACTGGATCGAGGAGGGCCTGCCGCGCTGAGTCGCCCGCAACCCGGTCATTCGCCGCCGCCCTGGGGAGCGACGCTGACATGGCCGACGGCACGGAACGTGGTCGCCAGCCCGGTCTTCAGGAACACGACGCCATTGGCGAGGTCGTTCGGAACGTAGACGGCGTAGCGCGACGGGTTCGCCTCGTTCGGCACGGCAGCGGCGGGCTTGTCGACCGTGCCGCTGGTGGTCGGGAACCGGACCGTGACCGGGTAGGTGCCGTACTGGAGCGTGAAGTAGAACCGCGCACCCGGCACGAGCTGCTGACCGTCGAAGCCGTAGCAACCATCATCGGCCTCGTGCGGATAGAGGATGATCAGCTTGCCGACCTTGCTCGGACTGAGCTTGGGCGGCGCAGTCTCGAAGCCGACACCGGGGACGTCACCGTCGCCGGCGAACGTCACCTCCGGATCGGGCAACGCCGCGGCACGCACCGCGATCAGCTGCAACGAGATACCGATCAGTCCGCTGTCGACCGCCGCCGTGAAGCTGTCCGAGTTGAGGAACGCGGTTGCCGGCCCGATGTCGCCCTCGTGCATGTAGTAGCTCTGCATCACGATCGCGCGCCGCAGCATCGCGCCACCGGAGAGCGCGGTGAAGCTGCGGTTGGGCTGATCGGGGTCGTCGCGCAGCAGATCGAGCCACAGGCGTTGATGGATCTCGCCGATCGTGCCCGGCGTCCAGAGCGGCGAGTCGATGCGCCAGATCCGCCGCGACGGCAGATACCCCGCCCCGGCGACCTCCGTCAGCAGCGGCTGGCACCAGTCCCGGACGGCGAGCGAGTACGGCAAGCCCTGCGGGTTCGTCAACGCGAGATCGACCATCTGCTGCGCGGTGTGCTCGCGGTAGACCTTGTGGTCCGTGCCCGCCAGCACGGCGCCGTGGCGATCGAGCGCCGAGGTCTGGACCGAATGGCCGCCGTCCAGCCACTCGTAGCCTTCGAGCCAGCCGTGGCCGGGCTCGAACACGACGACGTCGGCGACCGGCCGGATCCATCCGCCCTCGACGTGATCGCCGCGGATGCGGAATGCCGTGACGGGCAGGACCGAGCCCTCGAGGCCGGGCGCATCCAGCCAGTGGCCTTCGGAGGAGTCACCGGCGAGCGGCGGCCCGTCGTCGATCATCAGTGCGACGGGCGCCTCGGGGGCCTGGGCGGAGAGGAGAGAGAGCGGGCCTGCGAGAACCGCGCCTGCGAGAAGGGTGCGCATGTCGTGAGGAAGGGTGTGCGATTGCGTTGGACACCCTGGCGGACGACATCGGCCCACGATTGTCACGAAAAACTGCGCGATAAGCGGGTTCGCCGCACGGCGACGCGGCCCGGTCGGTCCTGAGCCGCCGACCCTTCCCGCCGGCGGCAGCCGCAATCGCGCCGAGCCACGCCGTCCTGCCGTGCGGCGAACCCGAGATGCCACCGGTCAGGTGACGCCAGCTAGGCGCCGTTCCGAACGCGGCGTCACGCGCGCTCGAAGAACGCGACCAGCGCGCTTGCTCCGGTCCGCGCGCCCGGTATCCCTGTCCGCAATGAGCGCCATCGTCCACGTCCAGGCCCGCGAGATCCTCGATTCGCGCGGCAATCCCACGATCGAATGCGAGGTCGAGCTCGAGAGCGGCGCCAGCGGCCGCGCCGCCGTACCCTCGGGCGCATCCACTGGCGCGCACGAAGCCTGCGAACTGCGCGACGGCGACAGCGATCGCTATCTCGGCAAGGGCGTGCTGCAGGCGGTCGAGAACGTCGACGGCGAGATCTGCGAGGCTCTGATCGGCCAGCCCGCCGAGGACCAGCAGCTGGTCGATGCGCTGCTGTGCGAGCTCGACGGCACGCCGAACAAGGCCAAGCTCGGCGCCAACGCGATCCTCGGCGTGTCGCTCGCGACCGCCAAGGCCGCAGCGGCGGAAGCGGGGCTGCCGCTGTTCCGCTACGTCGGCGGCGCGATGGCGACGCGGCTGCCGGTGCCGATGATGAACATCCTGAACGGCGGCGCACACGCCGACAACAACGTCGACTTCCA
>JAGQRB010000099.1 GCA_020425925.1 Planctomycetota bacterium
AACAAGGCGCCCTACCTGCAGCTCAAGCAGGCGGTGCGTCGTCAGGGCGTCATCACCGGTGGCGACGACTTCTGGCTCGGCCCCGGCCGCCGGAACGACGCGTCGGACACGCTCGAGCCGACCCAGAACCAGATCCGCGAAGAGATCCTGCCGGCCTTGCAGCGCGCGCTGGCGTCGACCGAAGAGCGCGACTTCGACATCATCTCCTCCTGCCTCGTCGCGCTCGCGAAGATCGGACAGGAGCGTCCCGGGCTCGATCTGGTCGAGACCTTCCGGGCCCGCCTCGGCGCCCACAACCAGGAGATCCGCGAGACCGCCGCGGTCGCGCTCGGCATCGCCGGGGTGCAGAACGGTGGTGCTGCGCAGCTCGAGCTGCTGTCGAGCCTGGTCGCCGGCCGGGCGGTCGGCGGTGGCGAAGCGCGCGAGCGCACCCGCGCGTTCGCGGCCTACGGCCTCGGCCTGCTGGCCAACGGCACCGCCAACCTCGCGATCAAGCGCGGCGCGTTCGACGCGCTGAGCCCGCTGCTCGCGAGCGAGGACGCCAGCGGCCGCAACCTGCAGGTCGCGGCCATCCACGGCCTCAGCCTGCTCGGGCTCGATGGCAGCAGCGAACCCGAACGCGCGCTGCTCGGCGACACGCTGGCATGCCTCGAGGCGTTCTACCGCCTGCCGCTCGGCGCCGGCAGCCAGCTGCGCCAGGCGCACTGCCCGACCGCGATCGCCAAGCTCCTCGGTCCCGACCACGAGCGGGCCGCCGACTACCGCGCGCTGTTCCGCGCCGCGCTCGAAGGTCGCCTCGGCAAGGACAAGCGTTCGAATCACGATCTGCGGCGCTCCGCCGCGCTCGCGCTCGGTCGCCTCGGCAAGCCGGACGACCGCGAGCTGACCGACGCTCTGCTCGCGACCTACCGCGATGACAAGGACGCCCAGACGCGCTACTTCTCGATCCTGGCACTCGGGCAGATCGGCGGCGCGATGAACCGTGACGCGCTGCTCAAGACCTTCGACAAGGCGCGCGCGATCGACCGGCCGTGGAGCGCACTCGCGCTCGGCCTGCTCGCGTTCGAGGCCGCCGAACGCCAGTCGCGGCAGCAGCAGACCCCCGAGCCCGACCGCGTCCTCGGCGACACCCTGCTCGACGCGTTCCGCGCCGAGAAGTCGCCCGACATCCGCGGCGCGCTCGCGATCGCGCTCGGTCTCGCGAGGTACCTGCCGGCCGCCGACGCGCTGCGCCAGGAGCTCGGCGATCGCGCGACCTGGGCCAAGGAGGAGCTCGCCGGCTACTTCTGCATCGGCCTCGCGCTGATGGAGGACCGCGGCTCGAAGGACGCGATCCTGCAGATCGTGCACGACTCGCCGCGCCTGCCGCTGCTACTGCAGCAGGCCGCGGTGGCCCTCGGCAAGCTCGGCGACAAGCGCGCCGCGGCCGATCTCGTGAAGATGCTCGAGGGCACCGACGGCAACCTCGCGAAGGCGTCCGCGATCAGCGGCGCGCTCGGCTTCATCGGCGATCGCGGCACCGTCCATCCGCTGGTGCAGCTGTTGTCCGACGAGAGTCGCAGCCAGTTGCCGCGCGCGTTCGCCGCGGTCGCGCTCGGCGGCATCGCCGACAAGGAGATGCTGCCGTGGAACAGCAAGCTCGGAATCGGCACGAACTACCGCGCCGCGACCGAGACCCTCACCAACCGGGTGTCGGGCATCCTCGACATCCTCTGACCGGAGCCAGAGCAATGCACCGATCCTTCTGCTTCCTGTTCCCCGTCGGCCTCGCGCTGCTCGCCGCGCCTCTCACCGCACACGGCGGTCAGTACCGCGGCCCCGGCAACGTCGTACCGCCGTCCCCGGGTGGCACGGGGAGCAGCGGGCCCGCGGCCAACGGTCCACAGAGCGGTTCGCAGAACGGGCCGCAGACCAGCGGCAACCCCGCTGCCAGCGGCCGCGGCAGCGGTGCGGCCAGCAGCAGCGCCGGCAGCGGCGGCGCTGCTGCGCCCGGAGCCATGCGCGGCGCGGTGCTGGACGACGACCTCACGCGCTGGGAGTTCTGGTGGGAGTTCGGCAAGGACCCGTTCCTGCAACTGCGCGACGCCATCCACGGCGGCCGCGCGGTCGCAGCCGACGACGTCCTGCTCAACCCGCGGCTCGCGGCCCGTTCCAACCAGGTCACCCCACCGACCGACGGCGATCTGCTGCGCGTCGCCGACCGGCTCGTCGCGCTGCTGCACCAGGATCCCGGCCGCGACGCGCTGTCGGCCGCGCTGGTCGGACTCGCGAAGATCGGGCGGAACGGCCCCAACTGGCGACTCGACGACGAGATCGTGCCGTTCCTGCAGCGCGCCGATCAGGAGCTGCGCGAGACCGCCGCGCTGGCGCTCGGCATCGCCGGCCACGCCGACCCCGAGACGATCGAGCTGCTGGCCGCGCTGGTCGCCGACGACGAGCGCGGCCGCCGGCTGTCGGGCGGCGCCGCGGTCAACGAGCGGACGCGTGCGTTCGCGGCGTTCGGACTCGGCCTGCTGCTGCAGCGGAACCGCGAGGCGGGACCCGCCCGCCGCATCGTCGCGGCGCTGCTGCCCGTGCTCGCCGAGGAACATCCGAGCCGCGATCTGCAGGTCGCGGCGATCGAGGCGTTGGCCCAGCTGCCGCTCGAGTGGTCCGGGCGCGCCGCCGACGTGCTGCGCGACGCCGTGCTGCAGGCGCTGTGGCAGTTCTACGAGCGGCCGCTCGGTCCGGGTGCGCAGCTCGTGCAGGCCCACATCGCGCCCGCCGTGGCGCGGCTGCTGACCGCTTCGCAGCCGGCCGCGAAGCGCTGGCGCGATCGCTTCGCGCGCGACCTCGAGGCCCAGCTCGACGAGGGCCGCGCCGCGAAGTCCAACCCACACATCGCGCAATCGTGTGCCGTCGCCCTCGGCAACCTGACGCCGCCGTGGCAGGGCGGCGACCTGCCGGACGACCACGTCGCCGCCGCGATCGGCACGCTGCTGCTGCGCACGTATCGCGAGCACAAGGACCACCAGGCCCGCCGCTTCGCGCTGATCTCGCTGGCCCGACTCGGCGGCGCCCGCGCCCGCACCGCGCTGCTGGCGGAGTTCGACGATGCCAGGAAGGCGCTGGAGCAACCCTGGGTCGCGATGGCGCTCGGGGTGCTGGTCGCGGCCGATCGCGACGCCGATGCCGCGTCCGAGCTCGACCGCGAGATCGCCGCCCGGCTGCGCCGGGCGTTCCTCGATGCCCGCAACCCGAGTGCCCGCGCCGGACTCGCGATCGCGCTCGGCCTGGTCGACGATCGCGGCGCGGCCGACGACATCCGCGCACTGCTGCGTGAGAAGAGCCACCAGGACGACCTCGCCGGCTACCTCTGCATCGCTCTCGGCATGCTGCGCGACGATCTCGCTACCGGCGAGATCCGCGCGCTGCTGCACGGCGCTGCGCGCCGCCCCGAGGTCGTACTGCACTGCGCCCAGGCGCTCGGCCTGCTCGGCGACCCCGAGCTCGTCGGCGACCTCTGCGCCGAGCTGCAGGCCCAGGACGGCAGTCTGGTGCGGCTCGCTGCCGCGGCGGCGGCGATCGGACAGATCGGCGACCGCGCCGCGCTCGACCCGTTGCTGGCATTGCTCGACGCCGACGGCGTCACGCCGCTGGCGCGCGCGTTCGCGGTGGTCGGGCTCGGCGCGGTCTGCGACAAGGACCCGCTGCCGTGGAACGCGACCTACGCGACCGATTGCAACTACCGCGCCTCCACCAGCACTCTGACCGACGGCGCCGCCGGCATCCTCGACATCCTGTGAGGCGGTCGGCGGTCCGCTCGTTCTACGCCGGCCGGCGCTGGCCGCGAGCTCGGGCGAGGCCGACGATCCAGAGCACGGAGCCGAGCATCAGAGCGACGACGGCGAGCGCCAGCCAGCCGTTGCGCGCCGTCACGGCGGCGGCTTCGCGCTGCGGCGCGAGCTCGTCGCCGAGCACCGCGAGGCTGTGGTCGAGTCGCTCCCGTGCGGTCGGGTCGTCGGCGAGCTCACGCGCCGCGCCGTACTCGGCGATCGCCGCGCGCAGCTCGCGCATCGACCAGCGCGCGTGGCCGGCCTTCTCGCGCAGGAACGCGGTCGGCGCGCGGCTGCTCGCGACCGCCGCCAGCACGCCGAGCCAGTCGCCGACGGTCGCCGCCTCGTAGGCGGTGAGCTCGGCCGCGTCGGGCGCGACGCCGCCGGCGCAGGCGACCACCGCGCCCGGGTCGGTGGTCGCGACGTAGCTCTGCATCATGAGCTCGTCGAGCTCGGGACGGTCGTCGTCGAGCACCGGGCCACCGCTGCCGACGTCGCGCCACGCCGCCGGCCGCGCGGCGTAATGCACGAGCTCGAGCCAGGCCGTGCGGTCGGCGTCGTTCAGCGCCTCGCCGCCAACCGGCGGCTCGGCGGTGAGGCGGTCGAAGGCGGGCGGCGCTCCGGCCTTGGCGACGACCAGGTAGTTGCGGCTGTTCGGCACGTGCAACGCGAACGCGTGGCCGAACACGGCCGCGAGCGTCGTGCCGATCGCGCGCAGCACCGGATCGTCGTCGCGCAGCCCGCCGACGTTGAGCGCGACCACGCCACCGGGTTCGAGCAGCTCGCGCACGCCGACGAAGAACTGCCGGCTGGCGAGGTGGGCCGGCACGTAGATCTGATTGGCGTAGGCGTCGACGTGGATCGCGTGCCATCTGCGGCCGGCGAGGTTGACGAATACGCGGCCGTCGGCGGCATGCCGTCCGCCCGCGGCCCGACCGGCCGCTCCGACGAAGAACCTGTCGCCGAGCGCCATCGTCTCGGCGTCGATGTCGACGCCATCGAGCGTCGCGCCCGGGAACACCCCGGCGTAGACCGTCCGCAGCGAGCCCGCCGCGTCGCCGATCGACAGCGCGCGGAGGTCGTCGGGGCGCGCACCGTCGCCGGCCAGCAACGGCGCGAGCGCATGCCAGTCGTAGTACGCCCCGCCGGTCAACGCCGAGCCCGCGACCGCGATCGAATGGAAGGAATCGAGGCCCTCGTTGATCAACAGCAGCGTGCGATCGGGGCTCGCCGGCGGATGCTCGCGCACCACCTGCAGCAGCTGGTACGGGGTCTCGCGTTCGGCCAGCAGCTCGCGGCCCGCCGCCGGCCGTAGCGGTCCGGAGTGCAGTGCGGCCGCAGCCGTCAGCAGGGCGGTCACGGCGCCGCCGACCGCCGCGCGGCGCTTGCCGCTCGCGACCGCGAACGCGGCGAGCCCGACCAACGCGCCGACCAGCGTCAGGGTCGCGCGCGAGCCGAAGGTCGGCACCAGCCAGTGGGTCGCGGCGAACGTGCCGAGCAGGCTGCCGAGCGTCCCGGCCGCCGAGACCGTTCCGGCGGCGCGGCCGCCCGCGCCCCCGGCGTGCGCCAACGCCGTCACCAGCAGAGGCCCGATCATCCCGAGCAGCAACATCGGCGGGCCGAACAGCAGCGCGGTCGCCACCAGCGAACCGCGTACTACCGCCGCCATCGCGGCGTCGAGCGGCAACTCGGGCGGCAGCAGGTACTGGCCGACGGGTCGCGCCACGAACGGCAGCAGCGCGAGCAGCACCGCCGCCAGCGCGAGCACACGGAACAGCGTGCGCACCGCCTGGCCGCGGCCGGCGAGCACGCCGCCGAGCGCCGCGCCGCCGGCGAGCGCCGCGAGGATCACGCCGATCACGTTGGTCCAGACGTAGGCGCTGTCGCCGAACCACGGCGCCTGCAGGCGAACCGCGGTGAGCTCGGCGGCCATCAGGCAGAAGCCGGCGAGCGCCGCGGCGAAGAAGCCGCGCGCCGCACCGAGGCTCGCCGTTGCCGAGGCGGGCCCGGCGGCCACCGGCGAGCTCACTTGTTGGGCTCGCCTTCCTTGGGCTCCGCCTTCGGCACCGTGCTCTGGAACTCGACCGGGAACAGGAAGTCCCAGTCGCGCCGCTCGAGCATGCGTTCCTGCATGCCGCGCTGATCGCGCCGCTTCTGCTCGGTGACCGCCTTGTCGTTGATCACGACCGTGAACTCCTTGTCGAGGTCGACCAGGTCGTCGTTCAGCATCAGCGAGAACGACTCGACGCCTTGGGCCTTGACCACGATGCGGTTGCTGGCGCGATCGGCGGTGACCTCGAGCCGCGGCCGCTGATCGGCGGCGGTGCCGTGCACCGGATTCATCCGGCCGATGCGGGCCCAGTAGGCCCGGTTGAAGCGATCGTGGTTCGGCTCGATCACGACGTGTTTGGGCGTCATGTCGCGCTCGTGCTCGTCCATCCACTTCGAGATCGCCTCGTTCGCGGCCTCGAACGGATACGCGTCGGTGGCGTCGAGCACGCTGACCGCCTCCGGCGAGACCGCATCGAGGCGCTGCTTCAGGGTGTCGACCACGCCGGCGTTGTCGGCGGTCTTGAGCATCAGCACCGGCATGCCGGTGAGGCTGCCGAGGCGCAGATCCTCGACCTTGGTGGGATCTCGCAGCACGATGCCGGCGAAACGGTCCGGGAACATCGACACGAAGCGCAGACCGAAGGCGCAGTCACCGCGGCCGCAGTCGAGGAAGACCCGCGGACGGTCGACGTTGACGTCGCGCATGGTCTCGCCGTAGGTGCCGAACACGACCGCGATGCGGCGCTGCTCCTGGGCCTCCTGCCCCTCGCGGCTGTAGTCGGGCATCGGGTCCATCTCGAGCCCTTCCGGCAGCTGCGGCACGTGGAAGATCGTCGTCTCGCGCGCCTCGCACTTCCGCGGCCAGATCTGGTCGAGATAGCGATCGGCGTCTTCCCACGAACTCATCTGGTCCGCCGCCTTGGTGCCCGGCAACACGATCACGGTGCGCATCGGCGCGTCGGGCTTGTACTTCTTCGGCAGCAGCAGCACGTACTCGGCCTTGCCGTCGCGCAGCTCGACCTCGTACTTGCGCGGCGTGCCCGGCGCGTTGCGCGGCCGCTCCAGCGTGAAGCAGTTCTGGTAGATCGCGCGCAGGTCCGGCATCGAGGCGAGCAGGTCGCCCTTCTTGGTCTTCGACTCCCAGTCCTTGATGAACGCGTCCTTGGCCGACTCGCGCTTCTTGGCGAGCTTCTCGCGCTCCTTGCTGGAATCCGAACTCATGTAGGCGGCTTCGGCCTCGAGGTAGGCCTGCAGCTTCTTGGCCAGACCGTCTTGCGCGCTCTTGTCGAGAATCGGCTCCTGGGTCTTGGCCGCGGCGGGCGCGGCACCGGCACCGGAACCGTTGCCGTCACCCTGGGGCAGGGGGCAGGCGGGCAGCGTGGCGAGCAGGGAGACGGTGGCAATGACAGCCGGTACGAACATCGAGATCCTCACGTCTTGGCCAGGCGTGATCCGGGGGGTCTAGGCGGTCGGGCCGCCTCGGAAGCGCCTTCACCGTAGCGCAAGATCGGCGCTCGCGCTACCGACCGCCAGATCGCCGGTGGCGCTCGTCCGCACCCACGGTTCGCCCGGGCCAGTCGGCGTCAGCGCAGCTCGACGCTGCGTTCGCCGGCGACGATCTCGCCGAGCCGGAACGGCCGCTCGCCGGCCGCTTCGAGGCCCGCCTGCACCGCGGCAGCGGCGTCGGGCGCCGCGACCAGCACGAGCCCGACGCCCATGTTGAGCACCCGGTAAGCCTCGGCGCGCGCGACCCCGCCGCGGGCGACGATCAGATCGCAGATCGGCGAGCGCGGGATCGCGGCGGTGTCGATGCGCGCTGCCGTGCCGGGCGGCAGCACGCGCGGCAGGTTGTCCGGCAGGCCGCCGCCGGTGATGTGCGCGAGCCCGCGCAGCAGGCCCTGTTCGAGCAGCGGCAGCACCGGGCCGAGGTAGCTGCGATGCACCGCGAGCAACGCATCGCCGACCGAGCTGCCGCCGAGCTCGTCGGGGCGGTCGTCGAGCTGCAGGCCCGCATCGCTGAACAGCACCTGCCGTGCCAGCGAGAAACCGTTGGTGTGCAGCCCCGTGCTCGGCAGACCGAGCAGCACGTCGCCGACCGCGATCGCGCTGCCGTCGAGCACGCGGTCGCGCGGCACCGCGCCGATGATCGTGCCGGCGACGTCGATCTCACCGTCGCGATACACCCCCGGCATCTCGGCGGTCTCGCCGCCGAGCAGCGCGCAGCCGTTCTCGCGGCAGGCCTTGGCGAGGCCGCCGATGATCTCGGTGACCTGCGCCGGCAGCATCGTCGACATCGCGATGTAGTCGAGGAAGAACAGCGGTCGCGCACCCTGCACCAGGATGTCGTTGACGCAGTGGTTGACGAGGTCCTCGCCGACCGTGCCGACCGGGCCGCCGGCGCGCGCCCGCAGCTGCGCGACCTTGACCTTGGTGCCGACGCCGTCGGTCGAGGCCACCAGCAGCTCGCCGGCGGCGCCGACGGCGGCGAGATCGAAGATCCCGCCGAAGCTGCCGACGTCGCCGCGCACGCCCGCGGTGAACGTCGAACGGATCGCGGCGGTCGCGTTGCCGACCGCCGCGTACTTTTTGTCGATGTCGACACCGGCACGCCGGTAGGCAGAGGACGCTTCGCTCATGGCGGGCCACATCATGCGGCCGCGCCCCGGGCGCGGCAACCGACGACTGCGGTTGCATTCCGCCCCGGGTGGCCGATGATCGGAGCGTGGCGAAGCGACGCATCGCGGTGCTCGGTTGTACGGGTTCGGTCGGGACCCAGGCGCTCGACATCCTCGCGCTGCACGCCGATCGATTCGAGGTCGGGCTGCTCGCCGCCCACCGCAGCGCGGCGCCGCTCGCCGCCCTCGCCGAGCAGCACCGGCCGGCCGCCGCCTGCCTGACCGGGGCCGAGACGCCACCGGTGCTGCCTCCGGGCACGCAGTGGTTCCACGGCGACGACGGCCTGATCGCGGCGCTCGAACGCACCGCGCCCGACACCGTGCTCAACGCCATCACCGGCGCCGCCGGGCTCGCGGCCTCGGAGTGGACGCTGCGCACCGGCCGCACGCTGGCGCTCGCCAACAAGGAGTCGCTGGTCGTCGCCGGCGACTACCTCATGGCGCTGGCGCGGCAGCACGGCGCCGCCGTGCTGCCCGTCGACAGCGAACACTGCGCGGTCTTCCAGTGCCTGCGCGGCGAGTCGCCGGCGGCGGTGCGGCGGGTGCTGCTGACCGCCTCGGGTGGGCCGTTCCGGACCCGCGCGCTCGACACCTTCGACGCGGTCACACCGGCCGAGGCGCTGCGGCACCCGACCTGGAACATGGGCCCGCGCATCACGGTCGGCAGCGCGACGATGATGAACAAGGCGTTCGAGGTCATCGAGGCGCATTGGCTGTTCGATCTGCCGGCGACCGCGATCGACGTCGTGATCCACCCACAGAGCATCGTGCACAGCCTCGTCGAGTTCGTCGATGGCTCGATGCTGGCGCAGTGCGGCGTGCCCGACATGCGGGTGCCGATCCTCTACTGCCTGGGCTACCCCGACCGGCTCGAGTTCGCGTTCGAGCCGTTCGACCCGGTGCGCTGGCGCAGCCTCGAGTTCCTGCCCTGCGAAGCCGAGCGCTACCCGGCGGTGGCCCTGGCCTACGACGTGCTGCGCACCGGCGGCGACAGCGGCGCGCGGCTGAACGCCGCCGACGAGGTCGCGACCGCCGCGTTCCTGGCCGGCGAGATCCCGTTCCCGGCGATCGCCGCGACCTGCCGGGCCGCGCTCGCCGATCGACCGCCGCGCCCGATCCGCTCGCTCGCGGACGTGCTGGATGCCGATGCAGAGGCACGTCGCTTCGCCGCCCGCATGACTGCGGCCGCGGCGCGCTGACCCCGACAACCCCGCATGGACTTCGTCAACATCATCTTCGCGCTGATCGGCATCGGCCTCCTGATCTTCGTGCACGAGGGCGGCCACTTCCTGGCGGCGCGGTTCGCCGGCGTCCGCGTCGAGGTGTTCTCGCTCGGGTTCGGGCCGCGGCTCTGCGGCTTCCGCTGGCGCGACACCGACTTCCGGCTGTCGGCGGTGCCATTCGGCGGCTACGTGCTGGCGGCCGGGGTCGAGCCGAGCGACCGGCGCTATCCGGCGAGCGAGTCGCTCTGGGCCAAGAAGGTCTGGCAGCGCGCGCTGTTCTGGTCCGGCGGCGTGATCATGAACGTGCTGTTCGCGCTGCTGGTGTTTCCCCTGGTGTTCAGCGCCGGCGTCAACTTCACGGCGCCGCTGGTCGGCCGCGTGCAGCACGGCTCGGCCGCCTGGGAGGCCGGGCTGCTGCCCGGCGACCGCGTCGTCGCGGTCGCCGGCCACGAGGTGCGCTCGCTCGACACCCTCGCGGTCGAGATCGCGCTGCACGGCCATCGCCCGGTCGACCTCACGATCGAGCGCGACGGCGAGACGCAGGTCGTAACCGTGCTGCCGCACTTCGACAAGCAGAGCGGGCTCTACCGCCTCGGCGTCGAGCCGGCCTACGGCGAGTTCGAGCTGACGGTCGCGCCCGACGGTCCGGCGGCCGCCGCCGGCCTCGCGAACGGCGACGTGCTGCTGCAGATCGACGGCGCCGCCGCCGCGGGCGAGGCCATCGCCACGGCGCTCGACGCCGGCGGCCCGCTCAGCTTCGAGGTCCGCCGCGGCGAACGCACGATCACCGGCGAGATCCCGGCACCGCGCGCCGGCGAGCCCGCTCCGCCGCTGGTCGGCATCACGATGCTGGCACGCAAGGTGATCGGACTGCGGCGCACCGACTGGCTCGATCGACTCGGCCTCGAGCGCGGCGACACGATCCTCGCGATCGATGGCCGGCCATTCCTCGGCGGCGACCTCGCCGCATTCGCGACCGGGCCCGAGGAGCTGCGACTGCAGGTCGTGCGCGACGGTCGCGAGGTCGACCTCGGCGTCCGCGTCCGCGCCGCCGAACGCGGCTCGCTGGCGGACCGGGTCGCGCTCGGCGTCGACGACAGTCGGCGGATCGTGCCGAGCCCGGGCCACGCCGCCGAGCTCGCGGGCGTGCGCGCCGGCGACCTGATCGAGGCGATCGACGGCCGACCGATCGGGTCGTGGGACGACGTCCGTGAGATCGTGCGTGCGAGTGCCGGCGAACCGCTGCGCTTCCGCCTGCGCCGCCTGCCGCCCGAGTCCGACGCGTTCTTCGACCCGGCCGAGCGCGACCTGCCGCGCGGCGATGTCCTCGAGCTCGTCGTCAGCGCCGAACGCGCGCCGGTCTACGACTACGGCATGACGCCGGCGGCGCCGCTGATCGAGCAGGAGCTGCGCGCGACCGGCTTCCTCGACGCGCTGCGGCTCGGCACGGTGTGCTCGTTCGATCTGCTCAAGCAGTCGTACGTGACGCTCAAACGCCTGATCACCGGCGACGTCGGCGCCAAGAACCTCGGTGGATTCATCCGCATCACGCAGGTCAGCTACCAGGCCGCCAAGCGCGGCCCGTCGTGGTTCTGGTATTTCCTCGCGCTGATCAGCGTCAACCTCGCGTTCGTGAACCTGTTGCCGATCCCCGTGCTCGACGGTGGCCACCTGCTGTTCCTCGCGATCGAGAAGGTCAAGGGCTCGCCGGTCAGCGCCCGGGTGTTCGGCTACAGCCAGGTCGTCGGCCTGGTGTTCGTGCTGCTGCTCGTGCTGTTCGTGACCTACAACGACATCCTGCGGCTGCTCTGATTCCGCCGATCGGTCTCCCCCACCCTTGCTGCTCCAGCTCCTCCGTCTGGTCCGCGTCGGCACGCTGTTCTCGCCGGCCGCCGACGTCACCGCCTCGCTCGCGGTCCTCGGCCTGCCGTGGACCGCCGCCGCGGTGCGCGCCGTG
>JAGQRB010000100.1 GCA_020425925.1 Planctomycetota bacterium
CACGAAGATCACCAACTTCGGTGTCTTCGTCGAGCTCGAGCAGGGGCTCGAGGGCCTGCTGCACATCAGCGAGCTCGCCGACCACAAGGTCGACAACCCCGAGGAGATCGTCAAGGTCGGCCAGCGCGTCGAGGTGCGTATCATCAAGATCGACACCGAGGAGCGGAAGATCGGCCTGACGCTGATCCAGGCCCACTTCGACGAGAGCGAGGAGTCGTCGGCGCCGCAGATCACCGAGCCCGAGCGCACGCAGCCGGCGCTCGGTTCGCTGGCGAGTCAGCTCAAGGGCATCGGCCTGCGCGGCGGCGACGACACGCCCGCGGCCGAGGAATCGACCGAAGAGCCGAGCGAGGAGCCGCAGCCGTCGGCCGAGAACCCGGCGGCCGAGGGCGAGCCGTCGGAGAGCGAGAAGGAGGGCTAGGCCATCCTCTCGCCGCGGCGCTTCCGCAGCTCGATCGCAGGCGTCTGCGTGTTCGCAGGCGCCTGCGTGACGGTCTACGAGGACGTGCCGCTGGTCGAGGACCAGCTCGATCGCCCAGAGTTCGCGATCCCCGTCACCATCCCGCTCGGTCGCTCGCCGGCGAGCGCGAGCGAGCGCGCGCTGGTCGAACTCTACGACGGGGTGCTGCGGCAGCTCCAGGAAGCGGTCGACGACCGCGAGGTCGCTGTTCTGTTCGGGCTGCTCGACGCCTACGAGAAGCCCGGCCTGCCCGACTGGCTCGGTGAGCGGCTCGCGGGCTACCGCGCGCTCGGTCACGGGCTCGCATTCCTCGAGCACGCCACCGGTCACGCCGCGCTCGGTCTGGCCGCCGGCGCTGGCGAGCCGGCGCCGACGATCGGCGAACCGCTGCGGTTCGAGCTCGCGGTGCCGGCGCCGGGCGCGCCGGTGCAGCTCGGCGGTCGCGGCGGCGACGACCCCACCGGCTTCGCGGTGGCGTTCGTCGTCGAGGACGTGTTCGCCGGCGGCGATCGCAACACCTGGCAGCGCAGCGACGTGATCTGGCTGCCGAGCGCGGTCGAACTCACCGGCGACGCCGTGCTGCGGCAGCCGATCGAGCTTGCGATCCCGGATCTCGGTGCCGCGCGCCGCACCGTGCACGTGCGCGTCGATCTGTTCGGCTACGTCCGCGCCAGTGCGAAGGCCGACTTCGACACCCGCGCGCCGCTGCGGCGGCGGACGATCGCGGCGACGTCGGTGACGTTGTGGCCGGCCGGCTACGAGCCGATCGCGGCACGGCCGCTCGCGACGCTGCGCGAGGCGCTGCGGCGCGGTGATCCGGAGCACTTCCGGCACGTCTTCCTCGGCGCCGTGTTCACCAAGGGCGCCGAGCGCGAGCAGGCGCTCGCGCTGCTGATCGACCAGGTGCGCTTCGGCCCCGAGCCGCTGGCGCGGGTCGCGATGGCGACGCTGCAGGAGCTCACCGGCCGCAGCACGACGGTCGGCGACCGCGAGGCGTGGCTTGCCTGGTGGGGGACCGGCAGGTAGGACGCGTCGCCGTGACCTTCCCACCCGTCGAAGAACAGCTCGCCGTGATCGAGCGCGGGGTCGTCGATCTGGTCGATCGCGACGACCTGCGGCAGCGGCTCGAGCAGAGTCGGCAGAGCGGCCGGCCGTTGCGCGTCAAGTTCGGCATCGATCCGAGCTCGCCCGACATCCACCTCGGCCACACCGTGCCGCTGCGCAAGCTGCGCGACTTCCAACGCCTCGGGCACCGCGTCATCGTGCTCTGGGGCACCGCGACCGCGATGGTCGGCGACCCGAGCGGGCGCAACAAGACCCGGCCGGCGCTGACGCGCGAGCAGGTCGAGGCCAACAAGCAGACCTACCGCGAGCAGATCGGTGCGGTGCTCGACGTCGCGAACCTCGAGGAACGCGAGAACGGCGAGTGGTTCCACGGCAAGTCGTTCATGGACTGCATCACGCTCGCCAGTCGCTACACCGTTGCGCGCATGCTCGAGCGCGACGACTTTGCCAAGCGCTACGGCGAGCAGAAGCCGATCGCGGTGCACGAGTTCCTCTACCCGCTGCTGCAGGGCTGGGACTCGGTCGAGCTCGAGTGCGACGTCGAGATCGGTGGCAGCGACCAGCTGTTCAATCTGCTGGTCGGCCGCGATCTGCAGGGGCAGCAGGGGCAGCGCGCGCAGATCTGCCTCACCCTGCCGCTGCTCGAGGGGCTCGACGGCAGCCAGAAGATGTCGAAGTCGCTCGGCAACTACATCGGCGTGCACGAGTCGGCGTCGGCCCAGTTCGGCAAGCTGATGAAGGTGCCGAACACGCTGCTCGAGAAGTACTTCACGCTGCTGACCGACCTGGATGCCGGGCGCATCGGAGAGCTGTTGGGCAACCCGCTCGAGGCCAAGTTCGCGCTCGCCGCCGCGATCGCCGCGGACTACCACGGCGGCGAGGCGGCGGTCGCCGCGCGCGCCGAGTACGACCGCGTGCACCAGCAGGGCGGGCTGCCCGACGAGCTGCCCGAGGTCGCGGTCGATGCCGCCGCGCTGGTCGACGGCGCGATCTGGCTGCCGGCGGCGATGGCGCTCGCGAATCTCTGCGCCTCGAACAGCGAGGGTCGCCGGCTGGTGCAGGGCGGCGGCGTGCGCGTCGATGGCGAGGTGGTCAAGGACGTCAAACACGGGCTCCCGCCCGGCAGCTACGTCGTGCAGGTCGGCAAGCGCAAGGCCGCGCGCCTCGTCGTTCCGGAGCCGGCGTAGGCGGCACGGAGCGCGCGTGGCGGCGATCGTGCTCGTGGGGCTGCGCGGCGCCGGCAAGACGACGATCGGCCGGCTCGCCGCGAACGAGCTCGGCTTCGGCTTCGTCGACGCCGACGCCGAGCTCGCCGCCGCGGTCGGGCGGTCCGTCGGTGACCTGCTCGCGGCCGTCGGCGAGCCCGAGTTCCGGCGGCGCGAGGCCGGCGTCGTGCTGCCGCTGCTGGCGGCAGCCGACGTCGCCGTGATCGCGACCGGGGGAGGCGCGGTGACGATTCCGGCAGTGCGCACGGCGCTCGCTGCACCGACCTTGTTCGTCGTCTGGCTGCAGGCCGACGTCGACACGCTGGCGGCCCGGCTCGCCGCCGCGGCTCGCCACGGCGGTCCGTCGCGGCCGCCGCTGACCTCGCTGCCGCCCGCAGCCGAGCTGCGCGCGCTGGCGGCGGCGCGGGCGCCGCTCTACCGGCAGGTCGCCGACGACACGGTCGACACCGCCGCCGGTGACGCCGCGAACGCCGCGCTCGAGGTCGCGCAGCGGTTCCGACGTTGGCAGGCGGAGCGCTCCGGGCGGAGTTCCTGAGCGCAACGTTCGTCGCCGGATGCCGCTCACGCTGAGGTCGCACGAAAGCCGATGGTTGCCGGCACGGTCGTGCGGTTAGGATCAGGCCGGCGTACGACGGTTGGCGGCGGACGGGCGGCGTTGTTGGCGGCGATGGCGCGAGGTGTAGCGGATCGATGAAGATGCTCGGATCGACGGTGGCGAGGACGTGGCTGACGATCTGCCTGACCACGGTCTGCGCCGCCGCCGGGACGACGCCTCAGAAGGAGCCGCAGGGCCCCGACATCGAGAAGCTCTGCGCCAACCTGCGCCAGCCGGGTGCCGACGGCAGCGTCGCGCGCATGACCGCGGTCGAACGGCTGCTGGCGATGGCCGATCCCGCCGCGCATGCCGCGCTCAGCGAGGAGCTCGCGCGCACCGAGGATCCGGACAAGCTGCGCCTCGCGATCCTGCAGGGGCTCAACCGTCACCTGCTGCAGACCGACGCCAGCCAGTTCGGCGGCGCCGGCACGGCGGTGCGCCGCCAGATCTTCTGCTACTACCTCGGCACCCTGGCCGAGTGGTGGCGCGAGGGTGGCAAGGACGTCGGCGCCGACCTGCGAGAGGCCGCGCGGGACGCGCTCGAAGAAGTGCCGGTGCGCGAGCTCGAGGCCGCGGCGCGGGCCCTGCTCGAGAAGGACAACGTCGAACCACCGGCGCTGTTCGGCTGCCTCGCCGACCTGCAGAGCCTCTATCTCGGGCAGGTGCTGGCGGACTACGTCGGCCACGACGATCCGCGCACGCGCGGCGCGGCCCGCGCGGCGCTGCGAATGCTGACGTTCCGGCAGCAGGAGTTCACGACCCGCGAGGAGTTCGTGCAGTGGCAGGAGCAGCACACGACGCTGACCTACACCGATCTCGCTGAGCGCGCCGCGCGCGAGGGCAGCCAGCGCGTCGATCAGGTGCGCCGCCAGCTCGAGCTCGAGCGCGTCGCGCGAACGCGCGACGTGGTCAAGGCCTACACCGACGCCGGGCCGGGCATCAACTGGGAGGCGATCAGCCGCCATACGCTCGTCACCGACGGCACCCTGGTCGACGCCGCGCTCGCCACCCTGCGCGACGAGCTCACCGAACGCATTCCGGCGGCCGCATCGCCGCCGCGCCAGCTGTTCTGTCGTCGGTTGCTCGAGCTCTGGCAGCAGACCCCGGTCGAGATGGTGACGCGCCGCTCGCTGCTGCTCGAGGTCGCCGCCTACACCGCTCGGCTCGAGGAGTCCGAGATCGTCAGCGAGCTCCAGACCGCGCTGCTCGCGCAGCTGCAGCGGCCGGTGGTCGAGGAGCAGCTGGCGGCGCTGCGCGGGCTGCGACGCTTCCCGAGCGCGGCCAATCGCGCCGTCCTGGTGCAGTACGCCCAGTCCGTGGTCGAGCTCGGCGTCGACGCGTCCAACCGCATCGAGACCGCGCTCGCGACGCTGTCGTCCCGTTCGGCGCCGCGCTGGTTTGCACCCGGGTCGGACGACGCCGACAAGGCGGCGTGGATCGCGCTGATCCGATCGATCTGGCAGCGCCCGGCGCTCGGGCCGCTGCGCGACCGCGCGCTCGCGCTCGCACTGAGCCCGGCTTCGGTCGGCCCGGGCGGCGACGAGGTGCGGGTGCCCGAGATCTTCGACCTCCTGCTCGAGTTCGCGCAGGACCCGCAGCAGGACAGCTCGTTCCGTGCCACCTGCGTGATCCGGCTGACGAGCTGGACTTATCAGGCGGGGGCGAAGAAGCGCCAGGCGGCGCTCTACACGCTGCTCGCCGACAACGACGCCGAGGTTCGCCGACACGCGGCGCAGTCGCTCGGCAAGCTCGCGAAGATCGACCCGGCGGGGACGATCGTCGCGCTACGCGATCGCCTCGAGGTCGAGACCGCCGCGGTGTTGCCGGCCCTGGTCGACACGCTGGTGGCGTGCGGCACCGAGCCGGAGATGCCGGAGAAGGCGATCGGCGCGATCAACCACGTCCTCGGTCAGCTGCAGCGCGACGGCGTGATCCCGCCCGAGCACGAGTTCCGCGAGGAACCGTTGCTCGGCGCGCTGTTCCAGATCGCCAGCAGCGAGAACGCCTCGAACGGCCCGTGGCTCGGCGCCTGCAGCACGCTGCTCGCGTTCGAGAAGCGCAACCTCCTGCGCCTCCTGCTCAACCGGCAGCACGTCGCGCGCAACATGGCGCAGGACGTCGAGAGCGCCGATCAGAACACCGCCAACCGTGCGCAGATCGCGATGCAGCTGCTGATCAAGACCGCGCTGATGAAGCCGGCGGACCAGGCCTGGGACAGCTCCCCCGAGCTCAAGGACGAGGCCAACGCCGTGCTGATCGCGTTCCGCGCGCTGAATCTCGAGCGTGTGCCGCCGGCCGCCCGGCTCGAGGCGCCCGCGCACCGTCTGCTGCATCTCGAGGTCGCGCTCGTCGGCTCGCGCTTCCGCGACGTCGTCGACCGCGCCGAGCGCTGGCTCGCCGCGACCGAGCCGGCGACCGCACCGAACGGCGGTCCGCGTGTGGCGTTCACCGACGAGCAGAAGGACTACGTCCGCCTGCTGGCCGCCGAGGCCCAGCTCGGCCTCAACCGCCCCGATGCCGCCGCCGCCCTGCTCGCCGCCCGCGAGCCGCGGCGCCCGCTCGATGCCCGCGCGCTGGCCGTGTTCGACAAGGTCGCCCGCGCCCTTGCCGAGTCCAAGCCCGCAGTCGCGCTCGACCTCTTCGACCGCGCCCGCCGCGCCTCGCAACCCGAAGACCCGGCGTTCCGCCAGCGCCTGATCGACTGGGCCACCACCCGCATCGGCCTCGACCCCAAGACCCGCCCCGCCGTCTGGGCCGAGATCGAACCGCACGCCGCCCTGTTCCGCGCCGAGGACTGCCCCGCCGAGCTCCGCCGCAAGTTCGAAGGCCTGCGCGGCAACAGCTGAACCGACGGAAAGAGCTTGAGATGGGGTGGCCGCGCGCTATCGTTCTCCGTCCGCGACGCGGGGTGGAGCAGCCCGGTAGCTCGTCGGGCTCATAACCCGAAGGTCATAGGTTCGAATCCTATCCCCGCTACCACTCAGAAGCGCAGGGTGGACAGGCACTTAAGCTTGTCCACCCTGTCTTCGTTTTCGGGGGGCACTTCCGAGGTGTGCTCGGTTTGTGCTCAGGTAGACCGGGTTCAGGGGGCGCCCTATCCGGAAACTGCGCCGAGGTGGTTCGCCGTCGAATCCAGGCATTGGATGGCGCATCTGATTGATGGGCGCGCATCGAGTTCGGCCGAGACTGCAGACCGGTGGCCCGGATCGATGCGTGAGGCCAGGTCTTGTCGCGACCAAGTTGGCCGTCAGGCCGAGCGGCGGTAGCTGCGGAGCAGCCCGCCGAGTCGCTCGTCGACGATCACCGAACCGTTGGCCGACGGCTTGTCGGTTCGCCGCGTGATCAGCTCGTTGCCGAGTCCCTGGTGTGGTCGGTCGCGGTGGTAGTGCGCGAGGAACTCGGTGAGCACTCGCCGCAGGTGCCGCTCCCCGAAGAGGATCATCGGGTTCAGGCACTCTGACTTCACGGACTGCACCCAACGCTCGGCGAACGCATTCATGTCCGGCGCCTGGTAGGCGGTGGGCACGACAGCGACACCGGCATCCTCGACGATACGGCGGAACTGCTCGGTGAACTTGGTGTCGCTGTCGAGGATCAGGAACCGCTTGTCGCGTAGGAACCCGTCGGCGCTGTCGGTGAGATTCCTGGCGACCTGCGCCATGAAATCAGCGTTCGGGTTCGTGGTGATGCCGGCGATCTCGACCACCCTGGTGGCGTGGTGGATGACGAACAACACGTAGTGGGTGACCAGGCCCCGCGCCGTCCACACATCGACCGTGAAGAAGTCGGTCGCGGCGATCGCGTCGGCGTGCGCCTTCAGGAAGGTCCGCCAGCTCATGGCGCGATCCGGGCTCGGTGGCACGCCGTGGTCCTTGAGTGCCTTGCCGATCGTCGTGCGGCCTACGTGGTGGCCGAGCTTCTTCATCTCGCCCTGAATGCGGCAGTAGCCCCAGCTCGGGTTGTCGGTCGCCATCCGCGCGATCAGCTTGCGGATCGCCTTCATCAGCCCGGGGCGGCCGACGCGCCGCCTGTGCGGGTAGGTGTGCTTCGCGGCGATCAGTAGTCGGTGCCAGCGGAGGATGGTGTCCGGGGTCACGATGGTCGCGACCTGGCCCAGGAGTCTTCGGCCAAGGAGTCTGCCCTGCACGGCCAGGCGGCGGCGTTGGTCGTCGTTCAGTCGGATCCTCCGCTCGCCGAGTTGTTCGCGCAGCACGCGGTTCTCCTCTACGAGATAGGCGATGGCTCTGGCCTGTTCGCGGTTCACGAAACCGGCGAAGGCGACGAGGAGGAAGCGGAGCGGCGTCAGGTCAGGCACTGGGCGCGACCTCATCGCCGGTGTCGACCACGATGTCCATGTTCCGGCGTGGCGGGGTCACCCACGGGGACCCCCCGATGGGCTGGCCTCAGGGCAGCCATGGTGGAAAACGACACACCGGCGGGGGATCTCGTGTCGTTTTCCACCACCGCGTTCTCCGCGTTCTCGTCTGGTTGGGGCGTTCGCGTTGTCAGCGGCGAACCCAAGGGCCCCCAGGCTCCCAGCCGCCTCCGAACGTCCCGCTCTCGACGAGCCCCGCCAGCACTGGTAGCAGGAACGCTCCAATCCTGTCGACGGCATCTTCGAGTTTCGCCGGTGCGTCGGTTGCCCGGATCTTGCGCAGGAACGCGGCCCACTGGACCTGCTTGTCCGGCTGCTCGGCGAACTCTCCCGTGAGGCCTACGGGGCGTGCCTGCAGTGGCGTCTCGCGGCGCTCGAAGGTGGCGCGGATGGCATCGGCCAGCTTGCCGCCGTCGAAGGCGAAGTGGCTCGCGAGCAGCAGGACGTCGAAGTAGTCCTTCATCCGGCTGTTGAGGCGGCCGTGCTGGAACATCGCATTCAGCTTCTCTGCGATCGCGGTCTCACGGCTGTAGCCGCGGAGCCGGGGTGCTGGGAAGTCGAGCAGCGTGGGCAGTTCGACGTCGGGGTCGGCGTCGACGACCGCATCGCCGAAGCCGACGTCGACCTGCATCGGGATGCGAGCCGTACCGAGCGTGGCGCGGAACGTGATGCGAACGCCGACGTACTCCGCCTCGATCGTGATCTCCTCGCCGACAACCGACTCCGGCTCGAACGCGAGGCCGTCGGCGGGGTCGATCGTGACCCCGCACAGCTCACGGACGACGGCTTCGAGTTCCTCGGTGCGATTGCGCCCGCTGCCGAGCAGGTCGATGTCCATCGTCGGGCGCGTGGTCGGGGCGCGCCAGACGGTGAGCATCAGCGCGCCCTTGAGTACGAACCTGTCCCGGTGACGCGAGATCGCGAGGCGGTGCAAGAATCGTTCGATGGCGAAGTACTGCAGCAGTTCCTGATGCGGACGGTTCTGCGCCTTCGCCAGGTTGCCGAGCCGCTGGCGCACCGAGGCCGCGATGTCGCGGATCGGGCGGGTCACAGGATCGCTTCCAGGTAGGGGCGAAGGACGCGCTCGACGCGACAGATGCGCGCGAAAGAGAGGAGCTCCTCGACGTCGAAACCGCGGCGTTTGCGCAGGGCCTTGAGTGCCTTCAGGGCCGTCTCGAGCCCGATCTGATTGCGGAACTTGAAGCAGTCGGCGACGGTCTTGGCGGGTGAGTAGACCCTGAGATCCACGCCGTCTACCCGGCGGATCTCGATGCCGGCTTGGTAACAGGCTGGGCTCAGGCGGACGACGCGGAGCGGTGGATGATCCAGCCGTGGCTGCTCGGTCTTGCGGGGCAGCGCGATGTGGACGTCGTGCGGGATCTCGTCGGTCAGCTCGTGAAGCGCGAGAGCCGAGGTCAGGCAGATCACGGCCTTTGGCAGTCTGGTCGCGACGATCAGCAGGTCCGGCAGTGTCGGTGCCGGAAGATCGGCGAGTCGGAAGACGCCGCGACTCACCTGCTCGATCGCCCCGGTGTCGCGGAGGTGGTAGAGGGTGCGCGGCTGGATCCCGCTGCGGATCGCTTCGCTAGTGCGGATGGTGCCGCCGTTCCTGCGGATCGTGCCCAGGGCGCGTCCTTCGGGCGTTCCAGATGGCGACGGCATCGTGAATAGAATTACTGACAGAAACGTAGAACTGTCAAGAACTCTGTTCTACGCCCTGCTGGTTGCGGGCGGTCGTGTTACGAAACGTCGGACTCTTCGTGGGCCGGTCGACGTTTCGTAACGCCTGCATCGCTCGTCCGGACCGCTCCCCCGATCCGAACTGTCTTCGTCACGTACTCTGTGACGACCAGCGTCCCGACCGCTCTACCACTTGTCACGAAGCGAACGCCCTGGGCCGATGGCTTCGGGGCGTCTTGCTGTACTGCGTGCGCACGAGGGTGGGGTGTGCGGATCCAGCGGCCTTCGGGAGAGCCAGTCTGCCGGGCTCGCGCACGGTGCGTCGGCGGCACCAGGCGCGGAGGGAGGTGAAGAACCACTGCCGTCTCGGCTCGCGTGGTGGCTCGGTCGAGTAGGCGACCGGCGTCGATCGACGTCGGCATCTTCTCGAGTACTGCGAACCCGATCACGCGGTGCGAGACCTGGTCGACGACGACGGTCATCCACCAGGAGAACGGGCATCGCTGGAGCCTGGACAATGGGACCGTAGGGACGACCGCGCGGTCGCACACGCAGCTCCGGTCGCTGACTGCCACACCCTGCCGGTGAACTGACATGGACGTCCGCCCCGGTCACTTCGTCGCTGGGCCTGACGACGGGTTTTCGCGTGCGCGAACTCGACGCTGCCGTCCAGCTCGTGCCGGCATGCAGCCGGCTCAACAGACGAAGTGAACAAGATGATGAAACGAGCTAGGTACTGCTGGTCGCTCCCCGTTGCGACCCTTCTCGGTGTGTCGGTCACGGCGCAGACGGACTGGATCGAACTGGACGATCGCCTCGGGTCGGCGATGGCAACCGACATGATGCGCGGCGAGGCGGTGGCGTTCGGCGGCCGCGCCCGGAGCGGTGCGGTGCTGGGCGACACCTGGATCTGTTCGGGAACCGCAGCTTGGCGGCCGTCACTGAGCGGCGGGCCGGCCCCCCGTTCGGATCACGTGATGGCCGCCGCCGCGAACGGCGTGTACCTGCACGGCGGCAGGAGCGCGCTCGGTGGCCTGCTCGGGGACACGTGGTTCTGGGACGGGTCGACTTGGCTGGTTGTGCCGGGGCCGGGTCCGAGTCCGCGCCACGGAGCGGCGATGGCCGGCGATCCGTCGACGGGCAGCGTCGTCCTGTACGGCGGCAGCAACGGGCTTTCGCTCTCAGACACGTGGCTGCTTCAGAACGGCGTCTGGCAGCAGCTCCAGCTCGCGACCACACCCGGCATGCGGTCGGGTCACGTGCTGGCGCGTACCGAGACGGCGGATCGGTTCCTGCTCTTCGGCGGGGAAGACCATGCCGGCGTCCTCCTCCAGGACACTTGGCGGTTCGACGTCGGGCAACCCGTGCAGCAGTCGACCTGGTCGCTCTACTTCTTGGCGCCGGCATTCAGGCCGGCGGCACGCGTGGAGGCCGTGGCTGCCTTCGATGCCGCGAGTCAGGCTGTCACCCTCCACGGCGGTTTCGATGGTGCGGGGGCTCCGATCGGCGACGTCTGGCGATGGGACGCGTCGCTCAGCGCCTGGCAGCAGTGTCCCGGCGCTGCGACCGGCCGCGGAGATCATGCGATGGCCGGCCTGCCGCAATCGCCGGCTGGTGACCTCGTGGTCCTTGGCGGCGACGACGCGGGGGCGCAACCGCCGCCGAGTGTTCTGCTGAGCAACTGCGCCCAGCTGCCCGCGGCACCCGTGCCGGCGGATCGAGAGGCGCCCGCGATGGCGTTCGACGCGGCGCGCGGGGTCACGGTGATGTTCGGCGGCTGGATCGCGGGGAGCGGCCCGACGGACGAGCTCTGGGAGCTGCGCGGCAACTCCTGGAGCCAGATTCTCCCGGGTCCGACCTGGCCTGGTCCGCGCTTCGCGGCGCACATGTGCTACGACCCCGTCCGCCAGCGCGTCGTCATGGTCGGTGGTTACCTCGGCAGCGGCTGCCCGACGTTGAAGGACACGTGGGAGTGGGACGGCACGGCATGGAGTCAGAAGCCGGACATTCCGATCCCCTTGGGCACCGCGTACGCCCAGATGGTGTTTTGCGAACACACCGGCGAGTGCGTGCTGCCTCTGCCCGACTCGAACTGCGGCGGCCGCGGAACCTGGCGCTATGACGGCCAGGGGTGGCATTCGGCGCCGATGCCGCTGGCCGACCGCATTGGTTTCGGCGTGGCCTACGATCGCCGGCGCGAGCGTCTCGTGCTATTCGGCGGGTCGGATCTCAACTCCACATACGGCGACACCTGGGAGTGGGACGGGGCCACGTGGGTCCAGCGCATGCCGCCGCTAGCACCGTCCCCGCGTCGTTTCGTCAAGATGGCGTACGACCGGCTGCGGGGTCGGGTCGTGATGTTCGGGGGCGAGGACGGCTCGGGGGTTCGGAGCGACGTCTGGGAGTGGGACGGCGCGACGTGGCATCCCAGATCCACCATGCGCACGCCGCCGACAGTGAGCCGTTACGATCTCTCGTACGATCCCGGTGACGGCACGACGATCCTGTTCGGGCACGGCAACGGATCGGCGGTCTGGCGCTACGGGCCGCGGCTGCTCGGGACCGCCGAGCGGCAGGGCCTGGGCTGCAACGGTGGCGCCGGTGTGCTGCGGCTCGTCGCCGAACCGCTGCCGCACGTCGGTGGCGAGATCGGCTTCCGGATCGAGAACGCAACGACGAGCGCGGCCGAGTTCGTGGCCGTGGGGAGCCCGGTGCAACTGCCGGTCGGCCCGCTCGGGCCCGGCTGCGATCAGCTCGTGACGCCCAACATCGTCTTCTACTTCCAGGCGCTGACGCTGACGGTCAACCTCCCGAACCTGCCGGCGTTCGTCGGCACGACGATCCACGCGCAGGGAATCACGCTCGACATCAGCGTGACGTCTGCGCCCGTGTCGACGTCGGATCGGCTCGCCCTCACGATCGGGGGTGTCTGACGGAGCGACGCTCAGGAGCGACCGCTGTTTCCGGTGTTATCCAACAGCAGCGTCGAGAGGCGCGACGTGGCGCGGGCCAGTAGCGCTCGCGCCGCACCCGTGCTGGGCAGCTCGAGCTGCCGCGCGATCGCGTCGTACTCGAGGTTGCCCTTGCGCCGCAGGACGATCACGTCGCGTTCGTTCGCGGGCAGCCGGTCGATGGCCGCCATGAGCCGCGCCTCGGTCTCGTGGGCCACGGCTTCCTGCGACGGGCTGGGGTCCTGCTTCGCGAGCGGCGGCTCGTTGCCGTGGTGCGAGATCCGGGTTTCTCGTTCGATGTCGTTCTTCTCCGTCCTGGCCTTGTCGTACGAGTCGCGGAGGGTGTTGCGCATCGTGACCGCGAGATACGCTGAAACTTCGGCCGGCGTCTCGGCCCGCATCCGGCTCGCTGCGCGCAGGACGCGGGCGAGCGTCTCTTGGGTCAGGTCCTCGGAGTCCATGACGCGGCGCAGCAGGTTGTTCGGACCGAGCATGGCGTGGGCCATCCGCCGCGCGAGCGGCAGGTGGCCTGTGAGGATCTCGATCGCTCGCGTCGTATCGCCGGCGGCGGTAGCGCGGCGGATCTCTTCGGATGAGTCTGGAGGCATCGCTGGCTTGTTCTCGGGAACGGTAGCGCGCCGAAGTAGCTTGCCGTCGGTAGCAACGCCACTGCGAACCCAATCCTACGTCTTCCACCCATGAACGACGACATCGACATGCCGGCGTCGGGCCCCGTCCAGGAGATCCTGGAGCGCTATCTGCTGGACCGCGCCAACGGCGTCGCGGCTCCGGTCGGACAGCTGCTAGCCGAACACCCCGAGCACGCCGAGGACGTGCGTCGCCATCTGGAGGTCCTGCAGCGTGCCGGCCTGCTCGCGTCGCTCGACGATCGCGGCGGGGTCGTGGAGCTGCCCGAGGTGTTCGACGACTTCGACGCCGTGCGCCGCATCGGCGCCGGTGGCATGGGCGCGGTCTACGAGGCGCATCAGATCACGCTGGATCGAACGGTCGCGCTCAAGCTGCTGCACGTCGGAGATCTTGCGGATCCGATCCGTCGCGAGCGTTTCGACCGCGAGATCGAGATCCTGGCCCGGGTTCAGCATCGCAACGTCGTCGCCGTGCACGGTCGCGGCTTCTATCGGCAGATCCCGTTCCTCGTCATGCAGCGGGTCCGTGGCCAGCCGCTCAGCGAGTGGATCTCGGAGTCGGAGATGCCGGCGCGTGAGCGCGTACGCCGCATCACCGAGATCGGCGCCGTGCTCGCGCGCGCCTTGCAGCGGGTGCACGACTACGGCGTCTTGCACCGTGACGTGAAGCCGAGCAATGTCCTGCTCGACGACGATCAGGAGCCGGTGTTGATCGACTTCGGCCTCGCGCACGACGCCGTGCGCGAAGGGCTGACCGGAACGGGCGACCGTCTCGGCACTCCCGGTTACCGGCCACCCGAACAGGCCCGCGGCGAGCGCGTCGATGGCCGGGCCGACGTGTTCGGCCTCGGTGCCACGTTGCACAAGCTGCTGTGCGGTCGGCTGCCGGCGAGCGCAGAGGGCGGGGTCGGACAAGGCGTAACGGCCCGACGCCTCAACCGCGCGGTGTCGCGGGAACTCGACGAGGTGCTGCGCTGCGCAACTGCCGCCGTGCCGGAGCAGCGCTACGCGGACTGCGTCGCGATGGCCGACGATCTGCAGAGTGTGCTCGACGGACGACCGGTGCGCGCCTCGCGCTACGGCCTCGGCCGTCTGCTGTTGCAGTGGGTGCGGCGGGAGCCGTACCGGGCGGCGCTCGCGGGCGCGGTCGTTGCGTTGCTCGCGCTCACCGCGTTCACGACGAGTATCTACGTGCGTTCGGTGCTCAGGGAGCAGGCGGAGCGCAGGCAGGCCCTGCTGGAACTGCTCGAGGATACGCAGATTCGATGGGACTCGCAGATCGCTGGCGGCAGTCCGGAAGCCGCTGTCGATCCCCGTCAGGAAGCGGCCATCGACGAACTGCGGCGCGAGCTGCCGGATCACCCGGGCGTGGCGTTGTTGTCGCTGTCCCCCGTTCTCGCCCCCGACGCCAGCGCTCTGCTGTCGAGGCGTTCGCGGTCGATCGGGCCAGAAGCCCGCGAACTGGCGCAGACTGCCTATCGGCGAGTCCAAGCGACGCTGTGCAACGAGCCCGTCGGAGAACTGCTCGATGCAGTGCTGTTGGCGGGTGTCGCGCCCGCGGACAGCCACCGAACCGTGTCGGCGCGGCTCGGGCGGGCCAGCGCCGAGGAGCAGGTCCGGTACGCGCGCGCGCTGGTGGCGCTGGATCGCGACGCGGCGCTCGGCGTGATCGAGGAGATCGTCGACGCGCATCCGGATAACATCATGGCGCTGCGCTTGTTCGCCAACTTGACGCGGTGTCGGACCTCGCTGGCAGCGCTCGGCGCCGCGGAGGCCGTCTATCGCGCGCGCCCTGATCTCGTCGGATCCCGGCGCACGCTGGCCATTCATCGGATTCGCATGGCAAGAGAACTGAAGGTCGCCGACCGCCGGAGCGTCGACCAGGCCATCGAGTGGCTTCGCGAGGACCACCTGCGAGCGCCCGACGATCCTACGGCGGCGTTCTACCTGGCCCTCGGGCTGGCCGAGGCGGGCGGCCCCGATGGCTGGCAGCGCGAATGCGAGCGGCTGTACCGAATCGGGTTACGCCAGCACGGTGTCGTGGCGAGATTCAATCTCGCCAACCTGCTCTTCAACCATCGCAAGGAGGTGCTCGAGGTCGATCGTGAAGAGGTCCTGCGCTTCTTCAGGTCCGCAGCGGACGACTATGGTTACATCGCGGACATGTGGTGGAGCATGGCGATCCTCCACCAGGAGCTAGGCGATCCGGCTGCCGGCGTCGAAGTGCTGCGCAAGGGTATCGAGCAGGCCGCCGACACCAGCAACCTGGAGATCGCGCTGCTCGAGAGTTTGATCGGCGACGGCTTTCCGCGCGACGACGCCGAGACGCGCGCGCTCGTCCCGCGCGCTCTCGAGCTACTGCAGGCGGACCTCGCGAGACCGCACGCCGACCGGTCGCCCGACTCCTATGCCGCGTGGGTCGTCGAAGTCGTGGCTGAGGCCGTGAGCGCGATCGGCGATCCGGCGCTCACGGCCGTGGTCGTCGCCCGGTGTCACGAGCTGTGGCAAGCGACATCCGAGTGGCCCGAGAACATGAAGGTGCTTGCCGGGATCTCGAGCGGGATCCGCGATACCGACCGATAGCAGTCGCCAACCGCGCGGCGACCCGAAGCGACACCGTCCCGCCGACCGCGTCATCTAACGATCTCCCCCTTCGTGTACGCTCTTGCTCCATGAACAACGGCGACGACCCGGTACCGTCGCCCGAGCGACGGGTGGCGTTCGGCGACGTTCTCTTCGGCTATGATTCGCTCCTGCACGGCGCGCAGGGAATCGTCGGCTTGGTCGGTGACGAGGTGCCGCCATTGCGTATCGGGATGCGCGTCGGTCTCTGCGGGGATTCACGCGGCTACGTCGGCGGGGGCTTCTCCGACAGCGAAGAGGTCGAGATCGTCGGTTTCCGCGAGCCGTTCCGAGGTGATGTCTCGGACGACATCATCGAGGTGTCGGACGGCAACCACCGCACCTGGTTGAAGCCATCCAGGATCAAGACGCCGGCACCGGCCGAGCCGCAACCGGCGCTGGCTGCGCCCCGGCAACTCGAAGCGGGCGCCCAGAACGACCTCGAGGCGGGTTCGCTCGACTTCGACCCGGACCACCTGAAGCGTCTGGCCGGAGGCGTGAAGTCGTGGAACGCGTGGCGCGCTGCGAACCCCGACGTGAGACCGCGGCTGGCGTCGGCCGACCTTCGCGAGTTCGACCTCCGAGAGATCGACCTGCACGCTGCGGATCTACGCGGGATCGAGGGCTACGGCATCGACCTGTACGAGGCCGATCTGCGTGGTGCGGATTTTCGGCGGGCATTCCTGCAGGCTGCGAGGTTCGCGCGGGCGGACCTTTGCGAGTGCGACCTGCGGGGGGCGAGCCTCTCCAATACGGAGCTGATCGCCGCGAACCTGCAGCGAGCTCTGCTTCGGGACGCCACGCTGCTCGATGCCGACCTCAGCGGGGCCAACCTCTCCGGCGCAGATCTGACGGACGCATACCTCGATCAGGCCAGGCTGTACGATGTCGATCTCAGCAACGCGACGCTGGAGCGGACGCGGCTGATGGGCGCGATCCTGGTCCGCGTGATGCTGCAGGGTGCCAGGCTCTCGGACTGCAGGGTCCATGCGGCCTCGGTCTGGAAGATCGCGACGGATGCGAACACGCGGCAGACGAACATCATCGTCACGGACTTCCCGGACCCGACGGTCACGGCGGACAGCATCGAGGTTGCTCAGCTCATCCACCTGCTGATCGACACGAATGCCATGGGCCAGGTGATCGAATCGATGAGCGGGAAGGCGGTGTTGCTGCTCGGCCGCTTCTCACCGGAACGGCTGCCCGTGCTCGAGGCGATCGCCGAGCATCTCCGGGCCTTCGACGAGTTGCCGATCATCTTCAACTTCGACAAGCCACGGCATCGGAGCCTGGGAGAGACCGTCCGGATCCTCGCCGGTCTCAGCAAGTACGTGATCGCCGACCTGACCGACCCGAGGAGTGCGCCGCTCGAATCGCAGCTCATCATTCCCGACCTGGCGGTGCCGTTCTTCCCGATCATCGAGGCGGGACAGACGCCGTTCGCCATGTTCGAAGGCCTGGCGGACCATGGCTGGTTGCTGCCGGGCCTGAAGTACCGTGACGTCGACCATCTGATCGGCAACCTGCCGCGCTTGCGTGACGAAGCGCTTCGCAAGCGCGACGACGTTCGCGCCGCCCGCGAGCAGCGCCGCCCGCTCGAGTTTCGCGATGAGCTGCCGCCGTCCGAGTCGAGCTGGCTGTAGCTGACAGTAGTCGTCGTGTTTCCTGGCGGGGTTGGTGAGTCGTGCCGCCGTGCCCGTCCCGTGGCCGGAGTCTGGACCGGGCACAGTCGCGAGGCACCGCTGCTCTAACCGGGGTCCGTGGCTGCTGCGCCAACTCCGCCTTGAGCGCTATCCGGGTCGCCAGCGGGCAGGTTGGTCTCCACCGTGAAGTGGGTGCGGTCCTGGTTCGTACCGCAGGTGTTCGCGAACGCGCCGTCCGCACACGCCAGGGCGACCGGCACCGACTTCCGGGTTCCAGAACCACAGCGAATTCGCGCCGATGACACGCCGGAACCGCACCGCGTGACACGGAGCGGGCCACGACGGCTGTCTAGGTTGTCGCCATCACCTCGGCCATCGACGAGCACCACGTCGGCGCTCGGATGACGGGGCGCAGCGCGGCCTGGCCGCAAAGAAGCTCTCCGATGAAGTACCTGACCAGTCTGCTGTTCTCGCTGCTGTTCGTCACCGCGACCACCGCGATGGCACCCGCACCCTCGGTCGCTCCGACGGCCGCCGTTGCCGGCCTGCCGACCGCTTGCTCCCTGCCGATCAAGATCAGGGGCGCGGGTGTCGTGACGGGCGATCCGACCCTCCCGGGCGGCGCGCCGTTCGTCGCCCGCGGCACCGCCAACCACCTCGGCCACTGGACCAACTCCGGCGTCCTGGCGATCGACCCGGTCACGTTGGCCGCCACCGGCGACGCGACCTTCCGGGCCGCCAACGGCGACGAGCTCGACGCGACCTTCGACGGCTCGTTCGACCCGCTCACGGGCACCGCGACGGCGACGTTCCATTGGAATGGCGGTACCGGCCGTTTCGCGAACGCGTCGGGCGATGCGGATTTCGTCGTGGTTCAGGACCCGAGCGGTTCGTTCTCCTTCGTCGCCGCCGGCACCCTCAACCTCTAGGCGGACTGCTCCGGCTCGCCGTGCGCATCGCGGACGATGTCCTGCCAGGACATCGTCCGGCCGGTCTCCCAGTGCGCCTCGAACGTCGTCTCGTCCATCGCGTTCCGCGCGTCGGCGACGAGGCGGCGCTGCCGATCGATCTCCGATTCGGTCAGGCCGCCGCCGATGCGCTCGCGGCCTGCCTCGAGCGCGCCGAGCAACCGGGCCACCGTCAGGTGATCGCGGCGAGCGGCCGCAACCTCGACGAGGCCGGTCACTGCGGCGAGCACACCCCATTCGTTGCCGACGCCGCCGAGCAACGAGACACTCTCGTCGAACAGGCGCCGCGCCGTGTCGAGGTCGCCGTCGGCGAGCGCGAGGCGCGCGAGCGGATACAGCGCGTGGCCGATCCCGGTCGCGTGTCGCTGCTCCCTGATGGTCGCCAGGACCTCCTCGAAACTCCTCCGGGCGGCGGCAAGGTCGCCGCGATGTTGTTGCAGCATGCCCTGCCACCACACGGCGATGGAGATCAACGTGCGGTCGCCGCTGTCGCGGGCTGCGGCTACGGCGGCCGCCATCTCCGCGGTGGCGCTGGCGGCTGGCCGCGTCCCCCGCACATAGGCGAGCACGCTGCCGGCGTAGCCCACGCCCCAGCGATCCCCGAGGCGCTCGTGGATCGCGAGGCTCTCGACCAGCGGTGTGTCCATGGTCTCGGTGTCGCCGTCCCAGTAGGCAAGGTAGGCGAGTGCGATCAGGGCTCGCGCACGTTCGCGGTCGGTGAGGTCCGTTGCCGAGGCGAGGCCGTCGGCGAGGTACTGGCGGCCTTCGTGAATGTGGCCGTTGGCGAACCAGTACCACTGCAGCGCCGTGCCGAGGCGAACGACCTCCGCGGCGAGCTCCGGATCGGCTTCCGAGGCGCGCAGCGCCAGGCGGAGATTGTCGAGATCGAGGCTCAGGAGGCGTGGCCAGCTGTTGTCCTGACCGCCTCCGAACAGGTGGGGCGCGGCGGCCTGGGCGAGCTCGGAGAAGTGCGCGAGGTGACGCGCACGCATCGACCCTTCCTCCCGCGCCGCCACGAGACGCGACCTGGCATACTGGCGGACGGGTTCGAGCAGGCGATAGCGGCTCTGGCCCGGCTCCGGTTCCTCGCGCTGGACCATGGAGTTGTCGATCAGTGCATCGACGAGGGCGATGACGTCGGTCGCCTCGAACTCGTCGCCGCGGCAAACCGACTCGACGGCGCCGAGCGACCAGCTGCCGGCGAACATGGCCAGGCGCCGCAGTAGCGTCTGCTCCGGCGGTGACAGGTTGTCGTGGCTCCAGTCGAGGGCGGCGTGGAACGTGAGGTGGCGCTGCTGCGGTCGGCCGCCCCGGCTGCCCGGACCCTGCATGACCGCATCGAGTCGTTCGAGGATCTCGGCGACGGACAGCGCGCGTGCCCGGGCGGCGGCGAGCTCGAGGCAGAGCGGGATGCCTTCGAGGCGTCGGCAGATCTCGATCGCCGGTCCGATGGTGTTCTCGTCGAGCTCGAAACCGGCGCAGGCCAACGCGGTCCGCTCGACGAACAGCCGCAGCGCGGCCGACCGGGAGGCGGCGTCCAGCTCCTTCGCCCTCGACTCCGGATCGGGCAGCGCGAGCGGCGGCACCTGGACGATCGTCTCGCCGGGCAGGCCCAGCGACTGGCGGCTCGTCGTGAGGATCACGAGCGTGCTCTGGCTGGCGAGCAGCTCCTGGACCATCGGTGCGGCCGCCGGCAGGTGCTCGCAGTTGTCGAAGACGAGCAGCATCCGGCGCGAGCTCAGGAACTGCCTGGTCGCCGTCGCCGTTGACATCCCCGGCGCACCCCGCAACCCGAGCGCGCTGGCCAGCGTGTCGATCAGCTGGATGCCGTCGGTGAGCGGTGCCAGCTGCACGAAAGCGACGCCGTCCGGGAAGTCCTCGTCGAACTCGGCGGCGGCCTGCAGCGCCAGACGCGTCTTGCCGACACCCGGCGGCCCGGTGAGCGTGACGAGGCGATGGTGCGCGATGACGCGGCGTAGCTCGGCGAGCTGCGCGCGGCGGCCGACGAGCGACGTCAGTGGTGTCGGCAGCTGACGGCTGGGCAACGCCAGGCTCGCGCCGACAGCGGAGGTGCGCGATTGCGACCGCCGGCGCGCGGTGGCACGGATCCGTTCGTACAGGGCGACGGTCTCCGGATCGGGTTCGACGCCGAGCTGACGATGCAGCAGTAGACGCAGCTCCCGGAAGGCCTGCACGGCGGCCGCGAACTCGTGCCGGTCTGCCAGCAGTCGGATACGCCGGCGGTGCGCGCTCTCGTTCAGCGGGTCCAGCGCGACAAGTGCCTGCAGCCGCCGGTCGGCGGCGGCGAGATCCGAGCGCTCGCAGTCGTGGTCGACGAGCCGTTCGAGCGCATCGATACACGCCGTCTGCCGGTCGTCGCGGAGTGGCAGCGCCCATTCCTCGAGGCAGCCCTCGAGCAACGGGCCGCGATAGAGCTCGACCGCACGCGCGAGGTCGTCCGCGGCCGGGCTGGCGACGCGATCGTCGAACTCGAGAGCGTCGATCCAGCAGCCGCCGACATCGAAGCCGATCCTCCCCTGCGTCCCCTGCAGCCTCGCGGCCTGCTCGCCGAGAGCCCGGCGCAGCGCGGTGAGCTCACGACGCATGTTGTAGAGACCGCGCGACTCGAGGCTGTCGGGCCACAGCTGCGCCGCGAGCAACGCACGTTCGATCGGTCGCCCGCGCCGGAGCAGCAGCAACGCCAGCAACCAGCGCGCCTTGCTGCGGAGTCCAGTGCACGGTGATCCGCCCACTGCCAGCTCCATCTCGCCGAACAGCCGGACGGCGAGCGGAGCGGGAGGGGAGTGCGTCGGCGAGGTGACCGCAGGATGCTTCGCTTTCCGCTTCATCCGGAGGGGGGCGGGAGGTGCAGGATGCTCGAGGGAGGTGGGTGCCAGTCTAGACCTGGCTGGCCTGTGCCGGCGCCGTCAACGGCGAATGCCGGCGTGGCGCCACCTCGAGTGGCTGCGCGTCCCGGCCGCGGAGATCGGGAGCATGGCGCGCTTCCGTGCTCGAATCCCGACTTCGGTGTCGCAGGGCGGCGATGGTCGTGGGTCGGCCTCGACCGAGACGGCAAACCGATGGCAGAGGTCGTGAGGCGGCCGATGACGACCTGCGTTCCGACCGCTCACCCGATCCGAGCCGTGTTCGAAGCGAAGTCTGGGACGCGGAGCAGCCGGACTGCGCCTTTCACGAAGTGAACGCCGCGAGGTTCCTGACCTCGGACCGTCCGTGGTCCGGAGTGCGTGCGCGTGCCCCGCGGGGATGCGGCGATGGAGGTTGACTGGACGTAGCCGCCGCGGCGGCGAGCGGGTCGAGTGGTCGGTGCGGCCGGCGGCATTCGCCGCCGGCGTGCGCACCGGGTGGCGGACTACTTGACGATCGAGACCGTCAAGCGCTGCGTGGTCTGGACCTGATTGCCCGCCGCGTTGAAGTGCACGCCCTGGAAGTAGAGCGTCATCGGGTCCAGCCACTCGGGCAGGTCGAACGCGTAGCTCGCCGTCGGGCCGAACGCGATCGGCAGCTGGCCGAGCGAGGTCGGACCGGTGTTCGGTACCAGCAGCCAGCAACCGGGCTCCACGAACGGAGTGCCGGTGAGCAGCTGGCTGAAGGGCTGCAGGCCGACGAACACCGTAGCGAGCGCGCCCGAGGGCAGGCCGGTGAGTCGAACGGCGCTGCCTTCGTCGCCGATCAGCGTGGTGCCGACCCAGTCGATCTGCGCGGTGGAGCAGCCGACCCCGGAGGTGACCGGCGGGATCTGCGGTTCGTGCACGAAGCGCTCGATCTCGACGCGACCGGCGCCGCCGCCGAGGTCGGAGCCGTAGGCGATGTAGAATTGCCGGTTGGCGTAGTCGTAGGCGACGCCGCCGGAGACGGTCGTATCGGTGCCCGCGGGGGCGTAGACGGTGTGCTGGCGCAGAGCGTGCCCGCGGTAGCCGAGCGAGCGGGCGTAGAGGTTCTGCGTCACGGTGCTGCGGAAGCTCATCACGGCGTGGCTGTCGGTTCGCGAATCGAAGTCGAAGCCGGTGAGGATCGATCGCGCGTCGTTGTTCGGCACGTGGTCGTCATAGGGGTAGAGCGGCACGAAGTCGGATCCGCTCCACTGATAGACCGCGGTGCGAATGCGCATGCCGGCAGGGTTTGCCGTCTTGAAGCCGCCGACCGCCTCGGACGTCAGCGTGAACGCCAGGTACTGCGTGTCGTTGAAGCCGGCGACCATCGGAGACATCTCGTGCCAGTCGTCCTGCAGACCGATCGTCGTCGCCGGGCTCACGAAGCCCGAGGCATCGATGCGGCACATCTGCACGTCCCAGTCGGTGTGCGTGTTCAGTACGGGGTTGTTGCCGCAGATCTGGTACGCCACCGTGTAGTCCGACGTCGACAGCCCCCGGACCTTGCCGATCGACGGGCGCTCGCAGTCGTTGGCGAAGTCGCCGCGGATCTTGAATGGAACGCCGGGCGACGAACCGGTCGAGATGTCGATCTCGACCGCCCAGATCTCGCTGGTGTTGGTTTCGGTGAACGTCGGGGCGATCTCCTGCTGGTAGACCACCATCAGCGAGGCCTGGGCGAAGCCCGACAGATCGGACGAGACGTCGGGCCGCTGCACCTGGCCCGGCGTCGTGACGATCGACGCTGAGGTCGACAGGCCGAAATCGCCGCGCAGGTGGCGGTGCACGCGCAGCCCGCGGTTGCCGCTGACCGAGAAGTCGCGCGTGAACGCGAGCAGCACCGCGCCGCTGCGCTGGTTGCGACCCAGGCTGACCTCGCCGCTGCACCACGACGCGGACAGATCGCTCCATACGGTCGTCACGTTCGAGCCGTCCTCGTCCATGCGAACGAGGAACGCGTCGCAGTTGCTCACCGTGACCCAGCGCGACATCGCGCACCAGACGTTGCCGGAGGAGCCGCCCGGATCATGGGTCACGTCGACGCTCTCGATGGCGTCGCCGTAGGCGCTGTAGATGACGCCGAGCAGAGGATCGACGACCAGCGGAAAGCGGGCGCCCGCGAGCCACTGGCCATCGAGCCGCAGCTCGATGGTGCCATTGTCGTACGAGGACGTCATCGGCAGTCGGCTGCCGGCTGCATCGATCGCGGTAGCCGCGCCGTACGACAGGATCGCGTTGCCCGCCGCGTCACGGAACCGGATCTCGTCGTGCGCCGGGCCGCGCTCGTCGGCGACGAGATCGGTGTCGAGCAGCCCGCGGATCACGAGGTCGCCGAGCACGTTCGGCTTGCTCGCGATGACGAACGTCTGCTCGAGACCCTCGGGCCGCACGTCGTACGCTTCGATGATGTCGCCGAGGTCGAACTCGGCGCGGAAGGCGCCGTGGCCGAATGTCGGCGCGCGGTTCGCGAGCTCGTGCCCGCCGATGGTCGCCGACGCCGTCCGCCAGCGCAGCGCCTGACGCACCGGGTAGCCCCTGCCGAGATACGGAACGAACGTGGCACCGTCGTGGAACGACGCCTTGTAGCGCGCGCCCGCCGCCCATGTCCCGTACTCGTGGCCCGAGTCCGCTTCGCCGGTGTGAATCGGGATGAGGGGGGTTGCGACCGGCAGCGGCGATTCCGCCGGTGATGGACCGGTGGTCGGAACGCCGTTCGGAAGATCGCCTTGCGCGGTGGAGGACAGCGCCAGGCCGAGACCCGCCACGATCGTGGCGGCGAGACGGAGAGAGGGGTTCATGTTCGGGTCGACTGTTCGAGGACTTGTTCGCGCTCTCTCAATCGACGAACCGGCGGGGATCCGGACGCCGGAATCGCGCGGTCATCGCGATCTGCCGTTCTCGGAAATCGCTGTTTGGATCCGGCGGGTGGCGACGCTCATCGGTTGGAGCACACCGCTCGAACACTTCCCCTGGAGACCCCAATGTTGCTTGCCATTCTCACCATCGTCGGCGGACTCGTCGCCGCTTCCTCGCTCATCATCACCCGCCAGCCCAGGAGTCGGCAGATGTTCGACAAGGTCGCGCCGTATCAGGGCGCGCTCGGTGTCGGGCTGCTGGGATTCGGGATCTACCATCTCGTGGTCAACCTCCTCCCGCACCTCGGCGCGATCTCCGCGATGCCGCTGAAGATGGGACTGCTCGTCGCGGGTGTGGCGCTGGATATCCTGATCGGCTTCCTGCTCGGCTTCGGCCTCGTGAGCAAGTGGATCAGTCGAAGCGGCGCCGCCAGCGACAAGGGCAAGGCCGCATTCTCGCGGCTCGTTCCGATCCAGGCGCCGATGGGCCTCGCCGCGGTCGCGGTCGGTGCGCTCATCCTCGCCGGTTTCTGACAGAGCTCGACCTTCCCGCGAAAGCCCGCTCAGACCCATTCGAGCCACTGTTCGGCGGTCGAGCGCGCGACGCGGTCCGATCGCGCGTCGCCGCTGAAGCGCCGCAGTGCGTCGAACAGCTTCAGGCCGTGCACCGACAGGCGCTCGACCGCGATCGCGGTCAGTTCGGACCACGGCCGCAGGCGCCGGCGCACGCTGGCCTCCGGAACGAATGGCGCGCCGTAGCCGCGGTGGAAGGCGATGGCGGCCTGCTGGGCATACGCGACCAGATCGCGGGCCGTCGGCGGGTCGACGACGGGCAACAGCAACCCGACCGCGGCCGGGCCGGTGACGTTGTGCAGCAGCCAGATGCGGTTGCGTTCCTGCACGAGCATCTCGAGCAGTGCGGTCGTGGTCGCGAGAACGAGCGACTGCAGCACGCGGTGCGGGGAGGCCGCCGCCGCAGCGGGTTGCACCGGGTCGGCCAAGGAGTTCGCGAGCAGCCGGTCCATGACCTGATGGAATCCCGGCTCCTCGTCGTCGAGGGCGTGTGCCTCGGTCTGCGCGAGGTTCCGGATCGAGTCGGGAGCCGAGCGCGGTGTAGCGGTCACCGGTAGCTCGACGAAGCGTGAGGCCCAGTAGGCGAGGCCTGCCGCCAGCTCCAGCCGCCTTTCGGGTGTATCGCGGCGCTGCAGGGCACGCACCGCATGCGCCGTTCGGATCAGGCCGTGGAACGTCGCCCCGGACAGGCCGGGAGCGAGTCGTGGCGTCCAGCGCGAGAGGACCGTTCGCCAGTCGGGTGCACGCAGCTCGCCGCGGAAGTGATCGAGCCAGTCGCCGTGGCGGCCGATGTCGCCAAGCGCGTCGGCGGGGACTCCGATCGGCGCGCGCCGCGACAGCGGCTCGTCGTAGTACCGCACACCGTCGAACCAGTCCCCCGGCAGCGGTGCGCCCGGCGCCAGCTCGTGCAGCACCTCCGCGGCCATCGGGTAGTGATTGGCGCCACCTGGGTTTTCGGGCGGGATGGCCGCGTGCATCGCGACCAGGCGGTCGTGGTCATCGGGCGCGGGGTGGGAACCTCGGTCGGCGAGGCGGCAGCCGCCGAGGCCTGCTCCAGCGATGGCCGCACCGCAGCCTGCGACGAAACCCCTGCGATCGATCGGCATCGACGGATGCTACGACACGGAGCCGGAAAGCCGCTACCGCGACCCGCGGCGGCCTCGCCGCGCCAGGTACGCCACGCAAGCCTCGACGAATCAGCCGATTCACCTGCGTCTGCGCAGCGCACCTGACACCACGATCTAGTAGTTGCCCAGACCGAGCGTCAGCAGGTTGCTCGTGACGAGTCCACCCGGATTCGCGTCACGATGGAGAACGTGTGCTGCGCGGTCGTCGTACCGGTCAGACGGTGGTTCCGAACAGGATCAGCGCGAGGTCGTGATACGGCGAGCAACCGGTCAGGCCGTAGAAGCTCAGATCGAGGGGCAGCGCGAACGGCCCGACCATTGCGGCAGAGAAGCCGAGCGCCACCTGGGCGCCCGAGAACATCACGATGACGCCGCGCGAGGTGTCGAATGCGGTACGGATCGATCGACCGGAGGGTGGTGCGGTCAGGGTGCCGCGCAGGTTCCAGCTGCCGCCCGCCAGCTCGTAGACCTCCTGCGGTGTGCCGCCGTAGATCGACTTGTCGATCACGAGCACCAGGCGATCGTTCGGCGCGACCGAGAGGCACTCGCCGAACGACAGCACGCCGGTACGGTGCCGGTGAAGCGTGGGCCCCAGTTGCTGCCGTTCCATTCCCAGGTGTCCTGAAAGATGGTCTGGCTGACCGAGCCGCCGAACAGCACGACGACCTGGCGCTGCGGGTCGTACGCCATCGCGTGATCGTTGCGCGGCGAGGGCCCGGCTACCGGGCGTTGGGTCCAGCCGGTTCCGTTCCAGGTCCAGGTGTCGCCGAGCGTCGGGCCGAACAATTGGTTGCCGCCGAAGATCACGGTCTCCCCGCGCGCGCCATCGAACGCGACCGCGTGCTGTTGGCGCCCCGGCGGCGACATCGGACTCGAGCGCTGGAACCACTCCTGACCGCGGCCGACGGCGGCAGTGACGAGTAGGGCGGATACGGCACAGACGGATCGCACCATGATAGACATCTCTCGGGCGGCGAATACCAGCCGCAGGCCGGGAACGGTAGCCGGGTCTCCCCGACGTTGTCCAAAGCACCCGGCCCTCGTACACCTCTCGCCAATGTCCGAGGAGGAAACCGGCCCAGGCCCGAGCGCAGCGATCACCACGGCGGTCACCACCCGCGACCGCGACCTGCCGAACCTGATCAGCCGCCACTACCAGAGCCTGCTCGAACTCGCGCAGCGCATTCACGCGCGCGAGCCGGCGCACCATTCCCTGACTCCGGCGAGCCTGGTGCACGAGGCGTTCCTGCGGCTCTGCGATCAGTCGCGGGTCGCGGCCGGCAGCGAAGCGTTCTTCCGCGCCTGCTTCGCGCAGGAGTGTCGGCGGCTGCTGGTCGATCACGCCCGTCGGCGGCAGGCGCTGCGTCGTGGCGGCGGCGTCGCGGCGGTGCCGCTGGACGAGGAACCCGACCTCGTCGGTTGCCGCAACCTCGACATCGTGCACGTCAACGAAGCGATCGAGAAGCTCGCGGCGCTCGACGCCCGCATGGCGCGGCTCGTCGACCTCCGGGTATTCGGGTGCCTGACGATCGACGAGTGCTCCGACGAGCTCGGGGTCTCGCCGCGCAAGGTCGTCAGCGACTGGGCGTTCGCGCGCAGCTGGCTGCAGCACGAGCTCGGCTGAACGCGCTTGTGGCGGTGGTGGGCGCGCGGCATAGTTGCCGGCGAAGCCGCCCCATGCGACCCGAACGCCATCGAATCCGAGTCTGCTGCTGCGCTGCGCTGCTGGCCGTCGCCGGGCCGGCAACGGTCGCCTCGGCGCAGACCTTCGAGTCGAGCATCGCTGCGACCGGCAAGGGCGGTCAGACCCATATCTATGTCGAGCTGCAGTCGGGAGGCCCTGCGCGCTCCTACACGGTGCTCGTCGGCGACGAGGAATGGGCGGTGGGTGAAGTGCTCCGCGGTTCGACCGGATTCTGGATCGACATCCGGCCGCTGCCAGCGCGGGCGCACTTGACCGTGCGCGGTGCGACCGCGGGTACCGGCGAGCACCGTGCGACGATCACGCTGACCCGCAGTCGCGAGGAGCAGCCGGCTCCCGCAGCGACGCCGCGCGGCTGATTCCACGCGGCGATCGTCGCGCCGTTCATCGTCGGATGCGGCAGGCCGGGCGCAGCCCAATGCGGTCGTGCTGCTCCGTGCGCGGCCACGACTGCCGATGCGAAGAACCGGCGCAGGCCGCCGGATCGTCGCAACTGCCGCCGCACGTGACCGCGGCGTAGTCGCCCGCAGTGCCGTCGCCGATCCCGTCCCCACACCATTCGGACACGTTGCCCGCCATGTCGAACAGGCCGAACGCGTTCGGTGCCAACGACCCGACCCGCAACAGCCGGCCGATGCGCCCGGCGCCGACGTTCTCGTGCCCGGCGAGATCGGAGGCTCTACTGCCGCACCACCACTCGCTGGTCGTTCCCGCGCGGCACGCGTACTCCCACTGCTGCTCGCGCGGCAATTCGAGGCCTTGGGGCGCGAGCAGGTCCTGGCACTGGAACCAGTCGATCGAGTGCGCCGGCATCGCGAGGTCGCTGCCGGAACCGTCGCCGGTGCGTTCGCCCGCGAGCCGCAGCTGCTGGCCGGCGGTCAGCTCGTACTTGCTCAGGAAGAACGGCTCGAGCACCACGTCACTGCGCGATTCGTCGCCCGGTAGCGTTCCGCCGGGGACGAGCACGAACACGATGCCCATGTCGCCGTCGGGAACGACTCGGCCGGTATCGGGATCGCGCCGCGGCATCGTTCGCCCGTGAGCCGCCGACGCGAAGTGGACGAACTCCCAGAGCTTCGAATCGGGATCCTCGCCGATCGGTACGAATCCGATCTGCGGCGCGATGCGTAGGCCGGCGTAGCTGCCGGTCGGGCTCGCGATCGCGGCGAGAGCGCCACTCCACTCGATGGCATAGTCGTCGACCGTGCGCTCCTCGATGACTTCCGCGACGGCGAGCCGGGCCCGGACGCCGGTGAGCAGGCCGCCCGCCTGTGCGAAGCCGTCGAGGTCGGACACCAGCTTCGTCAGGTGGAGGAGCACCTCGGTGTCGGCCGGGGTGTCGCACTCGAGGTGCGCGGCGGCGATCTCGGCTTCTAAGCGGCGGATGTCCTCCTCGTGTTGGCGCCGCCGCACCGCCCGGTTCTCACCTTCGAGTTTGGTCCGCAGGCGCTGCAATTCGTCTCGCAGCCGCTCGAGCTCGGCATCGGTGGCCGCCGCGCCACGCTCGTGCGCGCGAGCACGCATCGCAGCGAGCTGGCCGGCGAGTTCTGGGCGCCGCCGCTCCAGCGGGTCGCCGTAGTTCGCCAGCCACGCCCGCATCGGCGCCACGAGCTCGGGAAGAGCCGGGTAGAGCTTCGCCTCGAGCCGCTGGGCTTCGCGCAGCAGCGCGGCGTCGGCATCGATACGTCGACGCGCCGCCGATTCCGATTCGCCACGCGTCGCGAGCACGGTCGCAGCGCCGCTGACGAGCACGGCGACCGCCACCGCGAGCCCGGCGACCACCTGCACTCGCCGGCGCTGCACGAACCGGCGCAGCCGGTAGACGGCCCCCGGCGCGGTCGCGAGCACGGGTTCGCGGCGCAGATAGCGGTCGATGTCCGCGGCCAGCTCGCTGGCACTGGCGTAGCGTAGGTCCGGATCGAGCTCGATCGCCTTCCCGACGATGCTGTCGAGATCGCCGCGTAGCCGGCGCTCGAGGTCGCGGGCGGTGACTTGCCGCAGCGCAGCGCGCTCGTTCGCGGCCTCGCCGAGCCGGCGCACGCGTGAGCTCGGCCGCGGATCGCCGGCCCAGCTCGCGGCAGTCGCCGTCGCAGCCCCGCGCCGCTGCTCGAACGGTCGCGATCCGACCAGCAGCTCGTAGAGCAGGACCCCGAGCGAGAACACGTCGGTGCGCGCGTCGACCGTCCCGCCGGCAGCCTGCTCGGGCGCGATGTAGTCGGGCGTGCCGAGCAGGGCGCCGTGTTCGGTTGCCAGCGAGCCACCCGCGAACGCCGGGTCGATCGCCTTCGCCAACCCGAAGTCGATGACCTTGGGCACCGGCTCGCGGTCTTCGACGGCCACGAGCACGTTGCCGGGCTTCAGGTCGCGGTGCACGACGCCCTTGTCGTGCGCGTGATTCACGGCGGCGCACACCGCCCGGAACAGTCGCAGCCGCTCCGGGATGCCGAGCCGTTGGCGATCGCAGTACGCGGTGATCGGATCGCCTGCGACGAACTCCATCGCGAAGTACGGCTGGCCGGCCTCGGTGAGTCCGGCTTCGAAGATCTTCGCGATGCCGGCGTGCTCCATCATCGCGAGGAACTGCCGCTCGGCGTCGAAACGCGACAGCACCGCGCGGCTGTCCATGCCGAGCTTGATCACCTTGAGCGCCACCTGCCGTCGGACCGGCTCCGTCTGGTCGGCGAGGAACACCGTGCCCATGCCGCCTTCGCCGAGCACCCGACGGATGCGATAGGGCCCGATGCGTTCGGGTCGCGACTCGGTGAGCGCGTCGTCGAGCGCGGCGACGGTCGCACCGCGGACCCGCAGCATGAACTCGGTCTCATCGCCGGCGTTCTGCGCCAGGAACGCGCACGCCTCGTCGACGAGCTCCGGGTCGTCCGGCGCGATGGCCAGCAGCGTCGACCGCCACTCGGGCGGCGGCAGTCCGACGGCGGCGTCGAACAGGTTGCGCAGGCGACGGAAACGCTCGGGACTCACGGCCGGGAACGGGGGCGGATTCGTGGAGAAACCCGTGCGCACTTCGCCGGCCGCGGACGCGGAACTCCTCGAGGGCGGCAAGAGTAGCCGTCCGCCCACTGGAGAACGAGACACATGCAAGCTGACCCCCGTCGATTCCCCCGCATCCCCTTCGCCGCGCTGGCCGCCGTCGCGATGGCGCCGTTCGCCGGCGCACAGATCGGACAGAACCTGCTGGCCAACGCCAGCTTCGAGTCCGGTAGCCTGAGCCCCTGGAACGTCGTCGCCGGCAGCGTCGCCGTCGCGAGCTACGGCACCGCGCCGTTGCCCGGCGCCGGCGTCGCCAACACCGTGCTCGGCGGCAACCGCCTGCTCCGGGACAACGGCGGCGGTGCCGTCGAGCAGATCGTGACGCCGACCTCGATCCCCGCCGGCGCGAGCCTGTTCGTCGACGGCTACTTCGGCGGCGGCACCGAAGACGACTCGCGCGTCGTCGTGCGTTTCCTCGACGCCAACAACGCGCAGCTCGGCATCCACGCCGGCGGCTACGCCACCGAGGCGCAGCGCAACTACGAAGCCGTGCTGCTCTACCGCAGCCTCGTCGTGCCGGTTCCGGTCGGCACGGTGCACGTCGCCGTGCGCATCGAGTTCCGCAACTTCTACTGCTGCGGCGGAGCGCAGGGCGCCGCCGACAACCTGACCGCCGAGCTCGTCGTCGGCTCGACCGTGCCGTCGGCGTGGCCGCAGCAGACCGAGCTGCTCGCCAATCCGGGCTTCGAAGCCGGCTGGAGCGGCGGTTCGCCGCTGACGCTGGTCGATCCCCGCGGCTGGGAAGGTGCCGGCGGCTCCTGCGTCGTGAAGCCCTACTCGAACAGCGACCCGACGGTGCCGAACGGGTTGGTCTCGTGCCGGATCGGCGGTGCGCTGCCGAGCAACTCGTGCGGCCCGACCGCGGTGGGCAGCGTGCTGACGCACAACGGCAACGCCGCCGTGCGCCAGACCATCGACCTTCGCGGCAACACCCCGCAGTTTGCCAGCGGCAATGTCTGGTTGCACCTCGCCGCGTCGCTCGGTGGCGTCGGCGGCGAGCCCGACTCCGCGCAGATCGACTTCCGCTACATCGGGGTCAACAACCAGACGCTCGGCACCGGCTCGCTGGCGCCGGTCGGCGCCGCCGAACGCAACTACGAGACGCTGCTGCTGCGCCGCGAGCAGGACTTCCCGGTGGTGGCCGGGACCGCCTATCTCGAGCTGACCGTCTCGTTCGCCGACTACACCTGCTGCGGCGGTTCGCGCGGGCTCGTCGACAACGTCAGCGCGATGCTCGTGCCGTCGCCGTCCCTCGCGCCGGTGCCGCTCAACGTCGACCTCGTCGACAACAGCGGGTTCGAGGTCGGTTCCGTTCCGGGTTCGCCGCTCGAGTTGCTCAACCCGGCCGGTTGGCGCGGGCAGGGCGCGTCGCGCTGCGCCGCGGTCACCTACGGTGGGGCCGACACGCCGTCCGCCGCGTTCGCGACCGCCCGCAGCCTCGGCTTCCAGCTCCTGCACGACGGCGGGACGTCGGCACTGGCGCAGTGGATCGATCTGCGCGGCAGCGCGGGGCTGATCGCGAACGGCCGCATGGCGATGCAGGCCAGCGCCTGGCTCGGCGGCTACGCCAACGAGCCGGACACCGCCGCGGTGCGCATCCGCTTCCTCGACGACTACCTCGCGTCGGTCGGCTTCCAGCAGGTCCTGCCGCCGGTCACGGCGGCGGAACGGCAGAACCAGACGACGCTGCTACAGCGCCTCAGCCTGCCGTTCGCGGTGCCGCAGACCGCGGCCTACGCGATCGTCGAGGTCGTGTTCGCCGACTACAACTGCTGCGGTGGCTCGCGCGGCCTCGCGGACGACGTGCGGCTCGTCGCGTTCGACATCACGCAGCAGTCCGCGGCCTCGCCGTACCCGGGCACCGGCGGTGACCTGGTGCTGATGACCGGCGTCAACAGCCTGCCGCGCACGGGCCCGGGCCACTACGTCAAGGATGCGGCGGTGGGCGATGTCCTGCGCACGGTCGTCGGCAGTCCGAACGGCACGCTCGACGGCGCGCCGATGGTGCTCGCGGTCAACGTCATCCCGACCGGCCAACCGCCGCTGCCGACCGTGCCCGGTCTGGTGCTCGATCCGACGACCGCGGTCACGATCTTCAACGGTCTCGGCGGCGGTGCGGTCGGTCCGCTGGTGATCCCGCTGTCGCAGGGCGGCAACGTCTGGAACCAGCAGATCCCGCCCGGCACGCAGGGCCTGAGCCTGCTGGTCCAGGCGCTGTGTCTGCAGTGGAACAACCAGCAGTCCTCGAACGGACTGTTCTTCGGCAGCGAAGGGCACGAGATCCGACTGCAGTGATCCGAGGCGCGCGGCGCCTCAGCGTTCGATCCCGGACACATCGATGAGATGCATCTGCCGACCGCCGCCACCGTGCGGCGAGTCGATGCACACCGTGCGCCCGTCGTTGCTGATGCGCGGATGCAGATCGCAGCGCCATTCGCCGCGGTACTCGTTCGGCGAGCGGAACGCGCCGAGCGGGAAGCGCTCACCGGTGCCCACGCGGAACAGGTAGGGGTGCTGCTTGCGCTCGCGATCCGGATACGTGTCGCACAGCAGCCAGTCGGTCGCGCCGGGCAGATAGGTGACGTGGCCGTCGCGCACCATCACGCCGGCGCCGACCGGCTCGATCTCGCGCGTCCGGTCGCGGTAGACGTAGAACCCGGGCGGCTTGCCGGCCGGCTGCGTCCACATGCAGACGTGCTCGGGATCGCGCCAGATGAAGTGCGACACGACGCCGGACGGGTTCAGCACGAACACGTCGCCGCCGTCGGTCGACGCGGTGATCATGCGGGTTCGGAAGCCGCCGGTCGGTCGACCGGATTCGGGGTCGCGTGAGCGCCAGCGGTGCAGCGCGATGAACCGGGCGCCGTCGGGGCTCACCAGCAGGTGGTTGAAGTAGTGCCAGACGTCGTCGAGCTTCCTGCCCTCGTGCGGGATCGCGGCGATGTCGCCGAGCGACAGGATCGTGCGGGCGCGGTCGGAGTCGAGCTCGACGCGCACGATGCCTGCATCGCGCGGCGCGAGCTCGTCGGCGTGCGGGTCGTCGACGCCGACGTAGCCGTAGCCGGGCCGCATCACCTGCAGTCGCGCGAAGTCGGTCGTCAACGCGAAGCTGCCGTCGGGGCTGATCGTGTAGATCGGCTGCGACAGCAGGCGCGTGCGTTCGGTTGCGACGTCGCGGATGCGGCAGACGAAACGGCCGTCGACGCGGTCGTTCCAGAGTACCTCGGTCGGTGACCCGGGCCGCCACTGCAGCATGCAGCCCTGCTGCCAGCACCACGCCCGGCTCTCGCCGAGCTCGATCCAGGCGTCGTCGTTCTCGCGGTCGACCATGCCGACCCGGATCGTGTCCTCTGGCGTCGGCGTGCGATGCTCGAAGTCGACCTCGTTGCCGAGCACGTAGCGGTCGGTCGGATCGAACTGCAGCTTGTCGTAGTAGCCGAACCAGTGGTGCCGCGGGCCGCGCGTGATCGTTCGGATCGGTGGCTCGGTGCGCTGGCGGGACAGGAGGCGCGCGGCCGCGGCGAGGCCGCCGAGCTGCAGGAACTCGCGGCGGTCGAAAGCTGCCATGCCGGCATCCTAAGGGAATCGCCGCCGCCGCGGCCCTTCCCGACGTCGGATCCCGTCGATAGCCTGTGCAGGCGTCGCAGCGGGAAGTGGATCTGCGACGCGGGATGAAGCATGCTCGAACCTGGACGTCGTCTTTTTCGCAACGTCACGCCGCCGATTCCACCTGGAGCCGCGCGCGCGATCGTCGCCGCGGTGGCAGCAGGGCTGCCGCTCTCGGCGCAGGCGCCTGCGGGGCTCCTGTTCGACGAGTTGGCCAATCGACACTTGCCTGCGGATGAGCAGTTCACCCAGGCGTTGGCGTGGGGCGACGTCGACGGCGACGGCGATCTCGACCTCGTCCTCGGGAACTACGGCCAACAGAGCCGCCTCTACCGCAACGACGGCAGCGGGGTGTTCGTCGACGTCACCGCTACGCACCTGCCCGCGATCGCCGATGGCACGTCGGCGGTCGCCCTCGGTGACGTCGATGGCGACGGCGACCTCGACCTCGTCGTCGGCGAGAGCGGCACCAACGTGTCTCCCGGTCAGGAGCGACTGCTTGCCAACACCGGCAACGGCGTCTTCGTCGACGTGACTGCGGCGCAGATGCCGGTCCTCGACGATGTGACCTACTGCCTGGCACTCGTCGATGTCGACGGCGACGGCGACCTCG
>JAGQRB010000101.1 GCA_020425925.1 Planctomycetota bacterium
CGGAGGTACCACATGCGGCGGCCGCGTGTCCTCGCTCGACGAGGCACGCGGCCGCTCGCGTTTCCGGGCCCCGGCTCGCGTCTGCGGAACGTGACGCTACGGCGCGGCCAGACGGCGTCGGAACGCGGCGTGCTCCGCGGTGGCGCAGCCGCGTTCGACCGCTGCGCGCAGCGCCCCGAGGTCGCCCGCGAGCAGGGCCCCGACGTCGAGCCAGAGCCCGGGGAACGCCGCCCCGCGCAGCAGACCGTCGTCGTCGGGCTGCTGCGCCACGAACACGCCACGCTCGGCGACGAACCAGTCGACCGCCTCGTCTTCGACGCGGTGCACGAGGTACTCGCGCACCCCGTTGCGGCGGTAGACGTTCTTCTTCTGGTGCAGGTCGTAGCTCACCGAGCTGGCGGCGACCTCGATCACGAGTTCGGGTGGACCCTCGAGATAACCGTCGGCGGTCGATCGCAAGCCGGAGCCGGCGTGCGGCGGCAGCGCGAGCAGGAGGTCGGGCTGCGGCTCGTTGTCGAGGTCGAGCCGCAACGTCGCGTTGTCGCTGACGACGAGCCCAGGGCTGAGCGCACGGTAGAAACCGAGCCACGCCCCGAGATCGGCGTGCGGGCGGCCGTGGCGGACATGGTTGACGGGGGATCCCAAGTAGACGACTCCTTCGATGAGCTCGGCCTTCTTCAAGGCCGGCATCGCCGCGTAGCGCCGTTCGAACTCGTCGCGCTTCAGGCAGTCGCCCTGCGCGAGCTCGGGGATGCGGGGAGTCGTCATGAGGAGTGCCACACCCGTGAGTGGGCTGGCGGGGGTCAGTCTAGCGCGATTCCGCGAGCGTTTCCGGGTGAGCCGGATGCCCCGCCCGGGTATCCAGGCCACCATGGCGAACGCGATCGACTGGTACTACCACCGCAAGGGTTGAACGAGCTGCACCCGCGCCGCGGCGTTCTTCGACGCCGCCGGCACGACCGTCCGGGAGACGGTCGACGCCAAGAAGCAGAAGTACGGGCCCGACGACGTCGAACGGCTGTTCGCCGATGCGAAGGCGATCCTCGTCGCCAAGGGCAAGCAGGTGGTCCGGTTCGAGCCGCAGAGCCCGACCTTCGACGCCGACGAGCTCTGCGCCGCGGTGATCGGGCGATCGGGCAACCTGCGCGCGCCGGCGATCCGCAGCGGCCGCACCTGGCTCGTCGGCTTCCACGAAGGCAGCTACGCCGAACGGTTCGGCGGCTGAGACGTTCTCAGCGCACGTACGGCACGCTGGTGCGCTTCGTGCTGAGGAACTCGGTGCCGTCGAAGATCCAGTCCTGGAAGTAGAGCGTCAGCGCCGGCAGGAACTCGGGCACACCGAACGTCCACGACGCCGACGTGCCGAGCTGGAACGGCAGCATCGCGAGGATCGCGTTGCTGTCGACGAGCAGCCGGCAGTTGGCGCCGACGCCGGGGTAGATCATCGGCAGGTCCGCGGGCGCGGCGGCGAGCAACGCGAAATGTCCGGCGCTCGCCGGCGCGAAGTCGACCGAGCAGGTCTCGAACTCGCTGCCGATGAGCTGCGTGCCGCTGAAGCTCAGCGACGCCGGCACGCACGCCGAGCCGTCGAAAGTCACCGGCGGCGCGCTCGGGAAGCTCATCGTCTGGCCGTAGACGGTCTGCGACGCACTGCTCGCGGCGACATAGGCGAACCAGGGCCAGCTCGTGCCGGTGCACGCCGGCCAGCTGACCGAGTCACCGATCGTCTGGTAGAGCAGCTCCGGCCCTTCGACGGCCGCGCCGTTGTAGCCGACGCGCGCGCACCAGGCCGCGGCGGGCGACACGCTGTAGAACGCAACGGTGAAGAACGACCGCGTGCCGGTGTTGAAGGTGATGTCGCTCGCGGCGTAGATCGCGCTCGGCGCCGACACCAGCTCGACGGGCGGCTTGTCGCCAGAGGGAGCGGTCGCGCCATCGGGCCAGTCGAAGCGCTCGACGAACAGCCGCTCACCGCGATCCGAACCGTTCGGCGTCGGGTTGACGACCGCGTCCTGCGTCGCGAACACGACCGCGTAGCGCCCATTGCTGCCCGCGACCGCGGGGGCGACCTCGTGCTCGGCGGCCGAGGCAGCGAGGTCGCTCGACCAGGCCGCGCTCGACACACTCGCGCTCGACCCCACCATGCGGCCCGTGAGCTGCCAGCGGCCGTTCACGGCGCTCTGCCAGACCGCGATCCACGGCGAGGTCGGATCGCCATGGTTCTGCTGGTTGACCGCCGGTCGCTCGTGGTCGTCGGCGCCGCTCGCGAGCGCGAAGGCCTGGCCCCAGATCGACGAGCTCCAGGGCCGCAACAAGACGGCGTGCACGTCGCTCGACGGCGTGTTGGCCCAGTTGCCACTGGTCGCGGTGTTGTCCTCGTACTGGTAGACGACCAGCAGGCTGCGTGCGGTGCCGGAGGACCGCGAGCCGCCGATGTCGGGCCGCCATGCGTTGTAGCCGAGCGGCTGGGTGTGCTCGGTGTAGGTCGTCCGGTAGGCGGTGTCCGACTGCAGTCGGGTGTGTGCCCGCAGCCGGCTCGACCGCAGACCGGTCGGACGGTAGCTGCGATAGACGATTGCCCAGTAGCCGTCGGCCCATGCGCAGCACGGATCGTCGTCGTCGGTGGTCGTGCCGAGCGCGGCATAGATCAGCTGCGCCTGGGAGAAGTCGCCCAGGCTGCTGACCGCGAGAACGTCGTCGTCGAACTGCGAGGCCCGGCGCGTGTAGGTCACGAGCACGATGTCGGACGAGACTGCCAACGAGCCCTGGGCGATGCTGGTCTCGCGCACGCCGTAGCTCGCGCCCGAGGAGTACATCGAACTCCGCGTCAGCAGCGGATCGATCGTCACCGGGTAGTGCGCCGCCGCGAGCCAGTCACCCGGTACCCGCAGCGACAGCTCGCTGCCGTCCCAGGTGGTCGCGAGCGCGATCCGTCCGCCGCGGGCGTCGACCGCCGTCGCCGCGCCGTAGCCGACGATCGCCGCACCGTCGGCGTCGCGAAACACCAGCGCGCCGTGACACGGGCCGCTCGGCACCGCCGTGAGCGCGGTCGCGACCGTACCGGTGACCACGAGGTCCCCTGCGCCGCCGGGCCGCGCGATCACGAAGGTCTGCTCGAGCCCGTCCGCGCCGACGTCGTAGGCCTCGGTGACATCGGCGTAGCGGTACTCGTAGCGATGGTCCGAGTGCCAGCGCTGCGGCTCGCCGCCGAGCAGGTCGGCGCTGCCGGCGCGGACCGCGGTCGTGTGCCACGACCACGGCTGGTTCCGCGGGTAGTCGCCGAGGTACGGGACGAAGGTCATGTCGCCGTGGAAGCCGACCTTGTAGCTCGCGGTTCCGGCCCAGGTCTCGGTGACCCCGGCCTCGGTGAGCTCGTGCACCGGGACGCGCAGATCCTTCAGCGCGACGGGAACCGCAGCCTGCGACAGCGCAACGGCGGCAGACAGCAGCGGCGCAAACGACGCGGCAGCGTGGGCGTTCATGTCGGAGCCGGTGTCGCGAGTGCGCCGGCAGCGACAAGATTCCGCGAGAAGCGCGGCTACCCGACCGACGACACCGGGCTGTGCGGTGCCTGCACCGGCTTCTTCGGCAGGCGCAGGAAGAACGTCGTGCCCGCCCCCACCTGCGAGGCGAACGACACCGTGCCGCCGTGACCGAGCACGATCTCGCGCACGATGTGCAGTCCCAGGCCGCTGCCGCTGATGCCGCTGGTGTTGCTGCCGCGCTCGAACCGCCGGAACAGCCGCGGCCGGTCGGCCTCCGGGATGCCGATGCCGTTGTCGCGGACGAACAGCTGCCAGACGTCGCCGCAGTCCTCGCAGCCGACCTCGATCACCGGGTCGCGATCCGGCGCCGCATAGACCACGGCGTTGCCGACCAGGTTCATCAGCACCTTGGTAAGCCCCCAGGGGTCGGCGACGATCTCGGGCATCTCGTCGATTCGCAGGTCCACCGAGCGCGCCTCGAGCTCGAAGTGCAGCGTCCGCGCCACCTCGCGCGCGACCTCGGCCGGATCGCAGGTCCGGAAGTCGAGCTGCACGCCGTCGTGGTCGAGCTGCGAGCTGTCGAGCAGGTCCTGCACCAGCTTGCTCATCACGTCGATGCCCTCGAGCCCGGTCTCGACCGCGTTGCGCACCTTGTCGGGCACATCGCCGAGCGTGCCCCGCGCGATCAGCTTCAACATCACGCCGAGCGCGCCGAGCGGCCGCCGCAGGTCGTGGACCGCGCTCTGGGTGCAGTCGACGAGCTCGCGGACCTTGCGCTCGTAGCGCAGGCGGCGTTCGTCGAGGTCACCGTACTCCTCGGCCAGCTGCAGGTTGGCCTGCACGGTCTGGTCGAGCATCGAGTCCTCGATCTCGGGCGGCGGCGTGTCGCTGCCGAAGTCGACGACCGCGTCGAGATCGATGTCGAGGTCCTCGTTGGTCAGGACCTGGTCGGATTCGACCGGCCGACCGACCGGCCCGGACATGTCGTTGAGCGAGTAGTCGAGCTGGAAGTCTTCGTCGCCGAGGTCGAGCACGACCTCGGGTTGGGCCTCCTCGGTCGGCGGCCGGTGGATCTCGTCGAGCAGCGTCGGTGCCTGCCAGTCGATCGGATCGAGCGGCAGCTCCTCGCCGTCGGCGACCTCGAGCCGCACCTGCGGGATCTGCTCGATCGGCACGACGCTGCGCGACCTCCGCGCCTCGTCGCAGGCGTCCCACAGCCGCTGGCGAGCTTCGTCGGCGACCGTCCTGGCGTCGACCTCCTGATCGAGCCCGTAGAGCGCGACCTTGCTCTCGATCAGCCGGCCGGCGGCCTCGACGAAGGCCTCGAACACACCGTGACCCTCGGTCGCGACGCTCGGGAACGACTCGATGCCGTCGCGGAACCGGAAGTGTCGGTCGAGCTCGGCCTCCGACAGGATGTCGTCGAGGTCGCGCTTGTTGTACTGCATCACGATCGGAATCGACTCCGACGTGACGCTGCCGCCGCGGGCGCGCAGGTTGTCGCGCATGCTCTGCAGCGATTCGAGGTTCTCCTGCAGACGGCTTTGCTGGCTGTCGACCACGAACACGACCGCGTCGGCGCCCTGCAGCACGTACTGGCGCATGCGGCGGTACTTCGGCTGCCCGGGCACGGTGTAGCCCTTGATTCGGATCTTGAAGCCGCCGACGTTGCCGAGGTTGATCGGCAGGAAGTCGAACATCAGCGTCGAGTCTTCCTCGGTCGCGATCGACAGCAGCTGGACCTCGTTGCGCGGGCACAGGATGCCGTGCACCTGCTGCAGACTCGTGGTCTTGCCGCCGACGCCCACCCCGTAGTACACGAGCTTGGCGTTGATCGTGCGTTCGGCGACGTTGATGAATCCCATTCGAGGCGCTCCGCAGACCCGCGGGAACCTCCTCATCGGCACGTCGTCAGCGGCGCCTGAACGGATCCGGCACCGCGTTCGGCACCAGCCCGACCCGACAGCCCACGGCCGGCGGCGCCAGCGCCGCGAGCAGC
>JAGQRB010000009.1 GCA_020425925.1 Planctomycetota bacterium
CGAGCAGACCGGCAGCGGCAGGCCGACGGCGACGCCGCGCAGCGCCTGCAGCACGGTCGGGCCGCGGGTCATGTTCGCGAGCCAGTCCGCCGGCAGGAACGCGTGGCAGAACCCGACCAGCAGGTAGGCCAGCAGCAGCGCCGGAGCCGACTCCATCGCCAGCCGCAGGAAGACGTCGGCCGGGCCGTGCGCACCGGCCGGGAAGTGATCGCGGATCACGACCCAGAGCACCACGCAGGCGAGTGCGGCGCCGACCACCGACGCCGGCCGGAACCGACGCTGCTCACGCGGCGCCGGGATGTGGGCGTGCAGCACGACGTGCAGCAGCGAGCCGACCAGCACGGCCTGCAGCAGCGCGAGCCCGCGCTGCGAGGTCTCGTCGAGCACGTGCACGCCGAGGAAGTAGCCGAACAGCGTGCCGGCGACGACGACGATCGTGACCAGCACCGCGGCGCCGACGCCGAGCGTGCGCGGCACGATCCACCAGATGCCCATGCCGGCCGGGATACGGTGCAGGATGATCGCCCAGGCGGTCACCTCCTGGCCGGCGTGGTTGTGGCCGTCGAGATCCTGATGCGGACCGTCGGTGAGGAACAGCCCGTCGAGCGCGGTGTGCGCCGCCATGCCGAGCAGCGCCAGTAGCAGCACGAGCGGCCGCATGCCGGGGGTCGCGCCGTGCAGCGTGCGTTCGGCCAGCGTCGGCAGCAGGAAGCCCGCGAGCGCCAGCGGCAGCACCAGCCAGCCGGCCTGCGCGGCGCATTCGGGCAGCACGTGCAGCAGCGCGAAGCCGCTGACCGCCACGAGGCAGAACGCATCGAGCCCGACCGACGAGGACGTGTGCCGCCGCGCCAGCCATACGATCAGGGGCCCGAGCAGGAAGGCCAGGAAGCTCAGGGCAAGCAGCACCACGGCATCTTGGGCCGCGGCCAACGCACTCGCAATGGCGCGCTACACCACCTGACAACGCCACACCTTCCACCGTGCATTTCCCCGCGGCTGCCCGTGGCCAGGTCCCAGCGCCGCCGCGGGGCCAGCTGCTCCGATTCGCCCCCTGGCGCGCCCCGCGTCGCGGCGCCAGGTTGCTCTCGCGGTGTGATCGACGGCGCCCCGGAGGGCGCCGACGATCACACCGCGAGCTCGCCTGCAGCAGCCCCGACGTCGCCGGTGTTCGCCGGTCCGTGGCCGTCGCTCTGCCGCACCGCCTGGACCATGCGGGTCGCGCGCGCCTGGATCGCCGCGAAACGGCCGGCGGCGAGGTCGTCGGGATCGAACAGGCTGGCGACGAAACCGAGGCCGAAGGCGCCGGCCGCGAGCCACTGGCCGACGTTTTCCTCGGTCACGCCGCTGGTCGGGAAGATGCGCAGGAACGGCAGCGGACCGCGCACCGCGCGCACGAAGTCGGGGCCGTTCGACGGGCCCGGGAACAGCTTGACGATGTCGGCGCCGGCGCGGTGGGCGCGCATCATCTCGGTCGGCGTGAACGTGCCCGGGATCGACACCAGATCGTGCTGCCGGCAGAACGTGATCACCTGTGGATCCGTGACCGGCGAGACCAGGAAGCGGGCGCCGGCGGCCATCGCGGCCTTGGCGTCGTCGACCGTGAGCACGGTGCCGGCGCCGACGATCAGCTGCTTGTCGCGCGCGAGGTCGCGGACGTGGTCGAGGCAGCCCGGCGTGTTCATCGTCACCTCGACGATGCGGAAGCCGCCGGCGATCGCGGCGTCGAGCGCCGGCCGCACGGCCTCGGCCAGGCCCGTGCGCAGGATCGCGGAGCAGCGCAGTTCGGCGAACGCCTCGAGCACCGCGGTACGACTTCGGGCCATGAGCGGGAAGAATACGGCGCCGCCGCCCGTCGGGTCCAGCACAATGCCCAGCATGCGATTCCTGTCGGCGCTCGCGGTCCCGGTCGTGCTCTCGTTCGGCGCCGCGGCGCAGGTCGACTGGCGCGCGGCGCAGTCGCCGGTCGCCGACCAGGGCCTCGGCCGGACCTGCGCTGCCTTCGCGCTCTGCGACGCGCTCGAGACCTTCCCAGGGGTGCCCGCCGACCTCAGCGAGCAGCTGCTGCGCACCGCGCTGGCACTGCACGAGCGTGACATCGTCGCCTGGATGCGCCGCGTCGAGGAGGAGGCCGAGCTCGGCCCCGACGACCGGATGGCGTCCTACCGAACGCTGTTCCACTGGCTCGGCACCTGCGCCGAGGCGGTGATGCCGTACGACGTCGATCCGAAGCGGGTCGCGGAGGCGGTGCCGGCCGGACTGCGGCGTCTCGCGGCGGCCGACGAGCTCGGCGCCGCGGAGCTCAACGAGCTGCGCGACGGCTTCGGCAAGTACGGCTTCGGGACGCGCGCGTTCGAACTGCGCGAAGGCGCCGCGGCGCGCGACATCGACGTGCTGCAGCAGCGGCTCGCCGGCGGCGCGATCGCGGTCGCGTGTAGCTACCGCATCCATCTGCCGAGCTGGCGCACGATCGGCGCGGCGAGCTCGATCGATCCCGGCGCGATGCATCGCTTCGTGCGCGGTGACGCCGGGGCGGCCGACTATGCCACCGTCGCGACGGCGTGTGCCGCGGCCGAGGAGGACCTCGTCGAGCTCGTCGGGGACTACGAGATCGAGCTCGAGCCGATCGGGCCGGACGAGGACTACGCCGTGCACACCGTGCTGCTCGTCGGCTGGGACGAACGCGGTCTGTTGGCGAAGAACTCGTGGGGCACCGGTTGGGGCGACGGCGGCTACTGCCGCATCAGCTGGGACTACCACCGGCTCTACGCCACCGAGACGATGGTGCTCGGCGAGGCGCGCATCCGCGAGCCTGCGAACGAGGCCTTCGAGACCGCCAACCGGGTCAAGGCGGGCGACTTCCGGGTCAAGGTGCAGAAGCTGCTCGGCGGTTCGCAGCCGCAGCTCGTGTTGTCGGTCTGGATGGCGGATCTGCGCGACGCTGCCTACCGCTCCGTCGAGTACGCGATCGAGGTACAGGGCGAGAAGGGCGATTGGCAGGAGGTCGTGCGCGGCGTCGCCGATGCCGGCACAGACAACGCCCGCACCGGGGCGCCGTTCTTCGTCGGCGGCGTGGCCGGGGCGCGGCTGCTCGCGGCGCCGTCGGTGCGGATTGCGGTGCGGATCGGCGGCGAGGCGGTCAACAACGCGCGCGGCGAGGCCAGGACGGTGTGGCTGCGGCGCGTCGAGTTCCGCGAGTTCGCGCCGGCCGAGCTGACGACCGCGCTCGACCTGTTACCGCGGTAGCTCGAACTCGAGCGTGACGCGTTTGCCCTGGCGCAGCACGACGATGTCGGTGCGTTGGCCGGGTGTGCGCGTCAGCGCGGTCCAGGCGAACAGCTCGGGGAACGAGCCGAAGTCGTCGCGATCGCCGTAGCCGACGACGATGTCGCCGCGGCGCAGGCCGGCCGCCTTGGCGGCGCGGCCGCGGTGGGCCTGTTCGCCCCATTCGACGAGGTACTGCACCTTGAGCGCGAAGCGATCGGCGGGCAGGCCGAGCTTCTCCTTCTCGCCGGTCGACAGCAGCGGGCCGCCGAAGCCGGGTGCCGGCGACAGGTTCCACTTGTAGGAACGCCAGGCGTAGTCGGCCGGCGAACAGTGCTTCCAGCCGGCGGGCAGCGAAAGCTCTGTCGCACGTTCGGCATCCTCGCCGTTGCCGCGGCGGAAACGCACGGCGACCTTCGTCGCCGCCGACGGCAGTCCGTGCAGCGCCCACTGCACGTCGGCGAGCGTCCGCACCGGGACGTCGGCGAGCACCACGAGCTCGTCGCCGATCCGTAGCCCTGCGGCAGCAGCGGGCGAGTCGTCGCGCACCGCGCGCACGAGCCGCTGTCGTTCCGGGTCGAGCGTGAAGCCCGCGCGTTCGGGGTCGGGGTAGACCCAGATCGCTTCGGGGTCGAAGCTGCCGCCGCGCTCGAGCTCGTCGTGCTGGGCGGTGTTGACGGTGTGGCAGTGCACGCAGTCGATCTGCTGGCCCGCCGCGAGCCGGCGCTGCAGGAACGGCATCTCGATCGCGCGGCGGGGCGGTGCTGCCGGCGGCGGTGCCGGGTTCGCGGCGTAGCGTTCGTGCTCCGGCAGGGTGTCGCGCAGCAGGCGCGCGAGGCTGGTCATCGACAGATAGCCGTCGGCGCTGTCGGGGCCGCGACTGCCGTAGCGGTGGTAGACGGTGCCGTCGGAGTGCATCAGCAGCACCGCGAAGGTCAGATCGAAGTCGAAGCGGAGGTTCTGCACGTCGACGTCGCGCATGTCGGTGACCTTGACGCAGACGTAGTCGGCGGCGGCGGCGGCGAGCTCGGGATCGTCACGGCCCAACTGGCCGTAGAAGGCGTTGCAGTCGACTCAACGTTCGCAGCGGAACACGACGCAGAGCGGCGCGCCGCGCTTGCCGGCGCGCTCGCGCGCGGCGCCGAGGTCGGCGAGCCAGTCGATGGTGGTCGCGGCGGGGGCCTCGGCGATCTGCGCCGGCAGGGCGGCGGCGAGCAGGGGGAGCAACGCGGCACGGATCCTCATCGGCCCGAGGCTATCGCGCGCGGGCTTCCCGGACTACGCAGTACTGCGCATCGCGGCCGGCAGGGCGGATCGGCACGATGACGGCCGTGTTGGTTCGCGATGCGCTCGTGCAGAACCCGCTGGTCGTCGGTCCGGACACGACGTTGTTCGAGCTGATCGACCTGATCCTCGGCGGCAACCAGACGACCGCGGCGGTGGTGGCCGGCGACCGACTCTACGGCATCGTCTCGGCGCAGGACGTGCTCGAGCCGCTGCTGCCGATGTACGTGCGCATGGACGCGAACCTCGCGCACGTGCTGCACGAGCGCTTCTTCGAGGAGGCGCTCGAGAAGCTGCGCGACGTGCGGGTGTCGCAGGCGATGGCGCGCAGCATCGAGACCCTGCCGCCGGATGCCTCGCTGATGGAGGCGGTCGCGCTGATGTTGCGCCGGGGCCTGAAGACGGTGCCCGTCGTCGAGGACGGCGATCGGTTCCTCGGCAGCGTGACGCGCCGCAGCGTGCTCGCCGTGATCCGACGCGCCGTCGGGGGGTGACGATGCCGTTCGATCCGATCGCGACGCTGCCCGGTGATCCGCACTCGGACACCAGCTACTGGCTCGCGCTGACGGTCTTCGTCGCGACGTTCGCGGCCGTCGTCAGCGACAAGATCCACAAGACCAAGGCGGCGCTGTTCGGTGGCGCCACCGTGATCGTGCTCGGCGTGCTGACCCAGGACGAGGCGCTGCACTCGATGCACTACGGCATCGACTACGGCGTCGTGTTCCTGCTGATCGGCATGATGGTGCTGGTCAACGTGCTCGGCCAGACCGGCATCTTCGGCTGGGCCGCGATCAAGGTCGCGAAGCTTGCACGCGGCCGGCCGCTCGCGATCATGGCGTGGTTCTGCCTGCTGACGGCGACCGCGTCGGCGCTGCTCGACAACGTCACGACCGTGCTGCTGGTCGCCCCGGTCACGCTGCTGATCACCGAGGAGCTCGAGCTCGACCCGATCCCGTTCCTGCTCGCCGAGGCGATGGCGTCGAACATCGGCGGTACCGCGACGCTGATCGGCGACCCGCCGAACATCCTGATCGCGGCGCGTGCGCGGCTCACGTTCGACGACTTCCTGATCCATCTGGCGCCGGCGGTCGCGGTGATGATGGCGGTGTTCCTCGCCATGCTCTGGCTGCTGTTCCGCCGCGGTCTACGGGTCGACGAGCAGCGGCGCCAGCGCATCCTGGCGATGAGCGAGCGCCGCATGATCAAGGATGCGCGGCTGGCGGTGAAGGCGCTGATCGTGCTCGCGATCACGCTGACCGGCTTCGTCGCCCACTCGGCGCTCGAGCTGGAGCCGGCGACGGTCGCGCTGTTCGGCGCCAGTCTGCTGCTGCTGATCAGCCGCGGCGACCCGGCCCGTGCGCTCGCCGAGGTCGAGTGGCCGACGATCTTCTTCTTCATCGGGCTGTTCCTGGTGATCGGCGGCATCGTCAAGGTCGGCATCGTGCGCGAGGTCTCGGCGTTCGTGATCGACGCGACCGGGCCGACGCCGGAGAGCATGCAGACGACGGCGTTCTCGCTGCTGTGGTTCTCGGCGTCGCTGTCGGCGGTGATCGACAACATCCCGTACGTCGCGACGATGAACCCGCTGGTGCTCGACATGGCGAACACCGTGCTGCACGGCGGCACCGCCGACCCCAACAACCTGCCGATCGAGACGCTGCACTCGCCGGTGCTGCAGCCGGTGTGGTGGTCGTTCGCGCTCGGGTCCTGCCTCGGCGGCAACGCCACCGCGATCGGCGCGTCGGCGAACGTCGTGATCGTCGGCATCGCGGCGCGCGCCGGGCGCAAGATCAGCTTCGGGAGGTTCCTGCGGTTCGGGCTGCCGACGATGCTGGTGACGGTCGGGATCGCGCAGGTGTATCTGCTGCTGCGCTACTACTGATCGGTTCGGGGTGGGGGGGCGGCAGGAGTCGGGATGTAAGGTCCACAGCGATCGCGGGTCCCTCCGGGCATGAAGAACCTCCTCGTCCTGCTCGTCCTCACCGCTCCGATCGCCCTCGCCCAACAACCCGTCGACCACACCTTCGGCCAGGACGGCATCTGGCACGTGCCGGTCGCGATGATCACCGGCGAGGTCCTGCAACCGCTCGTCACCGGCAGCGGCCAGCTCACGCTGGTGCAGGACGAGTTCGAACGCCCCGTCGTCGGCTGGCAGGGCGGCTTCACCGCGGTCCGCGACGGCGAGTGGACGCTGCGACTGCAGGGCCCGCCAGGCGGACTCTGCCGGCTCGAGCTGCTGCGCTCGCGCGTCGCCGCCGCCGCCGACGACGGTGCGTTCGACTTCGCGCTGCCGCGGCGCGCGCTGCAGGTCGTACGGTTCCGGCTCGTTCCCGGCGCGTACCGCTTCGCGTGCGACATCGACCCGTCGACCACCGAGCTCGCCGAACGCGACCTCGACCCGCTCGCGTCGGCACCGCAATTCCGCTGGCTCGGTGACCTGTCGAAGAATGGCCGCCGCCGGCGCTGGCTGTTCGTGACCGCGCCGTGCACCTTCGAGCTCGCGCTTCACAACACCCGTGCACAGCCGGTGCAGTGTGCCGGCGTACTCGCGCGCTGTGATCACCACGCCACGTTCGGCGAGCCGCTCACGGCGAAGCTGCCGCTCGGCGACGGAGAGCTCTTCGAGTTCCCGGCCGCAGCCGGTGAACTCATGCGCGTCGCGCTCGCGAGCCGCGCCTTCGACGTGCGCTTCGATCTCTGGGACCCGGCGGGCAATGTCACCGCGTTCGACGACGACGGTCCGCGCACGCTCGACGCGTCGCACACCTTCCTCGCGGCCGCGCCCGGGACCTGGCGGGTGCTGGTGCATTCGCCGGCGGGCGCCGGCAGCGGACCGTTCACGCTGCGCGTCGATCGTGCGAGCTTGCCCGAAATATCCGGTGCCGAGCACGCTAACGTGCCGTGATGCCTCGTTCGCGCTCGCTGCTCGCTCTGACCGCGGCTCTGGCGGCCGCGTGCCAGTCGCCGCATCCGGTCGTCGCCGCGGCGGTCGCCGCGGTCGACCCCAACCGCATCATGGCGCACGTCGAGGCGCTCTGCGCCGACGGGCCGCGCCCGGGCGACGATCCGGTGGCGACCGAGCGCACGCTGGTCTACCTCGAGAACGAGCTCCGCAGCTACGGCTACGAGCCGGTTCGCAAGCCGTTCGGTGCCTGGATGATGGTCACCGAGAAGGTCGAGGGCGGCTACCGCGGCCACAGCGAGCAGGTGGTCGCCGAGAACCTGATCGCGGTGCACCGCGGCGTCGACCATCCCGAGCAGATCGTCGAGCTCGGTACGCACTACGACACCGTGCCGTGGAGCCCGGGCGCCGACGACAACACCAGCGGCGTCGCGGCGGCGCTCGAGTGTGCCCGCGCGATCGCGGCGGTGAAGACCGGGAAGACGATCCGCATCGTGTTCTTCGCGCTCGAGGAGAACGGCAAGCTCGGTTCGCGCGAGTACGTCAAGCAGCTCGCCGAGGACGACCGCCCCGAGGGCATGCTGTCGATGGACGCGATCGGCTTCACCAACAAGGCCGAGGGTTCGCAGGAGTCGCCGGTGCGGATCCCGTTCTTCTTCTGGCCGCCGACGGTCGGCGACTTCCTGGTGATCGCGGGCAACTGGAGCTCGACGTGGCTCGCGAGCCTGCACGAGGGCTGCATCGCGATGTACGTGCCGGAGCTGCCGTACTTCAGCGTCAAGCGCATCGCGCACTGGTTCGACGACTCGTCGCGCGGCGATCACTACGAGTACTGGCAGGCCGGTATCCCGTCGGTCGCGCTGGTCGACATGCCGTACTCGCGCGGGCCGCACTACCACGCGGCGACCGACACGCCCGACACGCTCGACCCGGAGTTCCTCTGGCGCAACACCCAGGCCATCACGGCAACCATGCTCGAGTGGGCCGACGTGCGCGGTGCCAACCCCGAGCCGCGCTGACGGTGTTTGCTGTTCGGTGAGCGCGGTCGCGACCGCTGCCACGGGTGCACGCGAACCCGCGGGCAGGAGGTCGATCCGATGACATACTTGCGCTCTCTCTCCGGCCGCGCCGCGGCCGCTCTGTTCACCGCTGCGACGACGTTCGCGATGCTGCCGGCGCAGAACGTCGCCTGGGCCTGGGTCAACACCCAGGGGCAGGGCGCATCGTTCACGCCGCCGGCGAACTACCAGCACACGCCTTCTGGGGCCTCGATCACGGTCGATCGCGACCCCGCGTTCACGAACGTGTTCCGGGTCCGCTTCCCCGGTGTGGCGACGCATCTCGGCAATTTCCAGGTCACGCCCTACGGCGGTGACCACGCCGCGACCGTGATCGGCTGGGGTTCGGGCAACAACGAGACCAGCGTGCAGGTCGCGCTGTTCGACGCTGCCGGCGCGGACCTGTCGGACGGTGCGTTCACCGTGCTCTACCGCGAAGGCGGCGATCTCGCGACGCGCCAGGCCTACCTCTGGGCCAACGACCCGAGCGCGCCGACCTACACGCCGAACACGTCCTACTCGTGGAACGGCAACCGCGCCGCGCCGAGCATCACGCGGCTCGCTGCCGGCCACTATCGGGTCACGCTGCCGGGCCTCGCAACCGCGCTGTTCGGCGACGGCGGCCACGTCCAGGTGACGCCACAGAGTGCGCTATACCGGCGCGCCAAGGTCGAGAGCTGGGCCGCGAACGGCGCCGACCTGCGCGTGTTCGTGCGCTGCCTCGATGCCAGCGGCGCGCTCGCCGACAGCCGGTTCTTCCTGCACTACAACGAGACCGCGGCACCGATCGCGGCGCTCGATGGCTCGGGCGCGCACGTCTGGGCCGACCGCGCGACGACCGCGCACTACTCGCCGAGCGCCCCGTTCCGCGACAGCAATGGCCGCGAGGGCCCGGCCAACGCCGAGCGCATCGACCGGCTCGACGTCGGGCGCTATCGCGTCTCGCTCCCCGACGTCGCGCCGCTGCAGAGCACGACGGCGCAGGTCACCGCCTACGGTTCGGACGCGGCCTACGCCGCGATCGACAGCTGGGTCTCCGACGGTTGCGGCGGCACCCGCGTCAACGTGCGGACCTACAGCGGCAACGGTACGCCCACCGACGCGCGCTTCACGTTGCTCTACCTCACCGATCGGCCGGCGGCATCGCAGCAGGTCGCCTGGGCGCTGGTCGCTCCTTCCGGTCAGACCGGCACGTTCACGCCCGGCATCACGACGCAGTTCTCGACCTCGGGGCAGACCATCACCGTCACGCGCGACCCGGCGCAGCAGAACCGCTTCATCGTCAACTTCAACGGCCTCGAGGCGCTCGGTGCCTGCGTCCTCGCATCCGCGTTCGGCGGCAACCACTGCGCCGTCGTCAACAACTGGCTCACCGCGGGCAACGACACGCGCGCCGCGATCGAGCTCTTCGACCCGGCCGGCAACCCGGCGAACGACGCGCGCTTTCTGGTGTTCTATCGCCGCGCCGGCAACTACGGCGATCGCGAGGCGTATCTCTGGGCCAACCAGGAGTCGACGCAGAACTACACGCCGGACCCGAGCTACTCGTGGAACGCCGACCGGGCCGACCCGACGATCTTCAGTCCGTCGATCGGCTACTACGAGGTCACGCTGCCCGGACTCGCGACCACCGGACGCCCCGAGCAGGGCCACGTGCAGGTGACGCCGTACGCGAACGACGGCGTGCGCGCGCAGGTCGAGAGCTGGACCTCGATCGGTGCCGACCTGCGCATCAAGGTGCGCTGTTACACCACCAGTGGCGCGCTCACCGACAGCAAGTTCGTGCTGCACTACAACGAAGAGGCCGCGCCGATCGGCGAGGAGGTCGGTGCCGGTGCGCACGTCTGGGCCGGCAGCCCGACGCTCGCGAGCTACACGCCGAACGCGTTCTACACCGACAGCAACGGCGCCTACGGCCCGCACGGTGCCGAACTCGTCGAGCGCGTCGGCGTCGGCCACTACCGCGTGACGCTGCCGGATCTCGGCACCGACCAGTGGCACACCGCGCAGGTCACCGCCTACGGTTCGCTGCCGCGCTACGCGTCGATCGACTGGATGCAGCTCAGCGCGTTCGGCGCCCGCGTCGAGGTCAAGACCTACGACCCGAGCGGCGCGCCGCTCGACTCGGCGTTCTGCCTGCTCGCACTGACGCCACAGCGCGCGCTCGGCGGCTCGCCGGCGACGAATCTGAGCTTCGGCAACGGCTGCCACGGGCCGGTGCTCACCGCGCGCACGCGGCCGATCCTCTGCACCGACTGGGAGCTCGACCTGACCGTCCTGCCGGCGAACGCGTTCCTCGGCTTCCTGCAGCTCGACCACACCAACCCGAACCAGCCGATCGGCAGCGGTGCGCCCGGCTGCACGACCTACACCGGCGGGGCGGTGACGCTGCTGCTGTTCCCCCCGGTGCCGGTGCCGGCCTACTACCTGACGATCCCGGGCAACACCGCGCTCGTCGGCGTGCCGATCTTCGCGCAGGGCGGGGCGTTCGCGCCCGGGCTGAACCCGTTCTCGCTCGCGACGAGCAACGGCGTCCTGGCCGTAGTCGGCGACCACTGATACTGAACCCTCGGGTGTTGTCCGATCAGCGTAGGTCGCTCGTCTTCAGACGCTTGCATCGCTCGCGCTGTCGGTCCCGCCGGCCCTGGCGGCCAGCCTGGGCTCGCCCGCCAAAACCAACACCCAAGGGTTCAGTCCCAGTCGTGGTCTCGGACCTTGACAAAACGATTTGTCAAGGCTTCGATGCCGGCATGACGCCAGCGCCCGAGCTGCACGACATCGAGGTCATCGAGGATCCCGCCGCCGCGGCGGTCGCGCTCGAGCCCGGGCGCGGCCAGCTGCTCGCGGCGCTTGCCGAGCCAGCCAGCGCGGCGGTGCTGGCGCAGCGGCTCGGCAAGCCGCGGCAGAAGGTCAACTACCACCTGCGCGCGCTCGAG
>JAGQRB010000102.1 GCA_020425925.1 Planctomycetota bacterium
GCAGGCCGCTACCTCGAGGCGAAGGTCAAGGAGAAGGAGGCCGACGCGCGTGCAAAACACGCCGGCGCGGCCGTGGTCGAAGAGGAGGCCATCACAAAGCGCATCGCCAACGTTGAGTCCGCGATGAGAATCTACTCGGATCGCCAGGCTCGCGCCCAGGATCCGGGTCAGCCGCAGCCGATCATCGATCCCGAGGAGGCCGCCGCTCGGGTTGCGAGAGCAGCCGAGCGCATTCGCCTCGCCGGCGGTAGCACGGCGGTTGAGCAGGACGAGAGTGCGACACCACCGGATGCCGTATTCTTCGGCGTGACAGGCACAGGGAAGACACCGACGGGTCAGGGGTTCGGATTTGTCCAGATGGGGAACCCTGATCCGCAGGATCCACCGGCGACTGAGAAGACGGAGTCGGGCGGTTGAGCGAACCCAGGGTGCTTCGCACTACCGGGCGCTACTGCCCGTCCTCGCGAACCACGACGGTGACCCACTCATGCCCGGTCGCCGGCGGCTGGCACGTCACCCGACCGCCTTCGTAGGAGGCGGTGCTGCCCACCTCGGCCCAGCGCCACCGACGCCACCGCCAGATCCACCGGAGCCGCTCGAGCGGGTAGCGGAACCACGACGGCGCTGTTCGGACGACCTCGAATCTCATGGTGGGTGTTCTCTCCGCCCGGATTCTCCCTCCGGCGCACCTCAATCGCCAGCGACGGAACTGCCGATGACGATGCTGGTACGCTCTCCGGAGCGAGTCGATCCACCTCTCCAACTCCGGACTGCCGGCCCGAGTCGCGAACTCGGGCCGGCTGCATTCTAGGCGAGGCTGCCGCGCCCCTTGGGGTCGCGCGCGCGCTTCGGCCGGGGCGACGCAGCACCAAGTCGCGTCACCTTCAACCGCACTTCCTTTGCAACCTCGTCCAGGAGAACGGACCGATGGCAGCACTCGTGCTCGGCCTCGAAGCAGAACACCGCTGTAGTCTGGGCGCGGAGAACGTCAGCCACTTGAGTCACGACGTTCGGAAGCTGGGCGATGTGTCGCCGGTAGATCCTGGCACACTCGGCCACCGACGTCTGCTCTCCCTTCGCCGGTCGGAACGGGTTGCCTGCTTCACGAAGGTGGAGGTAGGACACCCCATGCTCGGCAAGAGCGGCAGCCAACGCCTGCTTGCGGAACTCGGGCCGCTGACTCCAAGCTGCCTGGCGCACGTCCAAGAGCAGACGAACGTTCTGTGCCTTGAGCTCGCTGCAAAGCGCGGCGACGCTGCGGCCCTGGTACCCGACACTCACGCAGGTCGTAGCAGTGGAACGTCGCTTCGGGGACGCCGTCATTCGAAGAGCGAGCCTTGACCTTGTGCTTTGGGTTGCTTGCCGCGCTTGACGCTGAGGGCGCCCATCAGCCCGAATGTCGTCATGTGACCGCGGAAGTTGCCGAGCATGAGATACACGTCGCGTTCCCGTTCGTCCAAGAGCTGGTCCATCTTCGCACGGACTTTCTCGCGACGCTGCTCGTCGTCGACGAGCTTCCGACTCAGCTCGTGCAGGCCCCAGTTGTGGAACGACATCTCGTGACCGGGGCAGTCGGTGTCGGCGCACTCCCACCCAACCTTGAACTCGAGGTCCGGAAAATCGATGCGGCGAGGCTGACCGAACATACGAAGCTGCGAGAACAGGACCTTCTCCTTCGCTTGCCACGCGGCGCGTTCGCTCGGAGGGCGTGGAACGACGCGGTTGCCCGTGAGCCTAGCCGGCCGGATCACTCCGAGTGACGTTCCGTCCTTCGCCTGCCGAGCCTTCAGCTCCTCGAGCGAGCCGAAGTAGTGCGGCGTGCGTTCGAGCCAGTTCCTCCGCTCCTCCGCCTTCGTCACTATCTGGTGCACCCTGATCGAGCCGGGAGCGACACGGTAGCTTTCCGGGCGGGGATCGCGGTCATCCTTTGCGATGTCGGCTTCGATCCAGTGCCAATCCGAGAACCGCTGCGGCGCCGGCAAGTCACGGAAGTTGATCGGGTGGAGACGGACCATCGCAAGCGTGTCCGCATGCAGGCCACCCGTGCACGACAGCTCGTCGTAGGACTGGGAGTAGCTGGGGTAGGTCTTCCCCAGCACGAGAATCCTCGTGGTTTCGGGCATGCCGTCTTCCGTCTGTGCTCCCGCGGCAGAGGCAAACGGCGCCATGCCGAGCCCCGCGCGACCGCCGCGCAGACTACCTCCGGAACTTCGTTATCGCACCCAGTTGACGGCGATGCTGCCTGCCTCCGCCTGTGCCGTCGTCGCAGCGATGCTCCCGAAGCGCCCATCGCATCGCTCTGTCGGCCTGGTTCTTGCAGCCAAGCGGATCTCGAAACCCACGGCGCGGCTTCGAGGCGGCGAACGTCGCAATTTGAAGAAACTACCGAAGTTGGACGATCGTCCCGCCGTCGGACGATCCGACAGTGACCCTCCAACTCCTTTTTGCTACCTTCAGTTGACTATTGAACCGGTCGATCTTCTGCATAACGTGTTGCCCCCGAAATGGGCCATTTCCTCGAAGGGGATCTAGATGAGCGAACTAGTAGCTTCGAAGGCGACGATCGCGCGACGGTTTCACTGGTGGCTCGCGACCTTCTGCGGGATCGCCATCGCTTTGTCCTCCTGGGGTCCGATTGTGTCTGTCACGGGAGGCCTGCTGACCATCCCGCTGCTGATCGCGGCGCCAACGAAGAAGAAGGCACCTCCCGCGCGGAAGTCACCGAGCGAGGATCAGGCGACCCGGGAGCGGGTGACGATCTAGTTCCTCCTTGGGTGGAGGGCGTGCTGGCGATCGCAGTCCTGATCGCCGTCTTATGCCGGCAGCGCTCGAAGCTCACGGTCTCGAAGGCCATCGCGAGTGTCGCTGCTTTCTGGTGCGTCATGCTCGCTGGCGCGATGGTCTTGTCGTCTCTCGGATGCCCTTGGTCTGAGGCCATCGTCGCGAAGAAGCGTGCGTGGGCCCACTTCGCAGGAGGCCTGTTCATGATGGCATACGGATGGCGCGGCCTAGGATACGCCTTCGGAAAGGCCGCTGAGGGCGAAGAAGTCTCACACGATGCAATGCCACATGGGTAGCTAGCTCCAGGTCGCCAGGTCCGGCTACGTCACCCGATGTTCTGCCGCAGCACGACGTCCCCCACCGCCACCACCGACTTCTCGCCCGCCCCGTCGGTGACCTCCCACTCCTGCCAGTAGTCGCCGGGATCGAGCTCCGCCGTGTCGGCCGAGAGCAGCGTGACCTGGCACGTGCCCGCGCTGGCCGACACGATCGTCGCGGTCTTGCTGGCCACGACGGCCGCGTCGACGACGCCCTCCGCGGACTTCGCCGCGATCGCCCACGTCACCGTCATCCCGGTGAGATCGAGCGGCGTCGACGAGCCGGCGTCGCCGTCGTAGACGGTCATGTTGAGCACCCGCTTGGTGCCGGCGAAGAACTTCAGCGCTGCGAGAGTGGTCGTCATTCGGTGGTCCCGGTGTAGGTGGAGGTCTGCGTGCGCGAGCCCTCGAGCGCGACGCCGAGCGTCCGCGTCGACTCGAAGGCGGTCTCGGTGTCGCGCGACCCGGTCAGCAACGAACCGGGGGAGAGGCTCGCCGACAGACCCCCGAGGATCGCGCCCGTGCCGATCGTGAGCGTGCCGGCGATTCCGCCCTCGGTCGGGCCATCGGAGTAGGACCAGTCGAGCAGCCCGGCCGGCCAGGCGCCCACGCCCTGGCTCCATGCGCTGTCGGTGCTCCACTTGGCCGCGTTCGGCCGCGACCCGAGGCCCGAGTCGTTGCCGCGCACGCCGGCGGCCGGCAGGTAGCCCGAGCTCGCGTAGTCCTCGAACCAGGCGCCGGACGTGCCGTCGGTGCCGACGGGCGAGCCCGAGATCACGTGGATGCGCTCGACGACCGCCGCGGTCGCCGTTGGAAACCCCGAGGTGGAGCCGCAAACGATGTCGTGGAACACCGCGTCGACCGCCGTCGCGCCGCCGCCAAAGTCCACCGGACCGGCGCAGGTCCACCAGCGCATCCGCGCACGCGGCATCGCGGAGCTGTCGAAGTTGTTCCGCAGGTTGGCCGGCATCGAGATCTCCTCGAGCACAGCCTCCGTGCACGTGATCCCCGACGCGAACAGACCCTGCGTGCTGCGCACGTTCAGCCCGACACCGAGGCCCTGCACGATCGGTCGCAGCTGGTCCCCCTGCACGCGCCAGAGGTCCGGGTGCACGGCGTCGTTCCACGTCCTGGCCGTGGTTCGGTCGCAGGTCACGACGCGCGCACCGGACGGACCGGTCTCCTCCACGGCGCTGTCGTTGTCGAGGATGAAGTAGCCGGCGCCCGCATCGAGCACCTCGAAGTCGCCGTTGCTGCCGCTGCTGAACCCCGTGAGCCTCAGCCCGAGATGCAGCGACCCCACGAGCGACGCCGCGTGCGCCGCAACGTCGTAGGGCGGCGACGCCATCGTCACCCGCATCTTCCCCGCGTAGGTCCCGCTCGCCTCGACGGTGACCGTGAAGTCCGCGCTGCCGAGGTAGTCGATCAGGCCGAGAACGGCGCCCTCCTCGTCCTCGTAGATGTAGTCCTGGTCGTCCGAGAAGCAGTTGACGACCTCGAGCACCGAGGTCCCCGTGGAGTAGTAGGCGAGGCTGAGCCACCGCTCGACGGAGCAATCGCGCGTGAGCTCGGCGCCGACGAAGCCGTTCAGCACGCCGCCCCGGGTGTGCCCGGTCGCGAACCATGACGCCGTGCCCGGGCCATCGAAGCCCGCCGGCGGCCCGTCGAAGTCGAAGAACTTCGCGAGCAGGTTCGTGCCATCGGAGTGACGCGATCGGCTCGACCCACCGTCGATCCAGAACTGACCCGTCACGTCCTCAGGCACGTAGCCGACCAGGCCTGCGTCGATGATCTCGGCGTTGATGACGCGGACCCCGCAGCGCGTGCCGGCGCCGTTGCCCGGCATGGGCCAGTAGCTGGCCGGGAACTCCGTCCCGCCCGTGGCCTCGTTCCAGACGCGCGAGATCGTCGCGCCGGCGCGGAACTCGACCTCGAGCCACCCGAGCTCCGACTCCCATGCGGGGACGTAGGTGAGCTCGTCGCCTGTCACGTGGGCGCCAGGCAACATGACGATCCGCGCGTGCCGCAAGTTGTAGGTACCGCCGGCGGCGACGAGCGCGTTGACCGCCTGCCACCAGAACTGCAGCGGCGACCCCTCGGTGCCGGGGTTCGACCCGCTCCCTGTCGGCGATACGAACATCGTGTAGGGGCACGGCCGCCGGTCGGTCCCGTCCGCGTCGTTGTAGACGGTGATCGCGGCGACCTCGGTGTCGTAGTCCGTTCCGGAGAGCTGCGTGCGCACCGTCGCCGAGATCTCGACCGTCCCGCCGGCGAGGCCGGAGCAGTCCAGGTCGAACCCGCACTGCCAACAACCCGCGAACCCGCTGGTCGGCGCACCAGGCAACGGGGACGGTTGCGCCCCCACGTCCTGAAGGCGGACGGTCTCCGTCGCGACCTGGTCGGTGGCGGCGCCGCCGTTCACGGACACGTGGAACGTCACGCTCACGAGAACCCCCTCGTCGACCGCCGGCCAGGCCTTCAGGTCGACCGAGATCGTGGCCTGGCTCGTTGTTGCGCGCAGGCCGTTGGGGGTGCGCCATCGCGCGATCGCGTTTCCGGTCGCCATCGTCGTCAGGCGCCCCCAACACCGAACGAGTAGGCGGTGATCGCCACGGCCTGGCCGGCGTCGATCGACGTCGACGCGAGCTGCATGTCGCCGCCGGCGCCGGTCGCCGTGACGGTGCCCTGCTCGTGCACGCTGCTGGCCCCGTCCTTCAGCCGGTAGTGCCCGGCGGTCCCGGTCGCGGCCGCGCTCGAGGTCGACCAGGTCGCCGTCGACGCGACGGCGCCGGCAGACGCCGCCCCCAGCCAGTCGGACGGCAGCGCAATCGACGCGAGCAGCGTGCCCGAGTCCGCGGCCGCGCAGCTCGCCGGCGGCGCGCCGGTCCGGATCTCCAGAGTCGGCCCCGCGCCGACGACCCCTTCGAACGCGCCGGCGAGCGCGTTCCGGACCGCCGTCGAGAACTGGCGGGTCACGCGAGCCCCACGGCGGCCGCGCGCGACCCGCAGGCGGCGACGACGATCAGCACGAGCAGAGCGAGATCCCTTCGGGTGGTCTTCTTCATGGTCTGTGGAACGTCTCCAGGATGCGGGCCTCTCGGGCGTCGGCGGCCGCGCGCATCTCTCGCACGATCGTCGCCTTCGACTCCTCGCAGAGGCGCTGCTGCTGCGCGACCGCTTCGGCGAACGTCGCGGTCGCCGAGGCGTGGGACGCCGCGGCCTCCCGCAGAGCGGTCGCGAACGCACTTGCGGCCTCCTCGTGCTTCCCGGCGCTGTGCTTCATCGCCTCGGCCAGGGTGGCCATGGTCTTTTCGTGCGACGCCGTGGTGTGGCGCAGCACGAAGACGAACAGGGCGGCGACCAGGCCGGCGGCGGTACCGCCGGCGAGCAGCTGTCCCCACGCGTCGGTAGGCGCCGTCGCAGCCTGCAGGGACTCGAGGAGGGTCAGCATGGCATCAGGTCCAGTCGCCGTCGGGGATCCGGGCCGACTGGTTCGGCGGCTCTTCGGGGTCGTCCTCTGCAGGCGCGACGGTGATCTCCGAAACGGGGCCGACGGCCGCGGCCGCCGAGCGCGCCGCGACGGCCACGTAGAACGTCGAGGAGCTCTCCGCGATCGCCTCCAGGTAGCCGCCGACGCCGGCGAACGCGACGACCTGGTCGGGCGCACCCGACGTGTCGACCGGGCTGCTCGAGCTGATCCAGAGGCCGAAGTCGGCCGGCGTGCTCGTGCCAGCCTGTTCGTCCAGCGTCCAGGTGATCGCCACGTCGGCTTCGCGCTGCGTCGCGCGCACGTTCGTGAGCGACGGCAGCGGCAGCACGAGCTCGCCGCCGACAATCGTGACGTGCCACTCCTGGGCGTAGCGCGCACCGGGCCAGAACCGGCCAGCCCCTTCGACGCGCAGCGAGTACTCCCCGTCGGGGATCGCGACCGACGAGATCGTCAGCGCGTCGAGCGTCGCCGTCCCGAGCACGGTCTCCGTCCCGTCCACCAGGTTCCGAGCGATCACGGTGAGCGCCTCGACCTGCTGCACGTCGATGTCGAAGCGCAGCGCGATCGCGCGTTCGAAGACCAGGTAGACCGGCATCCAACGCCGGCGCGTTCGCCCGCGGAGCAGGCTGAAGTCCGGCACGGGCGGGTGGTTCTTCCGCCGCGGTGGCACGCGCTCGGCGCCCGGCGACGGCAGAGGGGAACGCCGGGTCCGGCCACGCAGCACGCTTGCGTCGGGTCGCGGCGGCGGGATCCTCCGGAATCGGATCGGGAAGCCCTGGTAGAAGTCGCTGGCGAGGTCCGCCGGCCGGCCGCGCTTCGTGCGCCCGCGCACCACGTTCGGCGGCGGGTCGGGCGGCAGCGCGCGGCGCGTGTAGCGCAGGAAGGTGGGCTGGTAGAAGTCGCTGGCAAGGTCCGCCGGCCGGCCACGGCGCGTGCGACCGCGGAACTCGTTGGGGTCGACGTCATTCCGAGCATGTCGCCGCTTCCGCCCAACCGGCCGAGGCTGCACCGGCGCAATCGCGATCTGGAAGGCGCCCATGCCGTCCTGCGTGCCAGTGGCCGACACCGTGGCGTCGCCGCTGCCGCCGGCGGCGCCGAGGACCTTGATCCCGAGCAGCGCGCCCGTGCCGTTCGGGCTGGGCGACGCCGTCTCCGAGGGGAACTCGCCCGCGTTGAACCAACCCGTTCCGCCGACTGAGAACGACGTGTAGGCAGCGCCATCATGCGACAGGCCGAACACACCAAGGCAATCGGCGACGGTGGTCGTGCATTGGGTGACCGTCGTCGGGTTGATCGAGTCGTTCGTCTCGACGTCCGATCCAACGGCGTTGATCGGCGCTGTCGGATCCGCACCCGTGATCCGCAGGCAGATCAGCCAACCGCTCGTGATCGTCGCGTTCGCACAGGTGGTGCTGAACGTCGACCCCTCCGTCCCGTCGGCTATCCGCCAGAACATCGCGACGTGCGCATCGGACAGCGAGCCGCCAGCGGTGTTGATGAACTCGAAGCCGCTCGGCTTGTTCGTGGTGTTGTTCCACTGCGGCGTCGCGCTCGGGCTGTCGTTGCCGACGACGATCAGCAGGAGGTCGCCGACCGCCACACCGGTCGGCTTCGCAACGCTGGCGGATGTCGCGTTCGCCATGTTGCCGACGTTCAAGGTGAACGTGGCGATCGTCGGTGCTGCCATCTGTGGACGGTTGCCTGGGCGCTTGGATCAGTTTGCGAAGGAGCGCGCGGTGAGGGCGCGCTCCTCCTTCCCGCTACTCCTCGAGGTCGAGCGAAACGAGCGCGTTGACGCTCACACCCGCGGTGACCCGAACGCCGAGCCGGGTGCCGCCGGGGATGTCCATCGGGTCGCCGAACGGGGCCTCCCAGACCTCTCCCTGCTGCGGATGCACGTAGTACGACCGCAGGACGTCGCCGGCAGTCGGCTCGGCGGTGGCCGTGTGCTGTGCGGTGGTCTGGAGCGTCTCGGTGAAGTTGCCGCGCTTCACCGGCGTCAGCGACGACATCGTGCCGGCGGTGGTCTGCCGGAGGATGTCGACCTTGATCGGCGTCGCCGTGTTCGTCACGCCGTCGAAGCTGATCTCCAGCCGCTTCAGCTGCACCCGGTGGTTCGCGGGCGCGATGATCTGTGCGAGAGTCTTCGCCGCGGTCCCGGTCGCGATCGCCGCTGTCACGGCCGCCAGTTTGAGTCCTGCCATCGTTTCTACTCCGTCTCTGTTACCTGCGCGTGCACGCGCAGCTCCATCCGTCCGCCTTCGAGCGGCCGCGCGCCGGCCGGGATCTCGATGCGAATCCAAAGGACCAGGAAGCCGCCCGCCTGGAGGTCGCCCAGCGCGAGGGCTTCCTCAACGGTGCGGGGGCAC
>JAGQRB010000010.1 GCA_020425925.1 Planctomycetota bacterium
CCTGGCACCACAGCCCGAGCTATCCGCTGCTGCAGCCCGCCGTGCTCGCGAATCTCGCGCGGCTCTTCGGTGCGCCGGCGGCGCGCCTGGTGTTCGCGCTGCTCTGGCTCGGGCTGGTGCTCACCGCCGGGCTCGCGACATGGCGCTCGGGACTCGGGTCGCGGCGCGCCGCCTGGGTCACCCTCGCGGTCGCGACCACACCGTTCTTCGTCAACCCCGGCGGTGGCGGCGCCGATTCGGGCTACGCCGAGGTGTTCTTCGCGTTCGCGCTGACGGCGGCGGCGGCCGGGTTGCTGCTCGGCGACGGCGTGCTGCTCGCGGCCGCGACGTTCCTGCTGCCGCTGCTGAAACCCGAAGGCACGGTGCTGGTGCCGATCGTGGCGCTGGTGCTGTTCGTGCTCGGCGAGCGGCGCTGGTGGTGGCCGACACTCGGTGCCGGTGGGCTGGCGCTGGCGCTGCAGTGGCAGCTGCAGGACCGGCTGGTGCATCACCGGGAGGCGGTCTCGTCGGTGGCGGCGTGGTTGCCGTTCGCCGCCGTCGCGATCGCGCTGGTGCCGATCGGAATCCGCTGGCTGCTCGACCGGCTCGGTTGCGGCCGCGGGATTCGCGTGTCCGTCGCCGTCGGTGTTGCCGCGACCGGGATCGCCATCCTGCTCGCGCTGCCCGCCGGCGGCGAAGGTGCGGTGCTCGGTCAGTTCCTCGCCGGCTTCGACCGCATCGGCGGCAAGCTCGTCGACCTGCCGACGATCCTGGTCGGCCTGCCGGCCAGCGCGCTGTCGTTGCGCCGCTTCGGCCTGACGTTCTGGCTGCTGCTGCCGGCGCTCTGGCTGCTGTGGCGGCGACGCGGCGATCCCGTTGTCGCGGCGACGCTGCCGGTGGTGGGGCTGCTCGCGCTGACGCTCGCCGCGGTGTTCGGCGCGTTCCTGCTGTCGCCCGAGACCGACGTCGAGCACCACCTCAAGAGCTCGGCGGCGCGCCTGCTCTCGCACCAGGTCGGCGTGATCTGGCTGCTGATCGCGGTGGCACTGCCGGCGGCGAACCGGCCTCAGCCGAGCTCGAACTGACGCTTTGCGTCGACCGCGTCGCGGTTGATCGCGACCACCGCCTCGTCGAGCCGAGCACCGAGGGCTTCGCCGCGCCCGACCGCCAGGCGCACCTGGCGCATCATCTGGATCGCCATGCGCAACGTGCGCACGACGTCACCGGCATCGCTGTGGGCGAGCCGTTCGAGGTCCTCGATCGAGCCGCCGCGGCTCCAGGAGTCGACTGCCGGCGCGATGCCCCAATCGGGTTCCTTGATCGGATGCGCGACGCCCTGGCGGTGCTCGACCGCGATGAAGCGTCGGACCGCTTCGGTTGCCTCGCGCATCAGCGGTCCGGGTTCGCGCCGGTGGCTGCGCGGTTCGGCGCGCCGGCGCTCCTCGTGGATCAGCGCCGCGAACGTGACCGCGAGCTGGTGGATGTCCATCTTCTCGAGCACGCCGCTGAACAGGAGCTCGGTCGCCTGGATCTCGTAGCCGTTGATGCGCTGCGCGACCTTGCCGCGCGCCGCGATGCCGTCGGCGTCGACGTAACCGGCCTCGCGCAGCACCGTCAGGCGCAGCGCCAGCGCCGCGTGCGATGCCGCGCGCTTCTTGGCGCGGGTCTTGGCCGAGCCGGTCTCGGCCTGGAACGCGGCGAAGCTCTTGTCGTAGGCCGCGAGCAGCCCCTTGCTGCCGAGCCGATCGTAGAGATTGAGGATCGTCGAGTACGACAGGTTGAAGCGCGACGTGATCGCCTCGACCTTGCCGCTGTGGTAGCGCGACAGCGGGCCATTCGTGAGATCCTCGTCCTCTAGGATCGAGATCACGAGGCCGCTGGTGTCGAGTCCCTGGCGGCCGGCGCGCCCGGCCATCTGCAGGTAGTCACGCGCCTTCATGTAGTCCATCTGCACGCCGTCGAACTTGCGCAGCAGATCGAAGATCACGGTGCGCGCCGGCATGTTGATGCCGAGTGCGAACGTCTCGGTCGTGAACAGCAGCTTCAGCAGGCCCGAGGTGAACAGCCGCTCGACGACCTCCTTGTGGATCGGCAACATGCCGGCGTGGTGGTAGCCGACGCCGACCAGCGCCCGGCCGAGGATGCCGCGCAGCCCGGGATCGGCATCGGCGTCGAGCTCGAACTGTTCGCAGATCTCGTCGAACAGGTCCTCGATGGCGAGCCGTTCGCGGCGGTCGGCCAGCCGGCGGTGCATGCTGCGCTCGGCCTTGATCTCGCATTCCTTGCGCGAGAAGCAGAAGTAGAGCGTCGGCAGCAGCTGGCGGTACTGGATCTGGTCGAGCAGCAGCTGGTACGGCCGCGGACCGACCGCGATCCGGCGCCCGCGGGCGCGCTCGCGCTTGTCGCCCCAGCGTTCGCGTTCGCGCTCGCGGCGGCCGACGCGGGTGCCGTGGCGCTCGTCGCGCCGCGCCGCCTTCTCGAACAGGGCGATCGCGCGCGGCCGCTGGGCCAGCTGGAAGACGCCCGCTGCGGGATGGAACAGCCGGTGCGACAGCGGCACCGGTCGCAGCTTGTGTTCGATGATCGCGAGCTCGTGTTCGCGCACCGACCGGATCCAGCGGCCGAACTCGTCGAGATTCGCGATCGTCGCGGACAGACCGATGAAGCGCACGTGGGGCGGCGCGAAGATCAGGCTCTCCTCCCACACCGTGCCGCGGTCGAGATCGTCGACGTAGTGCACCTCGTCGAAGATCGCGACGTCGGTGTCCTCGAAGCGCTCCGGATCCTCGAACACCGCATTGCGGAAGATCTCGGTCGTCATCAGCACGATCGGCGCGTCGGGGTCGAGCGTGAGGTCGCCCGTCATCAACCCGACGCGCAGGCCTTCGCCCTTGAAGTCGCGAAACTTCTGGTTGCTCAGCGCCTTGATCGGGCTGGTGTAGATCGCGCGGCGGCCGGCGCGCAGCGCGCGGTCGATCGCGTACTCGGCGACGAGCGTCTTGCCCGAGCCGGTCGGAGCGGCGAGCAGCACGTTGTGGCCGGCGTCGATCGCGTTCGCGGCCTCGACCTGGAAGTCGTTCAGGGTGTAGCCCTTGAACTTCACGGCGGTCGACGACGGCTCCTGCTCGGGCACCGCGTCAGCATCGCGGATCCCGGCCGCGGTCGCAACGACAGGCTGGGCTCCGTCGCGTCGCTCGCCATTGAGCGGCGCACGACCGCTGCGGCTGCGGAACGCCGGCTGCGCGCGCCCGCCGCGATTGGTGAGAGTGTGGAACGATGTCAACAACGATTGACGCTGCGAGCCGAGGAACGTGATTGGCTTGTGCGCAGTTCGCAGCTATGCTCCCGACCGACTTCGCGGTGGTCTGCGGAGTCGTTTCGCTCAAACCGGTCCTTCCCAAGCGCGCCCGCGGTGGTCGCCGCGCAGCGTGTTCCCTTCGGAGACACTTCATGGAAAGCAAAGAAGTCAACGTCGGCAAGTACGTCAGCCGTCACCTCTCGCAGCTGAAGATCCTCGCCCGCATGCTCGAGCACGAGCTCGAGAGCGCCAAGGGCGGCGCCGAGGTCGCGATCGACCGCGAAGTGGTCGAGAGCGCGCTCGACACGCTCGAGATCTTCGTCGACGATTGCGAGAACGCGACCGGCGGCGCGCGCAGCCGCGGTGGCAAGTCGGGCGAAGCCAAGCCCGTCGTCGCTCGTCTGAACTGATCGCCGATCGGCAGGTCCGCCCACCGGTCGGACCTGCCGGACACATCGAGCGCGCGAGCGCTCCGAGATCACGCTTCCGTTGGCCCGCGACGACGAATCCGAAGTCGACGGCCGCTCGGCACGACTGCGTTGGGCGGCGCGGATCTTCGTCGTCGGTGGGTTCGCACTGACCGTGTGGCTGTGCGGGCCGCGCGCCGTCGAGGTGCTCGCCGCCCGCTACCGCCAGGCGGCGGCCCAGAGCCCCGCGATCGATCTCGACCAGGTCGGGTTCGTCGCCGAGCCCGACTGGCTTGCGGGGCCGCTGCTGCTCGCGATCAGCGCCGAGCTCGGCCCGTGGCTGCAGAATCGCATCGCGATCCTCGACGAGCCGGCCTGCCAGCAGCTCGAGGCCGACCTCGCGACGTCGCCGTGGGTGCGCGAGGTCGCGATCTCGCGGGTGTTCCCGGACAAGTTCCGACTCGCGGTCGATCTGCGCCGGCCCGTGCTCGGCGTGCAGGACGGTGACGGCGTGTTGCAGTGCCTGGTCGATCGCGATGGGTTCGCGCTGCCACCGGTCGAGACCGAGCTACCGTTCGTGCGGCTCTATCGCGAGGGTGGATCGCCGCGAGTGCGCGCCGCGGTCGGCGAAGCGGTCGGCGAGCCGCGCGTGCTCGCCGCGATCGGGATCGCGCTCGAGTGGCGCGACGAGCTCGAGCCGGTGGTGCCCGACTGTCCGCGGTTGCTCGAGATCGACACCACGAACCTGGGCGAACGTTGGATGCGCGGCCGCAGCTACCCCGAGGTCCGCGTCAAGCTCGCGCGCGACGACGGCCTGGCGGTGATCTGCGGCTACGGTCGTCCGGTCGACAGCCCGTTGCCGCGCGTTGCGACCGCGACGAAAGCGACGGTGCTGACGCGCATCCTCGCGAAGAAGCCGGCGCTGCGCGGCCTGGTGGCCGCCGATCTGCGCTTCGTCAACCGCTGGGCCGACTACCTGCAGCCGCGCGAGCCCGGGGTGCCGGATCCGGACGGGCCGTGGTCCGACCTCGAGCAGCTGTTCACCGATCCGGCGCCGGCTACGCGCCCGCCTAGCGGTCGATAGCGCCGAGCACCTGCTGCACCAGTGCGGTGACGCCCGACCCGCTCGCCTTGGTGCACCCGAGCCGGGCGATCACGAGCTGCTCGCTCGGCAGCGCGAACACGAACTGACCTTCGTGGCCGTCGAGGTGGCGCAGGTCGGTCGGCAGCTCGGGCCAGTTGCGCGGCTTCGGACCGTCGCCGTCGGGATCGACGTTGAGCCAGAGGTGGTAGCCGAAGCGGCCGGCGCTGGCCGGCCCGGGCGTCGCCGAACGGCGGATCCACTCGGCGGGCACGACCTGCCGGCCGGCGAACGCGCCATCGTCGGCGAACAGCATGCCGATCCGGGCCCAGTCGCGCGCCGTCAGGAAGCCGTAGGAGCTACCGACCAACGTGCCGTTCGGGTCGGCTTCGATCAGGCCGCGGTGGATGCCGAGCGGCGCGAACAACCGGTCGCGCGGGTAGGCCCAGTACTCGGCGTCGCTGGCGAACGTGCCGCGCAGGATCCGGCTGACGAGGTTGGTGGTGCCGCTCGAGTAGACGAAGCGTTCGCCGGCCGGCGCCACGATCGGCTGCTCGGCCTGCACCGCGGCGTGATCGGGCGACAGGAACAGCATGCGCAGCGCCACGCCGCCGGGGTCGGTGTAGCTCTCGCTCCACTGCAGGCCCGACTGCATGGCGAGCAGGTCGGGCAGCCGCAGCACCCGCCGCGGATCGTCCACCGGCCACTCGGGCACGTCGAGCGGCGCGTCGAGGTCGAGCGCGCCGTCCGCGACCCGCATGCCGACGAGCGCGCCGAGCAGCGTCTTGGTCATCGACCAGCCGGGCAGCAGCGTGTGGCGGTCGTAGCCGGCGCGGTAGCGTTCGGCGACGAGCCGGCCGCGGTAGACCACGCCGATCGCACGGGTCACGCGCGGCCGGTCCGGATCGGTCTCGGCGAACGCCGCGTCGAGCGCGCGCTCGACCGCGGCGCGGTCGATGCCGAGGTCCTGGGGCAGCGGCGGCAGTCGTTCGCCGAGCGGCCAGTCGGTCGTTTCGGGGTCGGCGGCGGCAGCGGGCTCACCGTCGCCGCGGGCCGCGGGCGGTGCCGGCGCGCGCGCGCGCAGCTCGTCGGGATCGCAGCCGGGCATCGCGAGCACGCAGCCGAGCCCGTCGGTCGCGAGCGCGGTCGCGCGCACCAGCGGCAGGATCGCGGTGACCTTGCGGTTTTCGCGGTCGACCTCGAAGCGCAGCAGCGGCGCGAGCACCTTGTCGAGCTCGGTCACGGGCGCGAACTCCTCGGCCTTGACCGACTCGATCGAGCGCCCGCTGACGAACACCGCCGACGCCGCGACCTTCGCCGCGTAGGCCGCGCCGACCTGCAGCATCGCGGGGTCGATCGGTGGTCGGCCGGTCTGGGCGCAGGCGACGGCCGGCAGGAGCCACAGCGGAACGAGTGGGAGCGGAGTGCGCGGCGCCGGCATGCCGGTCATAGTAGGCGGATGGTCCTTCGGTTCGGGCCCTCGTTTCCGCCTCCCGGTCGAGCCGGGATCGGCGCGGTTCTCGCCCTGGTCGCGGCGAGCGCCTCGCCGCTCGCGGCACAGGCACCGGCGGTGCGGCTCGTCGAGGCTGCTGGCGTCGACGAGCCCGGTGCGCATGCGCTACCCGACGGCTGCGTGCGGGTCGCGCTCGGTCGTGGGCGCGATCGGCCGTTCGCGCTGACCCAGATCGGCGAACGCTGCGGAGGCGCGAACGGACCGCGCTACGTCGCGCGCATCGAGGGGGCGCTCGGTGGCCCGTCGGTCGGCGGGCGCTGGGCGGTTCTCGCGCTGCGGCCCGACGTCCGGGCGGCGGACGTCGCGATCGAGAGCGACTGCGAGATGGTCGCGGGCAGCCCGGCCTGGCGCATGGTGCCGGCGCCGCCGCTCGACGATCCGCCGGCGCTGCACCTGCCGCGGCGCGCCGGCTTCGAGCCGTGTTGTCTCGCCGACGCGCTCGAGTTCGAGGCCTTCTGGCGGCGCTTCGGCGAAGGTGCGCCCGCCG
>JAGQRB010000103.1 GCA_020425925.1 Planctomycetota bacterium
AACGGTCGCGAACGGCTCCGGCAGGCGGGCGGCGTGGGCGGCGTCGAGCAACGGGTTCAGCGCCCAGACGAACGGGGCGCCGAGCCAGTGCAGCAGGTCGACGAGCTGGGTGCCCGGCGCCAGGCCGATCGCTCGCGGCGCCTCGCCGCCGGCGGTGAGCAGCAGCGCGGCCGCCGCGACGGCGCCGACCAGCACCGGCAGCCAGCGTCCGAACGGCGCGCGCTGCAGCAGCAGCACCAGCAGGAACGCCGCGAAGCAGGCCGGGCCGCTGCCGAACGACATCGTCGCCAGCACGCCCATGAGTCCGGCGGTGACGGCGCCGCCGCGCGTGCCGCGGCCGAGCGCCGTCAGCCCGAGCGCGAGCCACAGCAACACGAAACCGAAGCTGACCGATTCGTTGTGATGCACCAGCTTGCGCCAGTTGCCGAGCCAGAACAGGCCGACGCAGACGATCGCAGCCGCGGCGGTGCGCGCGGCCCGCGGCGCGCGGCGCAGCGCCCGCAGGATCGCCGCGAACGCGAGCAGCACCAGGGTGGTGCCGACCGCGAGCTGCAGCCACTGGTCGGCATCGAGCCAGCGCGCCTCGGCCCAGCGCACGAGGTTCGGCAGCACCTCGCGGTGGCCGTTGTCGGGCGCGACGACGCTGGCCGGGAACGGCAGCGTCAGGAAGCGGGCCAGGAAGCGGTAGGGGTCGGCATACGGCACCCGCGGCGCGGCTGCCAACATCAGCCAGACCCCGAGCCCGACGTAGCCGACGGCCAGGCACCGCACGGGCCACAGCGCGCGCGGCAGCGGTTCGTCGGGCTCCGTTCCGGTCCCGGTCTCGGTGCCGGTGTCGGTCGCGGCCGCGGACATCGCCGGCGACGATGCGCCGAGCGTGCGCGTGCGTCAAGCGCGCGCGATTCCCGCCGTGCGGCCCGGTTGATGAAGTTCCTGCACGGCGTTACGGGGTCGGTGATGAAACGCCGTCACCATCGCAGGATCGGCAATCAGCCGCTCCGTCCCGAGTCCCTGATGATGAGCTACGGCTACGACCCGCAGCTCTCGGAGGGGGCGATCAAGTCGCCGATCTTCATGACGTCGACGTTCGTGTTCAAGACGGCGGGCGAGGGCAAACGGTTCTTCGAGGTCGCCTACGGCCTGCGCGAGCAGCGGCCGCGCGAGGAGCTCGGCCTGATCTACAGCCGGCTCAACAACCCCGACACCGAGATCCTCGAGGACCGGCTCGCGGTCTGGGACGGCGCCGAGGCCTGCGCGACGTTCGCCAGCGGTATGGCGGCGACGGCGACGACGTTCTTGGCGCTGCTGCGGCCCGGCGACGTGGTCCTGCACAGCGTGCCGGTCTATGGCGGCACCGACTACCTGCTCGATCGCATCCTGCCGGCGTGGGGCGTGCGCGCGGTCGGCTTCCTTGCGAAGGACGGCGTGGCCGGGATGCAGCGGGCGATCACCGAGCTCGGCGACGACGCGCGACACGTCGCGTTGATCCACGTCGAGACACCGGCGAACCCGACGAACGACCTGGTCGACATCGCGGCCGCGGCGAAGCTCGCGCGCGAGCTCACCGCGACCCACGCCCGGACCGACCGGCCGGTACGGGTCGCGGTCGACAACACGTTCCTCGGCCCGCTCTGGCAGCAGCCGCTGGCGCACGGCGCCGACGTCGTGATCTACTCGGCGACCAAGTTCATCGGCGGCCACAGCGACGTGATCGCGGGCGCGGTGCTCGGCAGCAAGGCGATGCTCGAACCGATCCGCACGCACCGCACGATCCTCGGCACGATGTGCGGGCCGTGGACCGCGTGGCTGCTGATGCGCAGCCTCGAGACGCTGAAGCTCCGGATGACGAGCGCGATGAAGAACGCGCGCTACGTCGCCGACTTCCTCGCCGACCACCCGAAGGTCACGCGGGTGCACTACCTCGGCCACCTGCAGCCGGACGACCCGCAGCACGAGGTGTTCCAGCGCCAGTGTCGGGCGCCGGGCTCGATGATCGCGTTCGAGGTCGCCGGCGGCGAGGCCGAGGCGTTCCGCGTGCTCGACGCGCTGCAGATGGTCAAGCTCGCGGTCAGCCTCGGTGGCACCGAATCGCTGGCGGAGCACCCGGCGACCATGACGCACTCCGACATCGCCGTCCCGCACCAGCTCGCGATGGGCATCGTGCCGGCGATGATCCGGTTGTCGGTCGGGATCGAGCACCCCGAGGACACCATCGCGGATCTGCGGCAGGCGCTCGACGCGATGTAGGGCGGGGGTGGGCCCGCTGTCTTCGGGCCGAATCCACGGCGGCTCGGGAACCTCTCCGGTCGGATCTGGCTCTCAACCAATGAGACAGATTCGCAACGGATACAAATGGAAACTGAAAAGCAAGTTACGTCTTCTTTCCCGCGGCTCGGCGAGCCTGCTCCCGACTTCTCCGCAGTCACGACCCACGGCCCGAGGAAGCTCGCCGACTATCGCGGCCGCTGGCTCGTGCTGTTCTCGCACCCGGCCGACTTCACGCCGGTCTGCACCACCGAGTTCGTCGCGTTCGCCAAGGCCCACGACCGCTTTCGCACACTCGGCGCCGAGCTGCTCGGACTGTCGATCGACAGCAAGTTCGCCCACATCGCGTGGGTGCGGAACATCAAGGAGAAGTTCGGGGTCGACATCCCGTTCCCGATCATCGAGGACCTCTCGATGCGGGTCGCGAGCGCCTACGGCATGATCCAGCCGGGCGCCAGCGACACCTCGGCGGTGCGTGCGACGTTCTTCATCGATCCCGACGGCGTCCTGCGCGCGATGGTCTACTACCCGATGAGCAACGGTCGCTCGATCGACGAGTTCGTGCGCCTGCTCGAGGCGATGCAGACCAGCGATCGCAACAAGGTCGCGACGCCCGAGGGTTGGCGACCCGGTGACAAGGTGATCGTGCCGCCGCCGGCGACCTGCGAGCTGGCCGAGGCGCGGCTCTCGGAGGGCTACGAGCTCACCGACTGGTACTTCTCCAAACGCGCACTCTGAATCGGGCGGATTTCACTCCGACCCGGTCGCCGTATCGCCGCCGCTCGTCAGCGCATCGCGATCGAGCGAACCCTCGCTGGCGGCGACCACGGTCGCCACCGTGGCGTCGCCGGTCACGTTCAGCACCGTGCGCGCCATGTCGAGCGGGCGGTCGACGCCGAGGATCAGCGCGATGCCCTCGGCGGGCACGTGGATCTGCTGCAGCACGATCGTCAGCATGACCAGCCCGACGCCGGGCACGGCGGCGGTGCCGATCGACGCGAGCGATGCCGTGATCACGATCATCAGCTGGTCGCCGAACGTCAGCGGGATGCCGTAGATCGTCGCGATGAACACCGCCGCGACGCCCTGGTAGAGCCCGGTGCCGTCCATGTTGATCGTCGCGCCGAGCGGCAGCACGAAGCTCGAGACCTCCTCGTGCACGCCGACGTTCTTCTCGACGCAGTCGATCGTCAAGGGCAGCGTCGCAGCCGACGAACTGCTGCTGAACGCGAGCAGCTGGGCCGGTGCCAGCGCGCGCAGGAAGCTGCGGAACGGCACCTTGGCGACGAACTTGAGGAGCACGCTGTAGACCAGCACGAGGTGCGCCGCCAACCCCGCCACGACGGTCAGCATGTAGACCAGCAGCGCGGCGAGCAGGTCGCCGAGCTGCGAGCTGTCCTTGCCGAGGTCGGCGACGACCGAGCACAGCAGCGCGAAGACCCCGAGCGGCGCGATCCGCATGATCAGGTGCACCATCTCGATGATCGCGTCGGACAGCGTCTCGAATACCGACGCGACGTGGGCGCCCTTCTGGCCGAGTCGCGTCAGGCCGATGCCGAGCAGCAGCGCGAAGAACACGATCTGCAGCATCTCGGTCTGGGCCAGCGCCGCGAACGGGTTCTGCGGCACGATGTCGACGATCTGCTGGCCGATGTCGACCGCGTTGGCGGCCGAGACCTTGGCGGTCGCCTGCGCGCCGAAGCGTTCGACCAGGCTGCTGCGCATCGCCTCGCGGGTCTCGGGCTCGAGCCGGCTGCCGGGCCGGATGACGTTGACCAGCACGAGCCCGATCGCGATCGCGATCGCGGTGGTCGCGAGGTAGAGCCCGATCGTCTTGCCGCCGATGCGCGACAGCTTGCTGGTGTCGTTGAGGCTGGCGACGCCGGCGACCAGCGAGAACAGCACCAGCGGCACTGCGATCATCCGCAGCAGATTGAGGAAGATCGTGCCGATCGGCTTGATCCAGGTGGCGACGAACTCGGCACCGCTCTCGCCGGCGATCCCTACGACCGCGAGGCCGGCGAGCACCCCCGCGATCATCGCGATCAGGATCCACCAGTGCAGTGCCAGACGCTTGCGGGAGGCGGCCATGGTCACCGGGATACGGATTTGTGGGGTGGCGGCAAGCGCAGGGGGCGCAAAGCCCGACGGCGTTGCTCCGGCGCTGAACCCGGCCGCCGTCGACGGCGTTGCCCGAGACACCATGTCGCGCGCCGAGTCCGTCCTGCCGTGCCTGCTCGCCGCCGCCCTCGCCGCCCAGGACGGGCCCGGCGATCGCGGCGACGTCGTCGACTTCGAACGCGCCGCGGCCGGCGTGCAGCGGCTGCTCGCCGCCGAGGATCCCGTGGCGGTCGCGCGCGGCGCCCGTCTGGCGCAGCGACTCGGACTCACCGCGGTCGTGCCCGAGCTGCGCCGCAGCCTGCGGGCGTGGTCGTCGCCGCCCGACCGGGAGCCGTGGCACGTGCGCTACTACCTGCTCGACGCCCTGATCCAGCTCGGTGCCGAGCTGCCGGGTGAAGAGCTCGCGCCGCAGCTCGGCGGCGAGCTCGAACCGCTGGCGCTGATCCTCGCGGCGCGCTCACCGGCGGCGCACCGCACGCTGCTCTGGACGGTGCTGCAGCGCCATTGGCTCGGCGGCGATCCGGTGGTCCGACTGGCCGCCGGCAACCTGCTGGCGGCGACGAGGGCACCCGGGTTCGCGGCCTGGCTGTTGGCGCGCCTGCCGCTCCGGCTCGAGGTGACGGTGCGCGACTTCGATCCCGACGTGATCACGTTCGACTCCGGCGGGGTCGGCGGCGCGTATGGCGTGCGAACGGCGACGCTACCGGCGCGCTACCCGCCGCTGCCGCGCTACGAGCTGACCTGGCAGGGCGCGGCGTTCGCCACGCTGCTGGCGCCCGGCCCACAGCCGGTCTGGTTCCGGCGCGTCGACGACGGTGGTCGTTGGTTCACGATCGAACGGTCGCGCCCGACACCGGTCGCGCCCGGCCCGGCGGTGCACGCCTGGCTGCTGGCGATGGCGGACGTCGACGAGCGCCGGCTCGGCCTGCCGCTCCGCCGCTTCGAGCTGGTGCACTTCCGCGACCCCGGTTCGTGCCGCGAGCGGGTCGCGGGCTGGCGCGCCGAGCTCGAAGCTGCGTTCGCCGGGCTGGTGCGGCGGCTCGAGGTGCGCGGCGCACTCGGCCCGGTCGAGGCCGCCGCGATCGTCTGTCCGCTCCGCATCGAGCTGCTCGACGAACGCCGCGACCGCGCGCTGCCGTTGCCGACGTTCTCGACGGTTCGCTGACGACCCGCGCGGTTGCTCGGGCCCCGGCGGCCACTAGGATCTGAGGATGTTCCTCAGCCGCCGAGACCCCGCCGAGCCGGATCCCGGTGCTGGAGCGGGAGCAGGACGCGGTGCCGACCGCCGGCGCGACTGGCGGGCGGACCTCGCGCTGGTACGGGGCGTGATCGGCGGGGAAGCTGCGGCGCTCGAGTCGCTGGTCGCCCGCCTGCAGTGCGTGCCGCGGTTCCTGGCCTACCTCGACGGTCGGGCGCAGCAGCGCCTCGACGAGGGGCTGCTCGAGGACGTCGTGCAGGACGTGCTGGCGACCATCTGGCGCCGGCTCGACAGCTTTCGGGGCGATGCGGCGCTCGAGACCTGGGTCTTTCGGATCTGCGAGTTCCAGCTCCGGAACGCCCAGCGCCGGGCGACACCGCGCGGCATCGTCTCGCTCGAGGACACCGCCGAGCCGGCCGCACCGATCGCCGAGCCGGGCGCCGATCGCGAGCTCCTGGCCCTGGGCATCGAGGCCCTGGCGGCCGATGACGCCGCGGTTCTCCGCCTCAAACACTACGAGGGCCTGACTTTTGCGGAGATTGCCACGAAACTTCGGCAGTCTCCGAACACTGTCAAGACGCGCTACTACCGCGCGCTCGAATCCTTGCGTCGCTGGCTGCGTAGGCCCGGGGAGGAACGATGAAGGATCCGCGACTGACCCACCGAGAAGAATCCCTGCTGAGCGAAGTGATGGCCGGAGAACGGAGTCCCGACGACCCCGAGGTCGCGCGTGCGGCGGCGCAGAACGACGAGTTCGGCGCCGCGCTCACGGAGCTGCGTTCGTTGGCAGATCGGCTGGACGCCGACGCGGCCTCCGAACGCGAGGCGGTGGCCCAGGCGCTCCGCGCCGATTCGCCGATCGACGGACGCGTGGTCGCCGCGACGATCGCGCGACTGGCGGCGGAACGACCCAGCGGCCGCGGGTCCGGCTGGAGTCGGCGGCGGTGGCTCGGCGGTACCATTGCCGCCGCTGCCGCCGCGTTGTTGTCGGTCTGGGCGCTCGGTGGGTTCGGTGGTTCGGCGGGGGGCGGCGGCGTGAACGTGCCGAACGACGACGAGCAGCGGCTCGGCGACGAGGAGCTGACGCTGGCGTCGAAACCGACCGAGGGCGGCGGCTACCAGCTGAGCTGGCGCTGCGCGGTGCCGGTCGATGGGTTCCGGGTTACGCTCTACGACCCCGCGCGCCCCGGCGAACCGGACGCAGAGCGCGATGTGAGCGGCGAGCTGCCGCCGGATGTCACGACATGGACGATCGAACGCAGTGCGCTCGCGGGGTTGCCGCCCGGCCTGCGGTGGCGCGTTACCGCCTATCTGCGATCGGGGCAGCTGCGGTCTTCGAGCTCGCTGCGCTGACCGCGGTTCTGGCGCCGCTCTGGTCGTCCGCAGCGGCGCCGGGGCAGGGCCCGGGCGGCCGCGAAGCCACCGCGACCGTGCCGGCCCCGACGGCGCGCGATCTCGCGATCCGTGGCAACGCTGCGATCGCCCGCGGCGACTACGCCGCGGCGCAGGAGTCGTTCGAAGGCGTCGTCGCGTGCGGCGGCGGGGAGTATCGGCCGCGCGCGTTGGCCGGGCTGGCGGCGTTGCGCCGGCTCGAGGACCGGCCGTGGCTCGGCGTACCGCTGCTGCGTGAGGCCGACGCCTGCTTCGACGGCTGGGACATGTCGAACGGGCTCGTGCTGTGGTCGCGCCGGACCGTCCTGGCCGAGTCCGCGCGCACCTACGTCGCGCTCGGCGTGCCCGACGTCGCCTATGACTACCTGCCCGAGCTGCGCGCCTGCTCGCAGGCGCCGTGCGACTGGTTCAATGCGACGGTGCTGACGCTCGATGTGCTGAGTGCCCAACACGACTGGGTGCGTGCCCGCGAGCGCGCGGTCGCGGCGCTCGCCGACGTACGGATCGACGACCCGTCGGTGTGGGCCGTGCAACGGGCCGCGCGGGCCGCGATCCGCTTCCGGCTCGCAATCGCCGACCGCAACCTGGCGGCCACCGACGCGGCGCTGCGCGCCGCCGCGGTGGCGCTGCTCGAGCTGTCGGACAGCGGCCTGCCCGAGCTGCTGCAGCAGCGTGCGATCGCGACCGCCGCGGACTGCCGGCTCGAGGCCGGCGACCTCGCCGACGCGACCGCCGCGCACGAACGCGTCGAGCTCCCGGCCGAGCTGGGATCCAAGTACGCCGCCGAGGTGCTGGCACAGCGTGCCCGGATCGCGATGGCCCGCGGTGCGTCCGGCGCCGATCTGTCGGAGCTGCACGATCGGCTCGCGGCCGGCGTCGAGGATTGGCTGGCGGAGTGGCGCTCGATGCCGGTTCGCCCCGGCGGCGTCGGCACGCTGCACTTCGCGACGCACCGCGCCGCGATCGCGACCCTGCTCGAGCTCGATCGCTACGTGCTCGGTGGCGGCGCCGAGGACGACGAACGCGCCGTCGCGGCGGTGTTCGACCATCTCGAGGCGGCGCTCGCTTCGGGCACGCTGGCGCGCGGTCTCGGTGTCGGCGTCACGCTCGCGGATGAGCAGGCGCTCGCGCCGGCGGACGGCGGCCTGCTGATGTTCCTGTCCGGCATCGGTTCGGGTTCGCTGCTGCTGGTCGAACGCGATCACGTCAGCCATCACGTCGTGCGCCTCGATCACGGCCACGAGGCGGCCGCTCGCGCGCTGCGCGAGGCCGTCGACAAGCCGCCGCCGGCCGACGCGCGCTCGGCGAAGGGGCTGGCGATCGTCGAGCGGCTCGCCGATCGCGTCGCCGCCGGGCTGCTGCCCGACGCGGTGCGCCGTCGGTTGGCCGGCTGGCGCACGATCGTGCTGGTCGGCCCCGAGCTCGACCGTCGCGACCTGCAGGCGCTGCACACCGGTGACGGCTGGTTGGCGCTCGGCCACGCGCTGGTCCACGCCTCGTCGGTGTCGGTGCTGCGCGGGCTCCGCGATCGTGCGGCCCGGCGGCCGACCCCGCCGGGCGCGCGTCTCGACGTTGCCGTCGTCGGCGATCCGCTGCTCGATCCCGCGGCGGCGAAGCGTTGGTTCGTCGAGCCGCTCGCGATGACGGCCGCCCAGCGCGCGTCCTTGACCGCCGGCCTGTCACCGTCGCAGTGGCATGCGTGGTGGGGCACCGCGGCGACGGCCGGCGCGCTGGCCCTGCCGGCGGTGCGCTCGGCGCGCGCGCTCTGTGTCTTCACGCACGGGGTGCAGGACTATGCGCGCGAGCGTTCCGCCGGTCTGCTGCTCGCCGATGGCAACGGCGCGCGCGCGCTGTTCGCGGATGCGATCGAACGGCTGCAGGTGCCGGCCGTCGTCCTGCTCGGGGTCTGCGGCGCCGCGGCGGGGCCGGTGCGCATGGGGGACGACGGCGCCAACCATCTCGGCGGCGCCTTCCTGAGCGCCGGCGCCGACAGCGTCCTGCTCGCGAGCGGTGATCTGTCGGTCGGGGCGACCCGTGACCTGCTCGGCCACACGCTCGCCGAATGGCAGCGCGGCGCGAACCTCGCCGAGGCGCTGCGGCGGGCGCGCGTCCGGATCGCGGCGGAGCCGGCGCGGGCCCATCCCTACTTCTTCGCCGGGCTGCGGCTCGTCGGCCTCGACAGCCGGCACGACTGACGCCGATCAGGTCGGCGACTGCGGCGGCGGGTCGGCCGGCGGTTCGACCGGCGGCGGCGGCGATATCGTCACGTCGACGATCGGGTCGCCTTCCGGCCCCTGTTGGCCCGGTGGGTAGAGGTAGAGCTCGACGTGTCGGAGGTTGGCCACGCCGGTCGCCCTCACGAACCCGCCCTCCTCCTCGATCGGGCGCAGGACCACGTAGTACTCGCCGCCGGGGGGAGTGGACGCGACGGGCGGGAACGTGAAGTCGAACGACAGCTCGTAGCACCAGGTGGTGCCGATCAGGATCTGCGAACCGACCGGTGTCGAGGAGCGCTGCGCGGAGTCGAAGACCAGGCCGTCGTTGGCGGTCATCTTCCAGACCAGCAGCTCGTAGCCCGTCGCGGCGGGGTACTGGCTGGCTTCCTGGAAGTGCACCAGGATCGTGCCCCCGGTCGTGGTCAAGTTCGAGGCTTGGAACGGGTTGGGCTCGTTCGTGCCGTACGCCGGCGGAACGAGTTCGACCGAGGTCGAATCCTCGAGCACGCGGTTCGCGAGCACGATGTGGCCGGTTTCGAGACTGCCCGCGTAGCTCTCGAGCGGCACGAACAGGTCGAGATCGCTGTCGCCGTCGAACTCGCCCAGGATGGCGTTCGACTGCATCGCGAACGGGGTCGTGTTCGTGGCACGCGTCGCGATCCGCCAGGCACAGAGCGGCGAGTACTGGAACGGGACACCCTGCGGGCCGTCGGCGAGGTTGATCAGCATCGTGACCTCGATGTTGTCCGACGTGGTCAGGAAGAGGTCGTCGTGCTGGTCGCAGTTCCAGTCGCCGGCGCTGATGCCGACGAACACGTCGGTCTGGCCCGGCGCCGAGCCGAGTGGCACGTCGTCGTTCTCGGACGGCTGATCGCCGCGCACCGCGACTTCGTAGCCACCGCCGACCGCTTCGCGCAGCCAGGCGATCCGCTCGTCGGGGTTGCCGTTCACCATCGTCGTGTAGGCGACGAGGCGGTGCAGCGATCCCGTGATCTCCTCGGCGTAGAGTTGGGTGCCGGTCTGGGTGTGGACGTAGAAGCCGGTCGACGTGACCGCTGCGACCTCGTCGACGCCGTCGCCGTTCCAGTCGACACTCGCGAGCGCGATCGCGTCGCTGTCGATCGTCCAGCTCCAAGGCTGGGTCACGTAGCCGCCGTGCGTGCCGAACGAGGGATTCCACGCCGCGCTGCGGATCGTGCCGGTGGCTTCCATGCCGAAGATGACCGGCGAGCTCTTCCGGCTCGTCGCGAGCAACGCGACGTTGCTCCAGGCGATGTCGACGCGTTGCAACGAGTAGGGTTGCGTGCCCGTCTTCGTCCAGTGGAACAGCCCGAGCTGGCTGACGAGCGCGATGCCGTCCTGGTTGGGATTGCCGATCGACGGCGTGCTGCGGCCGTGGACCGCCGCGATGTCGCGCACCACGTGGCCCGGGTCGCTGAACAGCAGCCGCCCGCAGTGATCGTGCAGGCCCGGTGCCGTGATCAGGACCGGGATCGAGTCGTTGAGCGTGACTACGTCGGCGACCGCGTGGCCGGTGAAGTTGCCGGCGATCGCGCGCTGGAACGTGCTGGTCGGGGTGGATTGGCCGGCGTGGATCGCGGTCTCCAGGAAGTCCGGCCAGGCACGCGGCGACGGCGAGATCAGCGTGTCCTGTGCGGGCGCGTGGTTCGGATCCTGCGGGTCGTAGCCGATCAGGTAGGGCGCCTGGGCGCAGGCCCAGGGTGACGCAATGAGGGTTGCTGCAACGAGTAGGGAAGGTCTTGGCATCTGGGGAGCCGGAGGATTGCGGGATGGGGCGAGAGCCGCGGGGTTCGTGTCGGCGAGGCGGGAGGAAGTTCCGAGATTCTGGCACGGCTCGGGCGAAAGGCCAGGGGCCGGCCGTGGTCGCCGGCGGCGGCGAGGGTCGCCGCGATGGCCGCGGCGCGATCGTCGACTATTCTGCCGCCGTGATCTTCCGTGTCCTCTGCCATGCCCTCGCCGCCGTCACGCTGGCGGCCGCCGCCGCGGGCCAGGATCCGGCGATCGATCTACCGTTTCGGCGTGCCGGATCTCCGGCACCCGCAGCCGAGTGTCTCGAGCGCGGTCTCGATCGGCTCGCGGCCGGCTGGAACTGGGAAGCGGCGCGCGCGTTCCGCGGGCTGCTCGCCGGCCCCGCCGACGACGCCCCGCCGCTGCGGTCGCTCGGCCGGCTCGGGCTCGCGCTCGCATTCCGCGCCGTGCCCAACCGCGCCGCGCGGCTGTGCTGGCAGGCCGTCGA
>JAGQRB010000011.1 GCA_020425925.1 Planctomycetota bacterium
GTGATGCGAAGCCACCTGCCGTCGATGCGCCGGAGTCGCCTCCGGGTCTGGCCGATCGCTACCTGCTCGACGGCTCTCCTCCGCGTGACCACCGACTCGCCGGCTGCTTGCCTGGCCACTGAACTCTGTTGCTGCTTGCCGGGAGCGGCGGATGCTCCATCCGCTGGTCGCCTCGCCAACTTTGTCTTCGACAGAACTCGGTTCGCCAATTCGAACCGAGCCCTCGCCGCCTAACCCTACCGCACCCCTCCACCGCGCGCAGCCCCATCCGCCGCCCATCACCTTCACCAAGTCTGTCTAAGCACACGACTCCGACCCCACTCCGTCACACCCCGCCGGCATCCCCCGCCTCCGGCAACGAATCCACCGGACTCGCCACCCCCGCCGGGCCTCGATTCAACACGTGCGTGTAGATCATGGTCGTGGCAACACTCCGATGCCCCAGCAGCTGCTGGATGGTGCGGATGTCACTACCGCTCTCGAGCAGGTGGGTCGCGAACGAGTGACGAAACGTGTGACACGTCACCCGCTTGCTGAGACCGATCGCCGCGGCAGCATCGCGGACGGCCTTCTGGAGCACGGTTTCGTGCAGATGGTGGCGCCGCTGCTGACCGCTCTCGGCGTGCCAGTAGGTTCGGGTCGCGGGGAAGACCCATTGCCAGGGCCATTCGCGGCCGGCGTTGGGTAGCTTCCGCGCGAGCGCGTTGGGTAGTTCGACCCAACCGGCGCCGGCGGCGACGTCTTTCTCGTGAAGTGCGCGGGCGCGTTGGAGGTGGGCGCGGAGCTCGTGCTGCACGCGGGCGGGGAGCATGGTGGCGCGGTCCTTGTCACCCTTGCCGCCGCGGATGGTGAGCTGATTGCGGTCGAAATCGACGTCCTTGACGCGCAGCTGGCAGCACTCGAGCAGGCGCAGGCCGGCGCCGTAGAGCAGGGTGGCCATGAGCCTTGGCGTGCCGGTCATGGTGGCGAGCACGGCGGCGACCTCGGAACGGGACAGCACGGTCGGAAGCCGGCGCGGGCGCGCGACGCGGACGAGGTCGGCGAGCCAGGGCAGATCGCGCTCGAGCACGGCGCGGTAGAGGAAGAGCACGGCGGCAAGCGCCTGGCCGTGGGTGCTGGCGGCGACGCGGTCGACGGCGGCGAGGTGGTTGAGGAATGCGGTGACCTCGGTGGGGCCGCAGCGCGCCGGATCGCGGCGGCCGGTGAACAGCCAGAAGCGGCGGATCCAGTGCAGATACGCCTCCTCGGTGCGGCGGCTGAGGTGGCGCACGCGGATGGCGCGGCGCACGCGTTCGCCGAGCGGCAGGACGGGGGCGCGGTCCTCGGGGCTCTGCGGTCGATCGGTCATGCCAAGAGCCAGTGGCCCGACCGGGGGAAGGCGCTACGCGGTCTGCAGGTCGCGCATGCGCTTGTAGGCGCCGTCCTTCTCGATCAGCTCGCGGTGCGAGCCGATCTCGACGATCTGGCCCTGATCGAGCACGACGATGACATCGGCGTCGGCGATCGTCGACAGGCGATGCGCGATCACGAACGAGGTGCGGCCGGCGCGCAGGCGGTCGAGCGCGCGCTGCACGAGCTCCTCGTTCTCGGAGTCGAGCGCGGAGGTGGCCTCGTCGAGGAACAGGATGGCGGGGTTGCGCAGGATCGCGCGCGCGATCGTGATGCGCTGCATCTGGCCGCCCGAGAGGTTGCTGCCGCGTTCGCCGGCGGGTGTGTCGTAGCCGTCGGGCAGCGTCAGGATGAAATCGTGGATGTTGGCGGCGCGCGCGGCCTGCTCGATCTCGGCCTGGGTCGCGCCCGGGCGGCCGTAGCCGATGTTGTCGCGGATCGAGGTGTTGAACAGGAACGGCTGCTGGCTGACGACGGCGGTGTGGGCGCGGAAGTCGGCGAGGCGGACCTCGCGCAGGTCCATGCCGTCGACGCGGATCCGGCCGCGGCTCGGGTCGTGGAAGCGCATCAGCAGATCCATGAGCGTCGACTTGCCGGCGCCCGACGGGCCGACGAGCGCCACGGTCTGACCGGCGGCGACCTCGAGCGAGACGCCGCGCAGCACCTGTTCGCCGCCGTAGCCGAACCAGACGTCCTCGATCGCGACGTGGCCGCGCACGGTCTCGACCGGTTTGCCGCCGCGCCGGGTCGGATCCTGCTCGGTCTGCAGGATCGTCTCGATGCCGTACAGCGCGCCGGCCGACTCCATGAGCACGTGGTACGAACGCGTCATGCGCTTGACGTGCTGGTAGGTCGTCGACAGCGGCACGAGCGCGACGCCGACGTCGCTGAAGTCGATGCTGTGGTCGACCAACACGACATAGCCGAGCAGCGCCAGCAGGATCGCGAAGCCGACCTGGTAGCCGAAGAACGTCTGCGCGATCGAGCGGCCCTTGGTGCGCAGCATGCGGCGCGTGCGGTCGAGGAACGTCGCGGTGCTGCGCTGGTAGTCGGCGTAGCGCTGGTCCTCGAGCTGGAACGCCTTGACCGTGCGGATGCCGGTCAGGATCTGGTTGAGCGACTCGGTCGCCTCCCCCATCGCGGCCAGACTCTTGGTGCTGCGGCGCTGGACCTTCTTGCCCTGGCGGTACATCGGGATCGCCATCAGCGGCACCATCACGAGCAGTACCCAGATCGCCTGCGGCACGAACCACGCGAGGATCACGAGGTTGCCGACGATCATCAGCGGATCGACGACGATGTGGTCGGCGGCGAGTTCGAACGAACGCTGCATGACCTGCGTGTCGTTCGTGACCTTGCTGATCATCTCGCCCATCCGCTGGCGGCCGTAGAAGCCGAGCGGCAGCCGCAGGAAGTGCTCGGCGAGCTCGCAGCGCAGATCGGAGACGACACGCACCGCGAAGAAGCGCGAGATCGTCTGCACGAAGTAGATCGTCACCGCACCGAGTGCGCCGCAGACGATCGCGACCACGCCGCAGGCGAGGATCACGTTCATGCGCGGGTTCGCGAACCCGAGGCCGAGCCAGCCGACGAGGCTCTGCGAGAAGTCGCGGAACCACAGATTGAAGTGATCCGAGAACCGTTCACCGATGTCGACCGCAGGCGCCGACCCGAGCGGCGAAAGCCACGGCGGCGGGATCAGCGGCGCATCATTGCCGGCCAGCTCGCTCATCAGCGGCTTCACCAGCACCAGCGGCGCCTTGGTGAACAGCGTCTCGAGCACCGCGAACGCCACCATCGCACCGACCAGCCGCCGGTTGGCTACGACCGCCGACCAGAGTCGGCGCACCAGGGCCTCGAGAGCCCCGGAATCACGCTGCGAGTCACCGCCGTCGGTCACACGGGCATCCTACCAGCGCCCACGGCAAGAACAGCGCCCCGTCACACGCCCAGACTCACACCGTGACACCGTGATTCCCCGCGGCTGCCCGTGGCCAGGTCCCGCGCCGCCGCGGGGCCAGCTGCTCCGATCCGCCCCGTGGCGTTCCCCGCGCTGCGGCGCCGACAACTCGCAAGTTCGACTGAGCCTTCGGACGCTCCGCGTCCGAAGCCTCAGTCGAACTTCGCGCGCCCGATCACATCGTTCGCCCACTGGAAGAAGCGGTAGTTGATGTAGTCCTCGGTCACCAGCTCGCGCTCCTTCTCGCTCTTGACGTCGATCTTGCGGCGCGGCGGCGTGCGCGAGTTGATGCGCGCGATGAAGTAGCCGTCCGGGCCCGCGATCGGACCGTGGGTCTTGCCGACCTCGGCCTCGAAGAACAGGAAGTGCGACACCGAGAAACCGTCGAGCAGCTGGGTGTATTCGCTCTCGCGGAGCTGCTGCTTGAGCTGGTTGAGCGGCAGGAAGCCGAGGCGGCCGCGCTTCTCGTCGTTGGCGAAGAACTCACCGCTCTCCATCAGCGCGTCGTCGAACGAGATGTCCTTCGCGGCGAGCTTGGCGAACACCGCGTCGGCGCGCTCCTTGGCCTTGGCCATGCCGTCCGGCTGCCACGCACCGGTCTTCGGGTCGCGGGCCTGGAACGGGATGACGTCGATGCTGCACTGACCGTCGGCGAAGAACGCGCCGAACTTGTCGGCGTGCGCCTGCAGGTTCTCGTCGGTGAGCTCGTCCTTGATCATGTCGCCGAACGACGTAATCAGGCGCCAGCGGGCGCGGAAGGCCTCGAGGCACGGGTAGCCCTTGAAGCGCGTCGCGATGACCTCGACCGTGAACGGCGTCGTGTCGTAGGGCTGGCGGTACTCCTCGTAGCGGTTGTTGAACTCCTCGTCGCTGACGTAGAAGCCCTTCTCGACCAGCTCCTGGCGCAGCGCCTCGCGCACCGCGACTTCCTGCATCGCGCGCTCGAGATCCTGCACGAACAGGCCCTTCTTCACGAACTGGAAGGCCTCCTCGGTGCTCCACTCGAAGTCGTTGACGCGCAGCACGGTGTCGGACGGCAGGCCGTGCGAGGCGTAGCGGATGTCACTCCAGTTGCGCAGACCCTTCTGCACGAACTGGCGCATCATGTTGACCCAGAACTCCGGCAGCTTCTTCGGGGCGCCGTTCTCGTCGGTGCCCTCGGTCGCCTTCTCGAGCTGCTCGATGAACTTCGGCCCCTGATCACTCTGGGTCTGCGACTTGATCGCCTCCTTGGTGATGTCGGGCCAGTTGCTCGGCGCGCCGGGGAAGAAGACCTTGTCGAACAGGATGGTCTGCTTGCGCTGCTCGAGGAAGGTCTCTTTGTTGAGGCCGAACTGCGAGCGCACCACCTCCCAGAAGTCGACACCCGGGTTCTTGGTCTCGAACTCCGACTTCATCGGCGCGAGCTGCTCGATCACGTCGGAGTCCTCGATCATGAACTCCTCGGGCTGGCGCGAGCCGGCATCGATCTGCTTGCGCATCTCCTCGAGAATGAAGAAGTCGGCGACCTTGGCCTCGACGAGCTTGCCACCCGTCAGGTACACGGCCTCCCGCATCACGTCCTTCGGGTCGAGCTCGACGCCGTTGACCTTGACATTGAGCAGCAGCTTGGCGCGCTCGTCGACGAGCTGATCCTGCAGCTGGTCGACGTCCTTGCGGAGCGACTTGATGACCGCTTCGGGTTCCTGCGCACAGACCATGCCACCGGCGAGCAGCAGCGCGGAGAGGGTGATGACGGGATGCATTTTTCGGTCTCGAACTGGTTTGGAAATCTCGTTCATGTCCGCCGAGGAACGGCAGTTCGGCGTTTCGGCTGGAAAGCGGGGCGTGGGAGCGTATCCCAGCGGGCACCCGAAACGAGGCTCTGCGGAGATTCCTCCCGATTCGTTGCGCCAGACGGCGCGGCCGCGCGCCGGCCCCGGGCCGAAGCGAGAGAATACGAGGACCCGCAATGACCTACGACCCCCGGACGATCGCGTTCTGCGCCGAGGTGCTCTACCCGCCGCAGCACCTTCGCGCCGACCTGGCGCAGAGCGTGCACAACGCGCTCTACCGCCGCCCCGAGCTGTCCTACCAGAACTTCCAGATCGCGCCGGACGGCATCCACCTCACCAACCTGCCGCAGGCACCGGGTCAGGTCTCGATGGTGACGTTCCTCGCCGACCGCGTCGTGCTGCGCGAGGAGTTGCGCGGCACCACGGTCGAGGACTTCGGAACCCGCCTCGTCAACGTCGTCTCGACCGCGTTCCAGACCCTCGGCGTGAACCAGACCATCGCCCAGCAGATCGTCGTGCGCTCGCTGATCCAGCCGCGCAACTTCCGCGACGGCGGCGCGTTCCTGAGCCAGCGCCTGATCGCGCCCGGGACCGAGGCGTGGTCGGCGATCGGCCGGCCGGTGCAGCAGCTCGGCGTCCGCTTCGTGTTTCCGCCCCACGGCGCGGCGAACCAGACCTATCATGTCCGGATCGAGTCGTGGCCCCAGGACAACCGCTCGGTCTGGATCGAGAACACCGGAGCGTTCGCCGGCCCGACCCAGGCCGCCGAGGTGCCCCGACTCGCCGACAACCTCTATGCTACCTACCGCTTCCTGACCGGCCCCGTCTGCGACTTTCTCGCCGGTCTCGATACCGCCTGATGCCAACCAGACCCCTCGCAATCCTCGCGGGCGCGATCCTCGCGGCCGCGGTCGCGGTCGCGTTCGCGGCATGCGGCGAGCGCACCCCGTCGGCGCCGCCGGCCGCGACCAGCGCCGACGTGATCCTGACGATCGACGGCATCGACATCACGCTCGGCGAGCTCGAGCCGTTCATGGCCTGGATCCGCGAGACCCGTCCCGACGTCGGCAGGAAGACGCTGGCGCAGAAGGTGCTCGAGGGCCATCTCGTGCCACTGCGCCTCGCCGAACGCGCGTTCGCCGCCGAGCGCGCGGCGCAGCGCGCGAAGGCCGTCGAGATCCGCTCGGTGGTGCAGAACGTCTACGAGCTCGAACGCGCCAGCGACGCGCTCGAGGTGCAGGACCGCCGGCGCTACACCCGCCTGCAGCCCGACCTGTCGGTCGGCATGTTCCTGTTCGACCGGTTGCAGGAAGGCAACGTCAGCGACCCGATCGCGGTGCCGCGCGGCTTCGTGCTGGCCTCGACCCACGAACACGTCGACGCGCCGGTGGCCGGTGAGGACATGGTCGAGGCGACCCAGGTCGGCTTCTTCACCCACAAGGTCGGCGAGTTCCACGACTGGATCGAGCAGGAGCAGGCACGCGTCGCCGACAAGGTCACCTACGTTCACCCGGACTACCGCGACGCCCTGCCGACGTGGTGCCAGCCGCCGAAGCCCGAGAAGAAATGACCCCGATGCAACGACTCCCCCTGCTGCTGCTCTGCACCGGCGTGTGGCTCGCGCCGCTCCGCGCCCAGGATCCCGTGCCCGAGAAGGGCGACGGCGGCGACCCGCCCCAAGGACAGCGTGTCGAGAAGCTCGAGGAATGGCCCGCACTCGGCCGCCAGGACGTCGACCGCCTGCTCGGCAGCCTCAAGCAGTTCCACAAGGAGGACGAGGAGCTCTGGGACGGCGCGCGCAAGAACCTCGTCGCGCTCGGCGAGGCCGGCATGCCGCTGCTGATGCAGAAGGTCACGGACCGCGGCGACAACGTCAATCCGCAGATCTTCCTGGTGCTCGACGAGGTGCTCGCACCGCGTCACGCCGCGCTGATGGCGCGCGAGATCAAGAAGCCGAAGGTCGAGCTGCGGCGCTACCTGGTGCGACGGATCGCCCGCTTCCACGACCGCGACATGCTGCCGGTGCTGCAGGCGGTGACCAAGGACAAGGACCCGGACATCGCGTTCCACGCCGCGCTCGGCGCGCTCGCACTCGGCGATCGCGCGGCGCTCGAACCGGTGCTCGAGTACAGCAAGTCGCGCTGGGACGAGATCGGCGACGAGGTCGCCACGGTGCTGCCGGCGGCGCGCGGCCGCGAGGCCGGCAACTGGGTGTTCGAGCTGATCGCCAAGCGCCCGCCCGGCGACCAGATGGCGGGCCTGCGACTGGCGCGCTACCTCGCCACCAAGGACCACCACCTGATGCTGCGCACCTACCTCAACGCCAACGAGCACTCGGTCAAGAAGGAAGCGATCAACGCGCTGCGCGTGATGAACGGCGAGGAGCCGCTCGAGAAGCTCACCGTGTTCCAGGTCATCGAGATGGCCAAGGAATGGCTCAAGAAGGTCTGAGACCCGACATGCCCATGTTCGCCAACACCCTGACCCGCGCGCTGGTCATCGCCGCGACGCTGTTCGGCTCGCTGCCCGCCCAGGGCGACGACCTGCCGAAGTGGAAGATCGACCCCTACACCAAGAACGACCCCGAGGCGATGAAGGCCGCGGGCTACGTCTCGTTCGGGCCGTTCGACGTCGGCAGCGTCGGACCGACGCCGACGACGACGACGCAGATCGAGGAGAAGCTGCCCTACGTGCGCATCCTCTGGATCGAGACCGAGCACTTCAAACTCGGCTGCGCGCTGCCGGCCTGGACGGTGCCGATGGAGCTCGAGACGCGCAAGAAGATCCGTGCCGAGCTCGAGGAGCTCGAGAAGAAGCTGCCGAACGTCAAGTCGAAGACCCGTCAGCTCGACCCCTGGCTGCGCGCCCACCTGTTCGCGCACCGGCTCGAGAAGCTCTACGTCGACGTCCGCGACCTGTTCGGCGTCAAGGACGCGGACTTCCCCGCCGACGAGGGCAAGGTGATCCGCATGCCCGGCGCGGTCTACATGGGCATGGGGCCGTACCTCGGCATGAAGAAGAAGTACATCGTGCTGCTCTTCGAGAAGCTCGAGACCCACCAGACCTACCTGGGCACGTTCATCGGCCGCAACACGAAGTTCCCACAGCGTTGGCACTTCAAGGAGGTCGGCTCGCTGATGCTCTCGATCGCGGAGGGGTGCGACGGCGGCAAGCTGTCCGACGACACCGCGATGCACTCGTCGGTCTACTTCAACACCGCGCAGCTGCTGCTCGACGGCTTCCGCTACTACACCTACGACCTGCCGGTCTGGATCCGCGAGGGCTTCGGTCACTACTGGGGCCGGCGCGCCAGCCCCAAGTGGAACAGCTTCGACCAGCAGGAGGGCGGCGTCGCCGACATGAAGAGCACGTGGAAGTGGGAGCCCTACGTGCGCAACCTCGTGATCACGCGCGACAAGATCGCGCCGTTCTCCGAGGTCATCCAGTGGCGCAACTTCGGCGACATCCAGTTCAACGACCACACCGCGATCTGGTCGCGCATGGACTGGCTGATGTCGCAGGGCGCCGAGAAGTGGCACAAGTTCGTCTTCGCCGTGAAGGGCCGCGTCGACGCCAACTGGTTCCCCGACCAGACCGACCTCGTCGGCGCGACGCGCGAAGCGCTGAAGGACGCCTACGGGCTGTCGGTGCTGAACTTCGACGACCGCTGGGTCGAGTGGGTCAAAGAGAACTACCCGAGCAAGTAGGTCGTTCGAGATCAGGTCGCCTCCGGCGACCTGACCTTTACGGCTCCCACAGGATGGAGCGATAGACCGGCAGCAGCGCGAGCAACGAGCTGCGCACCCACGACTCGGCCTCCTCGCCCATCTCGACGGCGTCCTCCTTCGGCAGTTGGCGCTGCACGTGCAGCCAGTGCTCGCCCGGCGTGTAGTGCGCCATCAGCTCCTTGACGTCGTCGGGCGTCACGCTCGCGGCCCAGTGGTCCTTGCGCCAGTCGTGCAGCTTGAGGTTGAAGCCCGGCGGCAGCGCGCGCAGGTGCTTGCAGAACGCGGCGAGCTCCGACGGATCGTTGAGCAGCTTCTTCTTGAGGTTCTCGCCGTCCCACCAGGCCTGCGGATGGATGCGCAGCGCGGCCTCGACGATCTGGTCGTCGATGCAGGCCTCGAGCACGGTCTGGATGTAGTGCGTCTCGGCGTCCTTGCCGAGCGCCTCGCCGAAGAAGGTCGCGAGCTTCTTGCGCTCCTTCGGGCCGCGGCAGAGATAGGCCCGCTGCTCGCGCACGCGGTAGCTGTTGAACGTGTAGGGATGGTGCAGCCCGGCCTGCGAGCTCAGCGTGACGCCGGCCGCCTTGGCGTCCTTCAGCGTCGCGTCGACGATCGCCTTCAGCTTGCGGCGCACGCTGAGGCGGAGGCCGTTGTATTCGGGGTCGTCCTGGCGGTGCCGTTCGTAGGCCAGGAAGTCGCGCTCGAGGAAGGCGGTCGTCATCGGTGGAGCTTTGCGCGGGAGCCTACGAAACGACCGCGCGCATGGCTACCTTCTCGACCATGCGCGCCACCGCCTTCGTCGTCCTCGCCGGCCTGCTCGCGGGCTGCACGTCGACGATGTTCGAAGAGCCCCGGATCACGCTGTCGCCGTACTACGCGGTGTACCAGCTGCGCGGCGACATGTCGGTGCAGACCGATCCGGGCGGCGGCGCACCGCTGCAGAACAATCCGCGGCAGTCGCTGCAGGTGTTCGGCATGGACCGGCACAAGAACGACGTCGGCTTCCGCGCCGAGGTCGGCGACGGCTTCGGCGGCCTGCGCGTCGACTACTACCGGCTCGACTTCGGAACCTCGCGCAAGGGCATCCTGAACGCCGACTGGGGCACGCTGCTCGAGGACGACCTCGTGCGCTCGGAGGCGACGATGGACGAGGTGCGGCTCAGCTACATCCAGCCGCTGCTGCACACGACGACGACCTGGCGCGACGAGGACCTCGACCTGAACTTCGGCGCCGGCGGCGAATTCGCGTTCCGCGACATGCAGTTCAGCGCGTTCACCGACGACCTCATGCGCCGACAGAACGTGCCGATCGAGGGCCAGAACCTCGGAATCAACGTGCGCTGCCGCGCGAAGTGGACCGAGATCGCGGTCGACCTCGACTACATGATCTCGCCGCACTTCGTGCTCGGTGGCGATTTCGACGGCGTCAACCAGGACCTCGAGCTGCGCGCGAGCTACGCGATCCCGCTGCGCGACTTCACGTTCTTCGCCGGCTACCGCTACAGCCAGCTCACCGCCGGCGGCAAGGCCGACAACGCCGAGTACGCGGCGAAGCTGTTCATCGACGGCTTCCAGTTCGGACTGACGGTGTCGATCTGAATCAGCGCCAGCCGACGCTGCGGCAGAGCTCTTCGACGAAGCGATCGACCGCGGCCTTGGCCTCGGCCGACGGGCAGGTGAAGTCGTTGAGCATCACGCAGAACGCGAGCGCCGGCGCGTCGCTCCTGTCGCCGACGCCGGCGTCGCCATCACCGCCGCGCGGCGGCCGCGGCACGTAGCCCGACAGGCAGACGACGCGCGCGATGTAGCCGGTCTTGGCGCGAACCCGGTCCTGCGCCGGCCCGCCGCGGAAGCGCGTGCGCAGCGTGCCGGACCGGCCGGCCAGCGGCAGGCTGCGGCGGAACGTCTCGCCGAACGGCGCGCGGTCGGCCCACAGCA
>JAGQRB010000104.1 GCA_020425925.1 Planctomycetota bacterium
CGCACCGCACCAGATTCGCCCGCAATCGGGAAGATCCAGGTGCCGAGGCCGTAGCGCACGTCGTCGACGTCGATGCCCGGCGCCTGCACCGCGACGTTGCGCGGCACGCTGTCGCGGAACATCGCCGCGACGCTCGCTTCCGAGAGCACCTGGCGATCGCCGCAGCGACCGCGGTCGACCAGGCAGCGCACGAACTTGGTGTAGTCGTTCAGCGACGACACCGCACCGCCCGCGACCCACGGCAGCGGATGCGTGCCCGGCTCGCCGGCGATCGGATAGAGCCCGCCGAAGCGGGTCTGCTCCAGCCCGAGCGGTTCGGCGATGCGCGCGGCGAACAGCTCGTGCCACGACTTGCCGGTGACGCGCTCGGCAGCGACCGCGGCGACCTGGAACGTCACGCCGCCGTAGTGGAAGCCCTCGCCCGGCTGCAGCCGGAGCGCGGTGTCGGCGGCGGCAGCGGCGAACTCGCCGGAGCCCCAACCGCGCATCCGACCGCCGATCCTGGCCTGGAAGCCGGCGGTGCACGACAGGCATTGCCGCAGCGTCAGGTCGTCCTTGTCGTCGCGATCGAACTCCTGAAGGTAGCGCGCGACCGGCACGTCGAGATCGAGCACCCCGTCGTCGACCAGGGTCAGGATCGTCGCCACCGCGAGCCACTTGCTCGCCGAGGCGATCGGCAGGACCTGCGCGCCGGCGAGGCGGCCGTGCTCGCTCTGGTGGATCGTGCCGTCGGTGCGCACGACCGCGAGCGCGGCCCCGTCGAGCCGCAGCGCGTGGACGATGTCGTCCATGGCGTCGGAGATTGGCGCGAGCGCGGGCGGCGCCGGTGGCGGTGCGGCGGGCGAACGCTGCGCCAACGCCGCGGTGGGCGCGGCGGCCGAGATCAGGAGCAGACCGAGCGGAACCGAGATGCGCATGATCGTTGTTATCGGCCCCGGGCTGGACGGGGACTGAGCGATTGGGTCCGGACCCGGCATTCTGGCGAGATTCCGCACGCCAGCCGCGAAACGTGGCCGCCGCACTCGCGCTCGAAGGGTGCCATGAAGACGACCCTTCACCGGTTCCTCCGCCCGATCCTGCTGCTGCTGGCGGCGTCGTTCGCCGCCGGATGCTGCTTCCACGGCCACCACAGCTGGGGTGGCTGGCACCGCTGCGCCCCGATCAGGCATTGCCGCTAGGGCCTGGCGGCGCCAGACTGGTCGCCATGAACGTGACGATCGAATACTGCGTCGTTTGAAACTACCAGCCGAAGGCGGCCAGTCTGGCCGCCGCGATCCGCGATGGCGTCCCCGGCGCCAACGTCGACATCCTCCCCGGTGGTCGCGGTGACTTCCTGGTGAAGGCCGACGGCGTCGTGCTCTGGGACAAGAACGGCAAGGACGGCGACTTCCCGCCACACGAGCGCATCCTCGAGCAGCTCGAGCAGCGCACCAGCTGACGCTACTGCCGCGTGAAGCGGATGAAGTAGTTCTCGGTCAGGCCGAGGCCCTCGGTCGCGCCGGCGAACTCGAAGCCCTCCGAGGTGACCTCCTGGATCACCGTCGCCCGGTCGCAACGGACGTGACCGAGGATCCAATCGCTGCTCTGACCCGGAACGCGTTCGAAGTCGACGATGACGAGCTGCCCGCCGGGCCGCAGCGCGCGATGGATCGAGCCCAGTGTGGTGTGCGGGTACTCGAAGTGATGGTAGGTGTCGCAGACGAACACGATGTCGACGCTGGCTTCGGGCAGCGCGACGTCGCGGTCGGTACACAGCACGGCCCGGACCTGCGGCTCGTTGCGGGTCGCGGCGCGCTCACGCAGCCGGTCGACGAACTTCGGCGCGATGTCGACCGCGTAGACCGCGCCGGTGGTCCCGACATCGCGCGCGAAAAAGTCGACGAACACCCCGGTGCCGGCCCCGATGTCGGCGACCGCCATGCCCGGCTGCAGACCGACCGCGCGCGCGATCCGGCTGCGGTTGGCGAAGACCTCGCGGCTCTCGGTCTCGAAGCGCTGGACGAACTTGTCGACGTCGAGGTCGGGGTCGGTGAAGCTGTCGTTGATCCCGGGCTTGACGCTGGCCTCGGTGGCGGCAGCACCGGGGGTGCCGGCGCAGGCCGCGAGCCCGAGAACGAGGAACGCGTACGCTAGCTGCTGCATGTCGACCAACGTAGCCCTGCCGACGAGCGTGGTCATCGTCACTCCGGCGCCGCGCCGCAGCAGTGCCGGCAATCGGGTGACCGCGCTGCGCTGGGCCGGACTGCTGCGGCAGCTCGGGATCCGGGTCCGGGTCACGACCGAGTGGCGCGGTCCGGAGCCGCGGGCCGACGTGTTGCTCGCGGTGCACGCCACCAGATCGGTGCCGAGCGTGCTCGCGTTCGCCGCGGCCCGACCGACCGCCGGGATCGCGATCCTGCTCGCCGGCACGGACATCTATCCCGACTTCACGCCGGACGCCGCGACCATGCGGGCGCTCGAACGTGCCGACGCGCTGATCGCGCTGCAACCGCGCGCGATCGAGGTGCTGCCGCCGGCGCTGCGCGGCAAGGCGCGCACGATCGTGCAATCGGCGACCGCACTGCCCGCGGTCCGGCGAACCGACGCGTTCGTCGCCTGCGTGCTGGCCCACCTGCGCCCGATCAAGGACCCGCTGCTGCCGTTCGAGGCGCTGGCGCTGCTGCCCCGCGGTCTCGCGATCGAGATCGCGGTCGCCGGCCGAGCGCTCGGCGATGACCTCGCGACACGCGCCACCGCGGCGACCCGCACCGATCCGCGAGCGCGCTGGCTCGGCGAGCTGTCGCGCCCGGCCGCCAGGCGCCTGCTCGCCGCGAGCCACGCCTGCATCGTGCCGTCGACCGGCGAAGGCGGCGCCAACGTCGTGTCCGAGGCGATCGCCGCCGGCACGCCGATCCTCGCCACCAGGATTCCGGGCAACACGGGGCTGCTCGGCGACGACTGGCCGGCGCTGTTTCCGCCGCGCGACGCGGCCGGGCTCGCCACACTGTTGTCCACCTTCGCCACCGACCCGCGGTCCTACCAAGCACTGGTCGACCGCACGATCGCGCTACAGCATCTCGTGCAACCGGCAAGAGAACGCGAAGCGCTGCGACGTTTGCTCACGGATCTGTTCCCCCGCTGACGCCACTGTCCTGCGGAAGAACCGCACCATGAAGCAGCCGTCGCCCTCGACCGATCCCCGCACGCTCCTCCGCCGCCTGTCCGCACCGCACGCGATCGCGTTCGGCAGCCGCCTGCTCGAACGCGGGCAGAGCGATTCGGCCGGCCCGAACACGATCACGTTCCGCGAGTTCCTGAACGTCGCGCGCGAGCTGGTGACCCTGATGCCCGAGCAGTCGGCGATCTACCTGGCGGCGCTGGTCGCGCTCGACATGAGCGCCGAGGACAGCGTGCTGTTCGGCCGCGGCGAGGAGCCGTCGGCGAACTGACTGCGACCGGCGGGCCTCAGGCGATGAGCTCGTGCACCGGGTCCGCGCCGGCGGTGCCGACCAGCCGCTGGTCGAGCCCGGCGTAGAAGTACGCGAGCCGGTTCGGATCGAGGCCCATCTGCTGCAGGATCGTGGCGTGCAGGTGCTTGACGTGCAGCGGGCGCTCGACCGCGGCGTTGCCGAGCTCGTCGGTCGCCCCGAGCGAGTAGCCGCCCTTGATGCCGCCGCCCGCGAGCCACATCGTGAAGCCCTTGCTGTCGTGATCGCGGCCGGTGCCGTGGGCGTACTCGGCGGTCGGCTGGCGCCCGAACTCGCCGCCCCACAGCACGATCGTCGAATCGAGCAGGCCGCGCTGCTTGAGATCGGCGAGCAGACCCGCGATCGGTCGATCGGTCGCGCCGGCGTGCTTCTCGTGATTCAGCACGAGGTCGCCGTGGGCATCCCAGTTGTGGTCGTTGTGGTTGCCGCCCGAGTAGATCTGCACGAAGCGCACCCCGCGTTCGACCAGCCGGCGCGCGAGCAGGCACTTGCGCCCGAAGTCCTCGGTGCGCTCGTCGTCGAGCCCGTAGAGCCGGCGCACGTGCTCGGGCTCGCTGCCGATGTCGATCGCCTCGGGCGCATGCGACTGCATGCGGTAGGCGAGCTCGTAGCTCGCGATCCGGGCTGCGAGATCGCTGTCGTCGTGGCGCGGCGCGAGGTGGGCCTCGTTCTGCTGCCGCAGCGTGTCGAGCAGACGGCGCTGCTCGGCCGCGGTCATGCCCTGCGGCAACGCGAGATCGAGGATCGGTTCGCCCTGCGGACGCAGCACGGTGCCCTGGTAGATCGCCGGCATGTAGCCGCTGCTCCAGTTCTTGGCGCCGGAGATCGGACCGCCGGTCTTGTCGAGCATGACGACGAAACCCGGCAGGTTCTCGTTCTCGCTGCCGAGGCCGTAGGTCACCCAGGACCCCATGCACGGCGAACCCGAGAGGATCCGGCCGCTGTTCATCATCAGCATTGCCGACCCGTGCAGCGGCGACTCCGCGTACATGCTGTGCACGAACGCGATGTCGTCGACGCAGCGCGCGAGATGCGGGAACAGGTCGCTCACGTGCTTGCCGCACTCGCCGTACTGACGGAAGTTCCACTTCGGGCCGACGACGCGACCCTGGTTCTTGGTGCCGCCGCGCCCCTTGGTGTCGATCTCGATCGTCTTGCCGTCGAGCGGGTAGAGCTTCGGCTTGTAGTCGAACGTGTCGACCTGGCTCGGGCCGCCGTACATGAACAGGAAGATCACCGCCTTCGCCTTGGCCGGGAAGTGCGGCGCCTTCGGTGCCAGCGGGTTGCCGCCGGCAGGAACGCCGTCGCGCACCATCCGATCGACGAGGCCCAGGCTCGTGAAGCCGGCGCCGGCCTGCCAGAGGAACTCGCGGCGCGTGCGGCCGCAGAACGTGTTCTCGGGGTTCATCGGCGGCATCTCAGTCGAGGTAGATCATCTCGTTGCAGTTGAGCAGCACCAGGCAGCAACGCTGCAGCGCGAGCGCCGGATCGCGGCCGTGGTCGCGCACGAGCTCGCCATGCAGCGCGACGAGCCGCTCGACGTCGGCCTCGCGTTCGGGCCGTTGCGTCACGAGCCGCAGGCCGAGCGCGAGCCGATCGCGCAGCGTCGCAGCCTCCGCCGTCAGGCGCGTCGCGAGCCGCGCGGCCTCGCGCTGCGCGAACTCGCCGTTCAGCAGGATCAGCGACTGCGTCGCCTGCACGGTCGCGAAGCGGACCGGGCAGCTGTTGTCGGTGTCGGCCTTGTCGAACGCGGCCAGCAGGGGTTCCTGCAGCGATCGTTTGGTATGGACGTAGAGGCTGCGGCGCGCGGCCTCCGCCGGCGTCGAGGTTCCCCATGCCGCTTCGGGACGCGAGGCGGTCTGCAGCACCTGCGCCGGCAGCGGCGGGAACACCCACGGCCCGCCGAGCGCGAGCTCGAGCTCGCCGCTGACCGCGAGCGTCGTGTCGCGGATCTCCTCGGCAGTCAGGCGCCGGCGGTCGAATCGCCAGAACCGATCGTTCTGCGGATCGACCGCCGCGGCCGCCGGCCGCGGCAGCGACGACATGCGATAGGCGGCGGAGGTGACGATCAACCGGTGCATCGCCTTGAGGCTGCCACCCTGCGCGATCACCTCGCACGCGAGCCAGTCGAGCAGCTCGGGATGGGTCGGCGCTTCGCCGAGCCGGCCGAAGTCGTTCGGCGTGCGCGACAGGCCGCGGCCGAAGTGATGCTGCCAGAGCCGGTTCGCGATCACACGCCAGGTCAGTGGATTGCCCGGGTCGGTGATCCAGCAGGCCAGCGCCGAGCGGCGGCGGCCGCCCTCGACGACCGGCGCCGACGCGCCGAGCATCGCGGGGAACGCCAGTCCGACCTGCTCCCCCGCGCTGTGCGCGTTGCCGCGCAGCCGCACGTAACTCGGCTCGGCCTCGCCCTCGCGCTCCCGGACGCCGAGGATCTCGAGGGTCGCGAGGCTCGGACGCTGCAGACCCTGCAGTTCGAAGAACGCCTTGGTGCGATCGGCGGCGTCGGCCGCGGCCGCCGGGTCCGCGCTGACGAGCGCCGGCGCGGCGATCCCGCCCGGCAGCGCGAGCGCGAGCGCCGTCACCTCCGAGGCCGCGAGCGGGCGGTCGAAGAACACCAGCTCGTCGAGGTCACCACGGAATCCGCCGCCACCCTTGGCCCGACGGCCGACCGCGATCGTCGCCGGCGCGTCGAGCGTCTGCTTGCCGGCCATCGCGTGGCCGACGAGTGCGCCGTCGACGTAGAGCGCGATCCGTCCGATCGACCGATCGCGTGTGAAGGCGACGTGATGCCATCGACCGTCGTGCAGACCGGAGCTCGAGGCCACGGTCTTGTCGGGTGCGCCGGTACCGGCAACGACCCGACCGGCGCCGTCCCAGGCGATGCCCCAGTCGCGCTGCACGCCCTCGACCTCACCGTCGACGAGCCCGGCACCGATGGTCCATCGCGGCGCACCGAGTTCGCCGGTGCCGCGCTGGTCGGAGCGCACGAAGAACGACACCGTGAACGAATCCGCCACCACCCGCGGTAGCAGCACGGCGTCGTCGCCGTCGAAGCGCATCGCGCTGCCGCTCTGACCGTCTCGGACCGCGACGACCTGACCCTCGACGTGGCCGTGGAACCGGCCACGGTCGTCGCGCAGCTCGGTCGCGCTGAGGTCCTCGGCGCCGTAGCTCGCTACGACGGCAGCGGCGGCGGCGGCCAGCAGCTGCGCGCGCTCGGCGGGGTCGCCGTCGTCGAAGGCGTGGGTCGCAGCGGCGCGGATCTGCGCGGTGAGCGCACCGTGCCGCTGGTCGTAGGCGGCCATCTCGGCGTCGTAGTCAGCGAGCGCGCCGTCGGCCGGCACGGTGCGAGCCTGCAGGTCGTAGGTCGCGATCTGCTCGAAGAACGCGAGGAAGGAGTAGTAGTCGCGCTGCGGCAGCGGATCACGCTTGTGATCGTGGCAGCGCGCGCAGCCCATCGAGATGCCGAGCATCACGCGCGCGGTCGTGTCGGCGATGCCGTCGAGGTCGTCGTAGCGCGCCTGCAGCGGGTCCGTGGGCTCGTCGTCCCAGATACCGAGCCGGTAGTAGCCGGTCGCGACGAGATCGGCAACGGAGGCGTCCGACTGTTCGTCGCCGGCGAGCTGTCGCCGCAGGAACTCCGCGTACGGCATGTCGGCGTTGAGCGCGTCGACGACCCAGTCGCGGTAGCGCCAGATGAACGGCTTCTGACGATCGCGCTCGTAGCCGTCGGTCTCGGCGTAGCGCACGAGGTCGAGCCAGTGCCGCCCCCACTTGACGCCGTACTGCTCGGATGCGAGCAACCGGTCGACCACGCGCTCGAAGGCGTCGGGGGTGTCGTCGGCCACGAACGCCGCGATCTCGACCGCGGTCGGCGGCAGACCCGTGAGATCGTAGGTCACGCGCCGCAGCAGGGTGTGGCGGTCGGCCGCGGGCGCCGGGGTCAGGCCGGCGCGCTGCAGACCCGCGAGCACGAACCGGTCGATCGCGCCGCGGCACCAGTCGGCAGCGGTGGCACCGTCCGCGTCACCCGTGGCGGACACCGCGGGAACCGCGGGCCGCTCGAGCCGGCGATACGCCCACCAGTCGTTCGCCTGCTGCGCCGGCGCCGCTCCGGCAACCGCGAGCACGCCCGCGAGGAACGCGGGAAACAGCAGATCGAAACGGCGCCGGAACATCGTCGCGCCAGTATTGGCGGGCGGCGGAGCACCCGCAACTGCCCTTCGCCGGCCTGCCGCGACGTTCGTGCGAATCAGCGCGCGTCGGGCTTCGGTTCGCCGCGCTCTTGCGCCGCCGCCGCCGCCGCCTCTTCCGCCCGCTGGCACTCCTCCGCGTCACCGA
>JAGQRB010000105.1 GCA_020425925.1 Planctomycetota bacterium
CGCTTCGCGGTGCTGGTGCCGTTCGTTACCGGCGTGCCCGAGCTGCAGCGCGTCAAGGCGGCCGTCATCGAGGAGCGGCTCGCGCTCAACAAGGCGAAGGTGCCCTGCACCCAGGCGATCCAGATCGCGCCGATCATCGAGGTGCCGGCGGCGGCGATGTCGATCCGCGCCCTGCTCAACGAGAGCGATTTCGCGGTCGTCGCGATCGACGACCTGCAGGCCCACCTGCTCGCCGCCGATCGCGACAACGCCGCGGTGCGCGAGTACCACCAGATGGTGCACCCGTCGGTGTTCGAGATGCTGCACCGCATGGCGCGGCATGCCGAACGGCTCGAGAAGCCGCTGATCATGTTCGGCGAGAGCGCCGCCGATCCGGTGCGGATGCCGTTCTACGTCGGGGTCGGCTACCGCAGCTTCTCGATCGCGCCGGTGCGGCTGCGCGGTGCCCTCAAGGTGCTGTCGCGCTACACGGTCGACGAGTGTCGGCGGATCGCGGCGCGCATCCTCGAGGCGCCGCGCACGCTCGACGTCCAGAAGGTGCTGGTCAACCTCGAGGTCGAGTAGGCGCAGCCGGTCGGTCAGGCCGACAGCCGTTCGCCGGGGCCGGCGGTCGCGATCTCGTCCTGCACGCCGAGCACGGCGAGGCGGATGTGGGCGAGCTCCATCGCGACGCGGTCGTGCTCGTCCTGGACCTCCGTGAGCTCGCGGCGATGCAGCGGATCGACGGGTTCGCCCCAGAGCTGGGCGAGCATGCGTTGGCGCTGGCACCGTTCGACCTCCTCGCGGAGGTCGCCCAGGGTTCGCGCCATCACGTCCGCCTCGCTGCGGTACTGGTCGCGCAGGGCGAGCAGATGGTGCAACTGCAGGTCACGCGCGGCGGGCATGATCCACTCCCCGGGCGACGATCCCGGCCTCGATGTGTTCGAGCACCGCGAGGTCGCGGCGGCAACGGTGAATGTCCTCGCTCGTGAGCTCGGCCTCGGCGGTCCAGAGGCGCGCGCGGGCCCGACTCAGCTCGCCGGCGAGGCGCGCCGCGAGATCCGAAGCCGGACACACGGCGTCCCGACAGTAGGGAACGTCCATGTCTGCACGATCGGACGCCGATGTGAATCGGCGACGAGGCCGATCACAAGATCCGGGGAAGAGCGGCGCCGGCGGGATCCCGGCAGCCGTTCGACCTCACTCGACCCATTCCGCGACGAACACGTTGGTGTCGCCGCGCTGCTTGCCGTAGCGGTTGCTCGAGAACGCGATGTACTTGCCGTTGGGCGAGAACATCGGGAAGCCGTCGAACTCCGGCTCGAAGGTGACCTGCTCGAGCTCGCCGCCGTGCTGATCGACGATGAAGATGTCGAAGTTGCGGGCCAGCGAGTGGTCGCCGGTTTCCTTGGCGGCCGCCATCCCGCCGACGTTCGACGAGAAGATGATGTGCTGGTCGTCGGGCATCCAGAACGGTGCGAAGTTGGCGGCGCCGTTGTCGGTCACCTGATGGAAGTCGCTGCCGTCGCGGTTGCAGACGGTGATCTCCATCTGCGACGGCTTCACCAGCGCCTGCATCAGCAGCTCCTTGTCCTCGGCCGCGGCTTCGGCGTTCTTCGGGAATGCCGAGCGCAGCACCAGCTTGCTACCGTCGTGCGAGAAGAACGCACCGCCGTCGTAGCCGGATCGGTTCGTGATCCGTCGCACGTCGCTGCCGTCCGGCTCGCAGGTGTAGAGCTCGAGATCGCCGTCGCGCACCGACGTGAAGACGATCGTGCCGGAGACGGGGCACGCGGTGGCTTCGGCGTCGTAGCCCGGCGTGTCGGTGATCTGCCTCAGGTTGGAGCCGTCGGGATCGGCCGTGAACAGGTCGTACTCCTTGTGCACGGCCCAGACGTAGCCGCCGCGGCCGACCTTGACGACCGGCGGGGGCGCCTCGCCATGGTGGTGGGTCGACGCGAAGATGATTCGACGATCGCCCTGCAGGAAGTAGCTGCAGGTCGTCGCGCCCGTGCCGGTGCTCACCTGCTGCATGTCACCGGTCGCGAGGTCGAGCACGTAGATCTGATCGGCGGGCATCCCGGCCGCCTTACGCTGCAGGATCAGTCGTCGGCCGTCGTTCGCCCAGTAGGCTTCGGCGTTCTCGCCGTCGAACGTCAGCTGTCGCAGGTTGCGGAAGTGCCGTTCGCCCGGCAGCGGCGCGACCGGCTTGCCGGCGCGAATCTCGAAGGCTTCGCCCTGCGCCACGCCGCGAGTCGTGCCGCTCGCAGCGGCGACGCTCATGTCCTCTTGCCGGGCAGCGCAGGCCGCGAGCAGCAGAGACGGAACGATCCAACGATTCGACATCATTGCGGGGCATGCTCGCGCCAGAGGTCGCTCACTGCAACGACCCACTGGCGCCGACTCCGCGCCTGCGTCACGCGAAGGTCATTCGATCACGCTTCCGCGAGCTGCGCCGGTCTGCCATCACCCTCTGGCCCGGCGAGACCGAGGAACCTGCGCGCAGCCGGTTCGAGGTCCGGATGCATCGCCAGGAACTCGGAGCGGTGACGCGCGAGATGGCTCCGGATCGACTGCAGCAGCTTCTCGTAATCGGAAACCTGGAGCAGGCCGCTCTGGGCGATCGCATCGACTGCGCGGTGTCCATCGACGCCGTCGGTCGACTCCGGTAACAGCCGCTCCGCGTCGAGCCAGAAGTCGGCTCGCACTGCGAAGAAGGCCACCAGATTGCGCAGATGCGGCAGCGTGATCGCGGAGCGACCCTTGCAGATGTCCGTTGCCGTCTGCGGCGAAACCCCCAAAGCCCTGGCCAGGTCTCTCTTCTTGAGTCGCCGCTGCTCGAGCAGAGCAACGATCTTCTCGTGGATGAGGACCATCGCGACGTAGGATACCGACAGCGTGCGGCACGCTCATCAACCTTCCTGCCAAACCGGCGTTCTGTCGACCACGCTGATCGCGCTGTCGGCCGCCGCGACCCTGGGCGGTGCGAGCGGCTGCACGAGCAGCGAGCAGGTCGCGTCGATCTGGCCGCCCGCCGACTTCGACATCGAAGTAGAGGAGTTTTCAACGAGCGGTGATCAATGGCGCGCACGATGCCGCTTCCGCGTGCGCGCCGACGGGCTCGCGACCTACGCGACGGCCGGTGGTGTCGTCGTCGATCCCGAGACCGGCACCGAGCTGCCGGTCTGGTCGCGGCTCGCGGTCTATCGGCTCGTCCCGACCTGCACCAGGGCACTCGCGCGGCGGGTTCACCGCGCCGGCGTGCTGGATCTCGTGCCCGAGCAGGGGCAGCGCGGCGGCGACGTCGACGTCGTCGCCCGGCTGCGCTGGCAGGCGTTCGATCGTCGGCAGCTGGTGCGGTCGCGCGGGCGGGTGCACGGCTCGATGGCCGAGATCCTCGCGATCGTCGCCGCCCATCTGCCCGAGGGCGAATCGCTGGGGACACCCGGGGTCGAGGAGCGGCGGATCGCGCCGGTCCTGCGTGGGGTGCCGGCGCCACGGGACGACGCTGCCGGCGCGCTCGCCGCCCACCTCGAGCTGGCCGCGGCCTCCCCGGCCGACCGCGAGCTGCTGCTCGCCGCCTTCGCGCTCGCCTGCAGCCTGGGGCGCCGCGTCGAGGCCGAGGAGCTGCTGACGCGCTGGCAGCAGCTCGAGCCGCCGCCGGAGCCGAGCGACGAGGACGAGCCGCCCGCGCTCGCGGACGTCCGGCTGTCGCCGGCGATGCTCCGCCGCATGCTGCCGCCGGCGCGCTGAGTTCCGGTCCCGGCTCAGCCGACCGGGACCGTGTCGCCGCCCGCGGACTGGGGGGCGTCGCCGCCTGGCGCGGAAAGCCGCCGGCCGGGGGGCCCGTCGGGCCGGTTCCGTTCCTGGTCGCGCAGGAACAGCTCGAACGCGACGAGCGCGTAGAGGCCGTGTCCGAGGTTGGCGCGGCCGCGGCGGTGGCGGTCGAGGGCCTGCGTCACCCCGGTCCGCCGCAGGTGCGGCCGGGACAGCGTGCGCTCGTCGCGCAGCAGATCCAGCCAGTCGAGTTCACCGCGAAACCAGGCGTCGAGCGGCAACGCGAAGCCGCGTTTCTGCTGCCGGAACACCGCCGCCGGCAGCTCGCTCGCGAACGCCGCGCGCAGCCGACGCTTGCCGAGGTCGGCCGCGGCCGATGCGTCCGGGTCCGGATCACCTTCGAGGAAGGGGCAACGGGCCTCGACGCCGGCGGCGAGCGTCGCGACGTCGACCTTCGGCAGCAGGTCGAGCGGGAGGTACTCCCGCAGGTCGCGCGCGCGAGCCGCGTCGGCGAGCGCGAGGCCGCGGAGCGTCACGGGCGCGGGTCGGCGGCCGAGGCTGACGAACGCGTCGCGCGAGAGCACGGTCGCGACGAACGCCGGCGGGGTGACCATCAGGAGCTCGGCGATCGGGTCGGCCGCGGTCGCGGCACGCCACCAGCGTGCGGCGGCGCTCATCGACCAGCGTGGAGCCATCCGAGCGAGGCGCGGCAGTCGCGGCAGCCGCGCCAGTGCGCGATAGCGGCGGTAGCCGAAGAACAGCTCGTCGGCGCCTTCGCCCCCGAGCATGACCCGGACGCCGGCCGCCGCCGCGGCCGACGCGACGGCGTGCACCGCGAGCACCGACGGATCGCCGAGCGGCAGCCCGGCATCGCGGGTCAGCGCCGGCAGTGCATCGAGCACCTCGGGGCCGCCGTCGACGGCGTGGAACGGCAGGTCGCAGCGATCGGCGATCGCGGCCGCGATCGCGCGTTCGCGGCCGTCCGTGCCGACGGCACGGAACTGGAACGCCGGCACGGCGCGATCGAGGGCGCGGAGTGCCGCGGCGATGCAGCCGCTGTCGATGCCGCCCGACAGGAACAGGCCGACCGGGACGGTGGTGTCGATGCAGCGCGCGACGCTCGCGACGACGCGCTCACGCACCGGCGGCAGCGGCTGGCGAACCGGTCGGCCCCGACCCGGCGGGCGTTCGCACAGCACCAGGCCACCGGCGAGCTCCCGTGGCAGGAACGACGCGAAGCCGCAGCGCAGCAGGTGCTCGGGCAGCAGGCCGATGGCGGGGGGCGGCATACCGAGCGCGCGGAGTGCGCCGATCGTCGAACCGAACGCGACCAGCCGTTCGGAGTCCGCCTCGAACATCGCCAGCAGCGGCTTCTCGCCGTAGCGGTCGCGGCCGTGCACCAGTGCGCCGGTGTCGCGATCGATGACGGCGTAGGCATGATGGCCGCGCAGTTCCGCGAGCAGATCGGTGCGCCCCTGCTCGATCGCGAGTAGCGGCAGCCACGCGTCGTTGGGCGGGGCCGATCGGCGTTCGGCCCGCGGCAGCAG
>JAGQRB010000106.1 GCA_020425925.1 Planctomycetota bacterium
CACGGTCGACGTGCTGCGCGCGCGCCCGACGAGCTCGGCCAGGGTCACCGGCTGGCGATACTCGAACGCGTGCGCCTCGAGCCCGGTGAACCGGCCGGTCGCGGCGACCACCGCGGGGTCGAACGCGCTGCGCTCGGCCGGCGCCTCGCCGTCGATCGCCTCGAGCGCGGCGCGATAGCCGCGCGTGAACTCGTCGTCGCGGCTGCGGCGGTTCCAGACGATCGCGAGCCGTCCGCCGGGCCGCAGCACCGCCGCGAGCTCGCGCAGCGCCGGTTCGACCTCGAACCAGTGGAACGCCTGCGCGACGGTCGCGACGTCACAGCTGGCGCGCGCCAGCCCGGTCGCCTCGGCTGTGCCGGCCGCCCAGCGCACGCGCGAATCTGGCGCCGCCGCCGCGCGCATCGCCGCGTTCGGTTCGACGGCGACGACGCGCACGCCGCGTGCCGCGAGCAGGCGCGCGAAGATGCCGGTGCCGGCGGCGACGTCGGCAGCCTCGAGCTCCGCCGGTGGTGCGAGTCCGGCCAGCACGGCGTCGACCGCGGCGGCGGGGTAGCTCGGGCGATAGCGGCCGTAGTCCACCGCGCGCGTGCTGAAACGCCGCGTCGGATCGGGATCCTCGGGTTCGCTCACGCGCGTTCGCCGGCTCCGCCGGCCTCAGTTCGACGAGCTCGGCAGCGAGGCGATGAACTTGTCGGCCTCGTCGATCGACCGCTGCATCTCGGCGACCAGCGACGCGACGTCGGCCTGGATCTTGCTCGACTCGCTCTCGAGCGAGCTGATCGCGGCGGCGTTGAGGTTGTGCTTCAGGAACAGCACCTGATCTGAGAACGCGGTCAGCACCGGCCGCATCCGTTGAGCCGCTGCCTGCATCGTCGTCATCAGCTCGCCGTAGCGCTGTTCGGTGTCGCGCTTCATCTGCTCGCTCTTGCCGCGCAGGTTCGGGTTGCTGATCTGGCCGATCTCCTGACCCCACTCCTCGAACATCGCCTGGCTGACGCTCTCGACCGAGGCGATGCGCTTGTCGACGTCGTTGGCGCGATCGGCCGAACGCTCGTAGAGCGACTTGAACTGCTTGTAGCGACTCTCGAGCTCGCCACCCTGGAAGCCGGTCAGACCCTTGAACGCATCGAACGTGGTCTGGATCTGCTCCTTGGCCTCGCCCTGGGCCTCGCGCGCGTCCTGCACGCGCTCGACCAGCAGGTCGCGCTTCTGGTAGCCGAACTTCTCCATCGTGGCGTAGTAGAGCGAGCCGCAGGCGACGAGTGCGGCGCAGGCGGCGAGTGCGGCACGGCGGGCGAGTGCGGCGAACGGGCGAGTGGTCTTCGTCTTGGTCATGGCGCGGTGGGCGGGCGGCGACGATAGGGGGCAGACAGCAGGATGCCAGCGGGCCGGAGTTCGATTCCCCGGCATGGCACTGTTGCCGCCGCGTCAGGGAATCGCCTGACCGGAACCTCCGCCGTTCCCTAGGCCGGCGACGGTTGGTATCCGCCGGCGCCCGCGCTACGGTGCGAGCCGAACTTCCTCACACCCACACCAAGGAGAATGGATCGATGGTTGACTATGTTGCCGATGTCCGAAAGTACGCGGCCGACGCCGACGAGAAGGTCGTTGCCGGGATCGTGAAGCACTTCGGCATCGCGATGCGCGAGGGCAGCGATTCGTCGTTCGTCGCGGTTTCCGACAAGTCGGAGCTCGAGCGCGTGCGCGAAGGCTTCCTGAAGAAGAAGTGCGCGCTGACGCAGACCGATGCCGACCTCGACGCCGCGATCAAGGAGGTCGGCGAGCGCATGCAGGGCGAGAACCGCAAGCTGCGCTCGACGTTCTGCTACCTGCTCGCCGAGAAGTTCGACAAGCTCAGCCTGTTCGGCGGCTGAGTCGGATGCGGGTGGCCGCGCGCATCGCGAGTCCGGTGCTCGCCGCGCTCGCGGCGGCGCCGCTTACGGCGCAGGCAGCGCCCGCGGCCCCGGTCGCGCCGCCGGTCGACGCCACCGTCGCGACGCACTACTTCTACTG
>JAGQRB010000107.1 GCA_020425925.1 Planctomycetota bacterium
GAGGAGCTCGCGGCGAACGGCCTCGGTCCGCTCGCGGTCGAGATCTCGGGCGAGCTCACGATCGGCGCCGGCTCGCTGCTGGCCTACGGCACCGAATCCCAGCAGTCGACGTTCCTGCCCCTGGTCGCCGAAGGCCAGCTGATGGCGTTCGGGCTCACCGAGGTCGGCATCGGCGTCAACGCCAAGAAGGTGCGCGCCTACGTCGAGCCCGATCCCCAGCTCGACGGCGGCAAGGGCGGCTTCCGCCTGCACGCGACCGGCGACCGCAACAAGCTCTGGATCACCAACGCGACCCACGGCGCGCTCGTCGGCATCGTCGCGCGCATCGGCGAGAACGGCAAACAGGTCGGCCTGTTCGTGACGCGACTGCCCGAGCGCGACGTCACCGCCGCCGACGGCGAGGACTTCGCGTTCTCGTGCGTGTCGTCGAACACCGGCGTGTTCGAGGCCAACTTCAACTCGCGGCTGGCGTTCGACAACTACCCGCTGCGCGCCGACGAGCAGATCCGCGCCGACGGCGTCGAGGTGCTGTTCTACTGCCTGCGGATGGGACGCTGCATGCTGGCGGCGATGTCGGCCGGCTATCAGCGCATGTTCGCGGCCGACGCCGCGAGCTACGCGACCTCGCGCGCCGGCGTCGGCGGCCAGGTCATCAAGCACGAGCTGCCACGCCAGCACCTCGGCCGCATGCTCGGCGGCGCACTGCAGTCGCGCGCGCTGAGCTGGCTGTCGCTGCAGCAGGACGCGACCGGCGTCGACCTCGCCGGCCTGCGCGACCTGACCAAATCGGCGGCGGCCACCAGCGCGCTCGAATCGCAGATCGCGGCCGAACGTGTGATCGGCGGCCGCTCGTTCGACCGCGACTCACGCGTGCACCAGGCGCGCGGCAACATGCACGTCTTCGGCGTCGTCGAGGGCGAGGACGACCTGATCCTGATGGGCATGGTCAAGGACGTCACCGACCGCTTCACCAGCCGCTACATGGCCGGCATGCTGTCGGTGATCCAGTCGATCAACGTCGGGCCCGATGGCAAGCCGCTGCCGCCGGACCAACGCCTGCTGCGTATCACGCCGCTCAGCCTCTTCACCGAGCCGAAGCGCGTGCTGACCGCTACCGGCAGGCTGCTAGCGAACCTGTCGTTCTGGAAGCTCGTGCTCTGGGTCCTGGCGAACCTGCTCGTCGAGCTCGTCCGACTGCCGCTCTACGTCGTGCCGACGCAGTGGATCCCGCGCTACCAGCTGCTGCCGCGCCGGCTCGCCGGCTACGCCCGCTTCGCCGAGCAGCGGCTGCGCTGGCTGCGGTTCGCCTACCTCGGCATCAATCTGTGGTTCCAGCTCGAACTGACGCGGGCGCAGATCCCGCTACAGCGACTCGGCAAGGTCATCGAGCAGCTGGTGACGATGCTCGCGCTCTGTCACCACGCCACCGTCAACGACGAGTCGCAGCGCCGGGTCGCCGCGCTGCAGTGCGAGCAGCTGCGCACGCGGGTGAAGGGCACGGGTCTGCTGACCGGACTGTGGCAGATGGAACGACTGCGCGGCCTGGTCGCGGCGGTCGGCGACGACGTCGAGCAGCGCCGGAGCTCGCTGATCCGTGCGGTCGAGCCGCAGCCGTTCGCGCACCCGTTCGAGCCGGCGCCGGCGAAACGGCCGCGTCAATGACCGTCGACCCCGGCGGCCGACACGTGCCGCCGGACGAGCTCGGGGATCATCCAGAGGCAATCGACGTGCACGCCCGCGGTGGCCTCGTCGACGGTGTAGAGGTGGAAGCCGCCGCGATGGCACGCGGCTGAGATCGGCACCCCGCGCTCGGTGAACTCGCCGCTCGGCTCGCGTCGGCCGGCGACGCTCGCGAGGATCAGATCGGCGCACTCGGCGGTCGACGCGTACTCGGTCGGGTAACGGCCGTGCACCAGCACGAAGGTCTTCTCTCCGCGCGCCGCAGCCTGGGCGAAGCGCAGGAAGTCGACCATCTGCGCCGCCTCCGGTGCGCGCACGTCGGGCGCCACCACCGAGGCGTAGATCGAGTCGGCCGAGACCAGCGCGTCGATGCGCTCGAACAGCTCGGGCACCGCCAGGAACTCGCGCACGGCGCCGTAGCCGGCGCTGAAGAACGTGATCAGGATCGGCCCGAACGCGATGTCGCGCCCGCAGCGTCGCGACAGCGCGCGCTCGCCGGCGGCGAGCAGCGCCGGGAACGCCGCCGGGTCGCGGTACGGCGCCGAGAACGCGCTCGAGCGCCCGGCGAGCTTCGACGCGATCA
>JAGQRB010000108.1 GCA_020425925.1 Planctomycetota bacterium
CACTTCCTCGGCAAGGACATCACCTACTTCCACACGCTGTTCTGGCCCGCGATGCTGAAGACCGCCGGGTTCCAGCTGCCGCGCCACGTCCAGATCCACGGCTTCCTGCGCGTCAACGGCGAGAAGATGTCGAAGTCGCGCGGCACGTTCGTCATGGCGCGCCGCTACCTCGATGCCGGACTCGATCCGACGTTCCTGCGCTACTACTACGCCAGCAAGCTCGGCAACGGCATCGACGACATCGACTTCAACACCGCGGAGTTCGTCGGCAAGTGCAACAGCGACCTCGTCGGTCGGGTCGTCAACCTCGCGAGCCGCGCCGCCCGTTTCGTGCACGCGACCGGACTGTCGGCGAGCTACCCCGACGACGGCGGGCTGTTCGCGAGCGCCGCGTCGACGGGCGACCGGATCGCGGTCGCCTACACGAGCTGCGACTACCGCGAGGCCACCAGGCTCGCCATGACGCTCGCAGACGCCGCGAACGAGTACGTCGAGCACAAGGCGCCCTGGACGCTCAAGAAGGATCCTGCGCGCGCCCAGGAGCTCCAGGACGTGTGCACGGTCGTGCTCAACCTCTTCCGCCAGATCGCGCTCTACCTCGCGCCCGTGACACCCGAGCTCGCGGCGAAGGCCGGCGAGCTGCTGAACGACCCGCTCGCGCGCTGGGAGCAGAGCCGGACGCCGCTCACGGGCACGCCGGTCCGGAAGTTCGACCACATGTTCGCGCGGGTCGAGGCGGAGAAGCTCGACGCGATCTTCGAGCCGCCCGCTCCCGAGATCGAGCCGTCGCCGACGCTCGCCGCGGAACCGCTGGCGCCGCAGATCACGATCGACGACTTCCAGAAGGTCGACCTGCGCATCGCGCGCATCGTCGCGGCCGAAGCGGTGCCCGAGGCCAAGAAGCTGCTGCGGCTGACGCTGAGCCTCGGCGGCGGCGAGACCCGCAACGTCTTCGCCGGCATCAAGGGTGCCTACGATCCCGCGGCACTGGTCGGCCGACAGGTCGTCATGGTCGCGAACCTCGCGCCGCGCAAGATGAAGTTCGGGGTCAGCGAGGGGATGGTGGTCGCCGCGGGCACCGACGGTGCGGTCTTCCTGGTGTCGCCCGACGACGGCGCCGAGCCGGGCCACCGGCTGCACTGACCCCGACACCTCCCGGCCCCCGGCTCCGCGGCTGATGCGCCCCACCGCATCCGTGCGGCGATAGCAAAAGAAAACGGGGCTCGGTCACCCGAGCCCCGTTCCCAATGCGATCGGAAGCCACCCTCGACTGGCTGCCCGCGCCGATGGCGTCGGGGCGGCCATTTACGGGTGGCGACCCGTCGAAGGCTACTTCTTGGCCTTCTTCTTGGTGGCCTTCTTCTTGCCAGCCTTCTTGGTCGCCTTCTTCTTGCCGGCCTTCTTGGTGGCCTTCTTCTTCGTCGCCTTCTTCTTGGCAGCCATGCTTGTTTCCTTGTTAGGTTTTTGTGTGGGGAAGGCCGGAGGGACACACCGTAAGGCGCATACCGGAACGCCCGGCCACGCACCTGATCGACACATCAGAACTCTGAATTCACCCGAACCCGCGCTCAGGGCTTGAGATACTGCGGCAACGCCACGCCGTATGAAACTGCGAATCGCTAATAAAACGCTGTGCGAAGGACGCTATCGAACGGTTTGCACGAACTGTCGCAGCTCGCCGCGGGGTGAGGTTTTTTTTGATTTTCCTTGGTACCAAATGCCCCGAAACGGGCCCACGGCATCGGCTCCACGGCCGTTCCGCACGGCAAAACCGACACGGCCACCGGTGGCGATCGCCACCGGTGGCCGTGTCCGTCGCGCGGTCGATTCACCGCGCACTGCACCGCGTCGCTGTCAGTCGAAGAGCTTGTTGAGAGCGCTGCGGCTCTCCTCGCCGTAGTCGTCGCCGAGGTCGGGCGTCTGGTCGCCGCGTGCCAACGCATCGCGGTAGACCTCGGCGAGCTTCTTCGCCGTCTCACCGGCGTAGAGCCGCACCATGCCGACGGTCGTGCGATCGTCGAACAGGATCGTAAGCAGCGTGCGGTCACCGACGAGCGACAGCTGGATGTTGTCGCGCTCGCCCTGGTGGAACATCGCGGTGAACTCGTCTTCGCCGAGCAGCCGCGCCATCTCCTTGGTCGCCGCGAACGAACCCGCGACCAGCGCGGAGATCGTGTCGATGTCGATTGTGCGGAGTTCTCCACGCTTGGTGACGAGGTGGCCCTCCTTGTCGATCAGGAGCGCACACTTGGCACCGGACAGCCGCAGGAACTCGGCGAGCAGCTTGTCGATGCGCTCGATGTCGTCCTTGTAGAACGTCAGGCGATCGTGCCGGAGCTTCTCGTTCTTCGAGAGGTTCTTCTTGTCGCTCA
>JAGQRB010000109.1 GCA_020425925.1 Planctomycetota bacterium
CCAAGGGCTTCTACCAGGGCCGCGGCAACCTCTACAAGCAGGCCTCGATCACCGCGATCCGCGGCGACTCGTTCGCGTTCCGCGACCGCCAGGTCAAGAAGCGGCTGTTCCGCCGGCTGTGGATCACCCGCATCACGGCGGCCTGCAAGCTGCACGGCCTGCGTTACTCGGTGTTCATCCACGGCGTGCAGAAGGCCGGCATCAAGCTCAACCGCAAGGAGCTGTCGGAGATCGCGATCCACGATCCGGCGACCTTCGAGGCGATCTGCGGTCAGGCCCGGTCGGCGGTTGCCTGAGCACGGTTGCCTGAGCGCACCCGGCGCGAGCCGATCCGAATCCGCAAGAATCCATGACGGCGCTGGTCTTCAGGCCGGCGCCTTCTTCGTGTACTGATCCCATCGCCATGGACACGACCGCAAAGCAGGAAGAGTGGCTCGCGTCGATCGCGGCCGCCGCCGATGCGGGTGCGCTCGCCGCAGTCGAGAAGCGCCTGCTCGGACCAAAGGGGGAGGTGCTCGAGCTGGTGCGCTCGGTCACCGCGCTGCCGAAGGACGAGCGCCCGGCGTTCGGCAAGGCCGCGAACCTCGTCAAGCAGGCCGTCGAGGCCGCGCTCGCCGCGGCGCGCGAGCGCTTCGCCGACAGCGCGCTGAAGAGCGAGCTCGAGGCCACCGACTTCGATCCGACCGAGCCCGGACCGCGCCGCGCCCGCGGCACGCTGCACCCGATCACGATCGTGCAGAACGAGCTCGTCGATCTGTTCCGGTCGATGGGCTTCCGTGAGGCCGACGGCCCCGAGGTCGAGAGCGAGTACTTCAACTTCGACGCGCTCAACATCCCGGGCGACCACCCGGCGCGCGAGAGCCAGGACACCTTCTGGCTCGATGACGACAACCTGCTGCGCACGCACACCTCGCCGGTGCAGGTGCGCACGATGCTGCGGCTCAGCAAGCACGGCTTCGAGCCGCCGCTGCGCGTGATCGTGCCGGGTCGCTGCTTCCGCAGCGAGACCGTCGACAAGACCCACGAGCACACGTTCTACCAGATGGAGGGTCTGGTCGTGGACCGCGGCGTCAGCGTCGCGAACCTGATCCACACCATGAAGACCTGCCTGCGCGTGATCCTCGAGCGCGACCTGCAGGTCCGCCTGCGGCCCGGCTTCTTCCCGTTCGTCGAACCCGGCTTCGAGCTCGACGTCAACTGCCCGTTCTGCGCCGGCAAGGGCTGCTCGGTCTGCAAGCAGTCGGGTTGGATCGAGATCCTGCCGTGCGGCATGGTGCACCCGCACGTGCTGCGCGAGGGCGGCATCGATCCCGAGGAGTTCACCGGCTTCGCGTTCGGCATGGGGCTGCAGCGGGTCGTGATGCTGCGCTACGGCATCGACGACATCCGCCAGTTCATGGGCGGCGATCTGCGGTTCCTGCAGCAGTTCGCGGAGGTGCCGCGATGAAGCTCTCGCTGCGCTGGCTGTCGCGCCATGTCGACCTCAGGGACCTCGAGCCGAAGCAGATCCTCGCCGATCTGACGATGAGCACCGCCGAGATCGAAGGTCTCGAGCGGTTCGGCGAAGGCCTCGAGTGCCTCGTGATCGGCCACGTCCGGAAGCGCGACAAGCACCCCGACGCCGACAAGCTGTCGGTCTGCACGGTCGATCTCGGCAGCGCCGGCGGCGTCGTGCAGATCGTCTGCGGCGCGCCCAACGTCGCGGCCGGCCAGCGCGTCGTCGTGATCCGGCCCGGCGACACGCTGCCCGACAAGGGCGGCAAGGGCGCGCTCAAGATCAAGGCGTCGAAGATCCGCGGCGTCGAGTCGCACGGCATGATCTGCTCGGAGTCGGAGCTCGGGCTCTCGAGCGAGGCCGACGGCATCCTCGTGCTGCCCGACGACACGCCGATCGGCGCGCGATTCGTCGACGTCTGCGAGGTGCTCGACTGGGTGTTCGAGATCGACAACAAGTCGATCAACCATCGCCCGGATCTCTGGGGCCACTACGGCTTCGCGCGCGAGCTCGCCGCGATCTACGGCCGCGAGCTGCGGCCGGCTGCCGTTCCGATCGAGCTGCCTGCCAGCGGAACGTCGATCCCGATCGAGATCGACGCCGCGGCCGGCAGCGCGTGTCCGCGCTACTGCGGGCTCGTGATCGACGGGGTCGTCGCCGGCCCGTCACCGAACGAGCTGCGCTGGCAGCTCGCCGCAGTCGGCCAGCGCGCGATCAACCTGCCGGTCGATCTGACCAACTACGTCATGCTCGACCTCGGTCAGCCGATGCACGCGTTCGACCGGCGCCACGTCGGCGACGGTCCGGTGCGGGTGCGGTTCGCGCGCGACGGTGAGAAGATCACCACGCTCGACGGCCAGGCGCGCACGCTCACCCCGACCGACCTGCTGATCTGTGCCGGCGACCGTCCCGAGGCGCTCGGCGGCGTGATGGGCGGCGAGGGCACGATGGTGGAGTCCGAGACCACGAGCCTGTTCCTCGAATCGGCGAACTTCCACGCCGCGACGGTGCGACGGACCAGCATGCGCCTCGGGCTCCGGACCGACGCGAGCGCGCGCTTCGAAAAGGCGCAGGACCCGGCGAACGCCGAGCTGGCGATCCACGCGTTCCTCGGCCTGCTGCAGCGCCACTGTCCGACCGCGGTGCCGGCCGGGCCGCTGGTCGATCCGGCCGGCTTCGCGTTCGAGCCGCCGGCGATCGAGCTGCGGCGCGCCCGACTGCACCAGAAGCTCGGGATCGAGCTGCCCGACGATCAGGTGCACGCGATCCTCGAATCGCTCGGCTTCGAGGTCGGCCTCACGGTCGGACTCGAAGCCGGTGCCGGCGTGTTCATGGTGCGGGTGCCGAGCTTCCGCGCCACCAAGGACATCGCCAGCGAGGACGACCTCATCGAGGAGGTCGGCCGGATGTTCCGCTACGACAACATCCCGGAACGGCCGCTGACCGGCCGGATCGAGCCGCCGCCGCGGCACGACGAGCTCGCGCTGGCGCGCCGGCTGGTCGAGAGCGCGTGCTTCGATCTCGGCTGCAGCGAGGTCTACAACTACACCTTCGTCGCCGACGCCGTGGTCAATGCCTGCGCGGCCGCCGAGCACGCCTACGTGCGGGTGCAGAACCCGGTCGCGCCCGACCTGGCGCGCATCCGCCGGCACGTCGTGCCGAGTCTGCTCGCCAGCGTGCCGCAGAACCTGCGCCGGCATGCCGAGGTCCGGCTCGTCGAGCACGGCAAGGGCTACCACGCCGAGATGCGCAGCGACGGGTTGCCGCACGAGATCCGCGAGATCGCCATGGTGCTGGCGCGACGCGAGGGCGGGGATCCGGCGCTGCCGCACCCGTACGTCGAGCTGCGCCAGGCAGTCGAGCTGCTGCTGTTGCGGTCGGGCTACCCGGCCGTGATGGAGCGCGTCTGGCACGGCCGCGATCAGCCCTGGGTGCACCCGTCGCGGGCGGTTGCGATCGACCGCGACGGCTCACCGGTCGGCTACGTCGCGCACCTGCATCCGCGCGTCGCGCGCGCGCTCGATCTGCCGGCGACCACCGCGATCGCGTGCCTCGACGTGCGCGCGCTGCTGGTCGCGGGCCGCAAGATCGCGAGCTACACACCGGTGCCGACCTATCCGCCGCTGCCGGTCGACGTCGCGCTGCTGGTCGACGAGGGTGTACAGGTCGCGGCAGTGACCGAGTTCCTGACCCGCGTCGGCAAGAAGCTCGTGCGCGCGGTCGAGCTGTTCGAGGTCTACCGCGGCGAACGGCTGCCGGCCGGCAAGAAGAGCCTGAACTTCACGGTCACGCTCGGCGCCGACGACCGCACGCTCGACGACAAGGACGAGAGCAAGTACCTCGGCAAGGTGCGCGAGCAGGCGGCGAGCATCGGCGCCGAGCTGCGCGGCTGAACCGGGCTGCTGAACCGGGCTGCTGAACCGGGTTGGGCGGCGCCACGTTCGTGACGACCATGCCGCCCCTCGCTCGCCTCGCTGCCGCCCTGAAGGTCGGCCTGCTCGCGGCCCTGCTGGCCGCCGCCGGATGCGGCCAGAACTTCCTGCAGAACTCTCAGGAAGAGGACGGTCACTGGTCGGCGGCGCGCTTCGGCGGGCAGCCGGAGGCCGACCTGCAGGTCACCGCGTGGATCGTGCTGGCCTACCTCGGCGACGGCTCGACGATCCGCTCCGGAAAGTTCCGCGAGGTGCTGAAGCCGGCGGTGGTCTGGCTGCGGCGACAGCAGGACGATGCCGGCCGCTTCGGTCTGCGCGGCGATCCCGGCTGGGTCTTCGACCACGCGCTCGTCACGTTCGCGTTCGCCGAGGTGATACGGCTCAGTCCGTCGAAGCTGCTCGGACCGCCTACCGCGCGGGCGGCGGCGGTGCTGGCGCGCGAGATCGAGGTGATGCGGCCCGAGGTGAGCGCCGAGATCCGGCTGTTCGCCCGGATGACCGTGACCTCGCTGCGCGCCGGCGCCGAGGCCGGGGGCGACGCCGTGATCACGGCCGCCGAAGAGCTCGACGACGTGCTGGCCGCGCTCGAGCCCGTCGAGCTGGTGACCGACCGGGACCGCGCGGCGGCCGATCTGCTGGCGGCGCAGCGCGGCGAGTCGGTCGCCGAGCCCGCGAAGAAGGGCGAAGATGGCGAGACCGATCTGCCC
>JAGQRB010000110.1 GCA_020425925.1 Planctomycetota bacterium
AGCCCGGCGAGCGTCAGCAGCCAGCCGGCGATCGTCAGGCCGCGGCCGAGCCACTGCCCCGGCAGGTCGGCGCGATCGGCGCGCACGGCCTCCAGCCAGGCGAGCGCCAGGCGGCGGCGGAAGCCGGCATCGTCGTCGGCGCGGCGCCGGGCTGCCGCGCTCTCGACGGCAGCGTCGCGCACGACGCGCTCACCGATCGCACGCTCGCGCTCGGGATCGAGCGGCGAGCGCTCGTCGCGGAGCAGCCATTCGAGATCGGCCAGAGCGGAGAGATCGAGCGACATTCCGGGGCCGCGATGCTACCGAGCGCGGCCCGGCCTGCCACGCGTGCTTCAGACCCGGATCGATTGCGGCGTGCGCGCGGCCGCGCGAACCGCGCCGAAGTGCTCGGCGAGCAGCGATTCGAGCGCGTGCAACGCGCGGGCCTGCGGCACCAGATTGTCGTTCGCCTCGGCGAAGATCGTCGCGGTCAGTCCGCCGCGGACGAACTCGATGATCTTGCCGGCCGGCGGCAGGCAGCGCGCGAGGTCCGGGCCGGTCCCGCAGAGCGTCGGCAGCCACTGGGTCGCGACGGCGTGCAGCGTACCGGCGTCGGTCTTGCCGGCCAGGATCGCCAGGATCCAGGCCCGCGCCGAGCGGCGCCGGCGATTCAGCACCGAGAGCTGGATCGGCTGCGCGTTGCCGTGCTCGAGGCCTCGGCGGTTCTGCAGCGCGATCGTGAAGTTGACCAGCGAGCGCACCAGGCTCGGAACGGTCGGCGCCGCGATTGCATCGAGCAACGCGACGTCGGCGGCGGCGAACGTGGGCTGGCCGGATACCGCCGGCCGGCGCGGTTCGAGGAAGAGGAACGGGCGGGGCTCGCGCGCCCCGCTCGGCGCACTGCTCCGCGGCGACATGACCGACTTCGTCATGCCGGCGCTATCGGACGGACGGTGCCGGCGACTTCAGCCCCGCCGGGACGTCAGAGCCAGAATCCGCCCAGTTCGCTGCGCACCAGGTCGACCTCGGGCCGACCGTGGCCGACGAGGCCGGCGGCCCGCGGGCCGTAGACCGCGTTGCTGACCGCGATCGCCTCAGCGCGATGCAGATCGGCGAGATCGATCGCCCGCTCGCGGAGGCCGTGCGAGCTGCCGTGCTCGAGCAGTACGGCGCGGGCAATGCCCGGCAGCACGCGACCGTCGAGCGGCGGCGTCACCCAGCCACCGTCGAGCCGCAGCCAGAGGTTCGACAGCGCGGTCTCGAGCACGCCGCCGTCGCGATCGACGACGATGCCGTCGTCCGCGCCGCCGTCCTGCGCCTGTTGCAGCACCGCGTCATAGAACGTGCGCGGCGCGGCCTTGACGTCGGGCGGCGGCAGGTCGCCCTGCCGCTCGACGACGGTCGGCAGCAGCAGGACGCTGTGCGCGGGGCTCTTCAGCCGCGACGTCATCGCGACGTGCACCGCGTCGCCGACCGGCAGCAACGCGAGCCGCAGGATGCCGTCGCCGTGGTTGCTCTGCAGCAGCAGCTCGGCGGCCGCGGCGCGCAGCTCGGCCGGCAGCTCGAGCGCGAGCCCGGCACGCGCTGCGTTGCGGGCGAGACGCTCGAGGTGGCGGTCCCAGAGCCGCGAGTCGACCTGGGCATCGCGCGCCCCCATCGTCTCGAACGGCGCGATCCGCCGCGGATCCGGCCGCGGCACCTCGCCACTGTTCACGAACCGTCCATCCAACCATGCCATCATCGGGGTAGCTCCTGGCGTTCTCGTTCGGGCGTGTCGTCCGGCATCGTCGCTTTCACCTGCAAGGCGCGTTCCAGACCGGCGATCTTGTCGAGCGATTCGCGCCATTCGGCGTGCGGATCGCTCAGCGCGGTGACGCCGCCGCCGGCGTTGCAGCGCAGCCGGCCGTCGCGGTGGACCAGCGTGCGGATCGCGATGTTCAGGTGCATCCGGTCGCCGGGCCCGAACCAGCCTATCGCTCCGGTATAGACCCCCCGCCGCGCGACCTCGAGCTCTTCGAGCAGCGCCATGCAGCGCAGCTTCGGACAGCCGGTGATCGAGCCGCCGGGCAGCGTCGCGCGCAGCAGATCGACGGTCGTCGCGCCGGCCGCGAGCTCCGCGGTCACCGTGGCGAACAGGTGGTGCACTTGTGCAAACGACTCGTGCTCGGGGAACGGACCAACCGCGACCGTGCCGGTCGCGGCGACCTTGCCGAGGTCGTTGCGCAGCAGATCGACGATCATCGCGAGCTCGGCCTGGTCCTTGGTGCTGGCGAGCAGCTCGGCGAGCAGGCGGCGATCCTGCTCGGGCTCGGGATGGCGTGGCCGCGTGCCCTTGATCGGCCGCGTCCGCACGTGCTTGCCGTCGCGGTGCAGGAACTCCTCGGGCGAGCTGCTGAGCACGGCGGTGCCGCGGCCATCGTCGATGTAGGCCGAGAACGGCGCCGGACTCGCGCTGCACAGCCGCCAGAACAACGCCCGTGGATCGCCTTGCCACTCGGCGGTGAACGGTTGCGTCAGGTTGGCCTGGAACACCTCGCCGGCGCGGATGTGTTCGATGACGGCCGCGACGCGGCGCTCGTAGTCGGTGCGCGCGACGTGACCGCGCAGCTCGCGCGCTGCCGCGACCGGCGGCGGCGGCGGCACGGCACCGGCGGCGAACTCGCGGACCTCGCCGTAGGCGGCGACGTGCAGCACCGGCACCGGGAAGTCGTCGGCGAGCCGCAGCGGCCAGGCCTCGACGTCGAGGCCGAGGTCGTAGCCGAGCCAACCGACGACCGGCCGATCGCGGTGCGCGGCGAGGAACGCGTCGAGCCTCGCGAGCGCACCCGCCCACTCGCCGGCGGCCAGCGTGAGCTCGGCGAGCGGTGCGGTGAACAGCCGGCTCGGCCCCTGCCCACAGCCGTGCAGCAACGCGATCGGTCCGCCGCGATCGGCTGCGAGCAGCGCCGCGAGCGGTTCGGTCACGACGGTCACCCCCGCAGCCAGGTCGGCTTGCGCTTCTCGAGGAAGGCGGCCATGCCTTCTTTCATCTCGGCGGTGCTGCTGATCATGCCGAACAGGTCGGCCTCGAGCTTCAGGCCATCGGCGAGCGGCAGCGCGGCGCCGCGCCGCACCGCCTGCTTGGCCAGCGCCACCGCCGTCGGCCCGCGCGCGATCATCGCGCGCGCGATCTGCTTGCAGTGCTCGAGCAGTGCGGCCGGCTCGCAGACGCCGTTCACCAGTCCGATCCGCCGCGCTTCCTCGGCGTCGACCGGATCACCGGTCAGGATCAGCTGCAGTGCGGCGCCGCTGCCGCAGAGCCGGCTCAGGCGCTGGGTGCCGCCGTAGCCCGGGATGATGCCGAGCGAGACCTCGGGCAGCCCGAGCCTGGCGTTGGTCGCCGCGAACCGCAGATCGCAGGCCAGCGCGAGCTCGAGCCCGCCGCCGAGCGCGAAGCCGTTGATCGCGGCGATCACCGGCACGCGGGCGTTCTCGATGCGCGAGGTCAGCGCCTGCCCACGCAATGCGGTCGCCTGGCCGTCGAGCACGCCCTGGGTCGCGAGTTCGCCGATGTCGGCCCCCGCAACGAAGAACTTCTCGCCGGCGCCGGTCAGCACGACCGCGCCGACAGCGTCATCGTTCTCGAGCGCGGCGAACGTCGCATCGAGCTCGCCGATCAGCTCGGCGTTCAGCGCGTTGGCCTTCGGCCGGTCGATCGTCACCAGCGCGACGAAGCCGTCGCGCTCGACCCGGACGTGCCGCGCCTCGCTCACGAGTCGGCCCCTTCGTCGGCGGCCGCCTCGCCGTCGCCGTCGCGCTGCTGGCGCTCACGGATCTCGATCCGCTGGATCTCGACCCGCTCGGTCGGTTGCGACCGCTCGCCGCCCGGACCGAACGCGCACTCGATGCTGGCGATCTCGTCGAGCACGTCGAGCCCTTCCTCGACCTTGCCGAACACGGTGTACTGGCCGTCGAGGTGCGGCGCGTGCTCGGCGTGCACGATGAAGAACTGCGAGCCCGCCGAATTGGGGTCGGCCGCGCGCGCCATCGACAGGATGCCGCGCTCGTGCGGGATGTCGTTGAACTCGGCTTCGACCCGGTAGCCAGGGCCGCCGGTGCCCGGGACACCGGACGCGCCCTGCTTGCTGTTCGGACAGCCGGTCTGGATCATGAAGTTGCGCACGATCCGGTGCACAGCGACGCCGTCGTAGAAGCCGTCCTGCGCGAGCTTGAGGAAGCTCGCGACGTGCTTCGGCGCCTGCTCGGGGAAGAACGTGACCACCATCGTGCCCCGGTCGGTGACCAGGGCCGCTTCGACGGCGGCGAGATCGGCGGTATCGAGATCCATTGCGCGGCATCCTGCCGCAAACGCGGCGGCAGGGCGAGCGCGAACCTGCGGGACCGCCGGCGCCCGGCCTACGGACCCACCGGCTACTTCATCACCGGCAGGATCACGGCCGCCTCGAGCACGACCGGCGTCAGCGGTGCACTGCCGGCGCGCCCACCGCAGGGCGTGTTGGCGATGCTGTCGAGGGTGTCGGCGCCGGCCTCGAGGTTGCCGAACGCGGTGTACTGGCCGTCGAGCTGGGTCGCGTCGCCGTGCACGATGAAGAACTGCGAGCCCGCCGAGTTCGGGTCCGGGCCGCGCGCCATCGACAGCACGCCGCGGGTGTGGCGGATGTCGTTGAACTCGGCGTCGAGCTTGTAGCCCGGATCACCGGTGCCCCACCGCTCCTGCATCCGGTCGTCCTTGGTGAGGGGATCGCCGCCCTGGATCATGAAGCCCTTGATGACGCGATGGAACTTGGTGCCGTCGTAGAAGCCCTGCTTGCAGAGCTTGAGGAAGCTCTCGACGTGGTGCGGCGCCTTGTCGGGCCGGAACGACAGCGTCATGTCGCCGTGGTTGGTGACCAGCACGACCTTGGTCTTGGCGAGGTCGAGCTTGGCGATGTCGACCTTGCTGCCGTCGGGCGCGACCTTGAACACGCAGTTCGCGCCCGGCAGACCCTGCCATTGCACCGCCACGGTCGCGAAGCCGGTCTCACTCGGGGTCGGAACGAAGCGCGCCACCGGCACCGTGACCCGGCGCTCGATCCGCGTGTCGGCGGCGACGTCGATCGTGCCGTCCTTGCCGGCCTCGCGGATCGCCGGCCCGGCCTTGTCGTCGACGCTGACGTCGAGCGTGACGCCGGTGAACACCGCCGCCGGCAGCGACGTCGCCGCGGCGATCTCGAGCCGCAGCACGAGCTCGACCGTGCCGTTGGCCGGCACGACGCTGCGCGCGACCGCGAGCGTGGCGTTGTAGGCGGTGCGCGCGGGGATGTCGGCGACGCCGCCGGCATCCTGGGCGCCGGCGCCGAGCGCGAGCCCGGCTGCGAAGAAGATGGCAGAGAATCGGATCATGACAGTTGGAGGACGGTTGCGGAGCCCGCTGTCATAGCGCTGCTCCGGGAGGATCGGAAGACGAAGCCGCGGAGCCAATGCTCCCGGCCGATCGCGCCCGCGCCTACCCGCCGGATCGGTCGACCGGTGCCGGCCGCTGGCGGCGCGGCAGCAGGTCACCGATCCGGCCGGCGCGCCAGCCGGCCAGCACGAGATCCGGGTCGAACCAGAGCCCACAGCCCAGCCGTTCGGCGAACGTGAGATCGAGCTCGAAGTCGGCGTTGACCCACTCGGCCACCGGCAGGCTGACGTCGGCCGACCAGTCGTCGGTGTCCTGCCAGCTCCAGAGCAGCACGATGTCGGCGCCGTTGGCGAAGACGTGCACCGGCGCGCCGAGCCGCTGCAGACAGCTCGCGAGGTCGTCGCGCTCGGGGCGCAGCTGCTCGAGCGCCGCCAGCGGGATCGGCTCGTTGGTGCGGTAGCGCACGTAGCCGACGCACGACGCCAGACCGGCGAGCGCGGCGAACCGGATCGCCAGTGCCAGCAGCGGCGCCGATCGCGCGGCGCTCACCGGCCGACGCCGGGACGATCGGCGTCGCGGCTGGCGTTGTCCTCGGCCTCGTGGATGTCCTCCCACGGCAGCGCGTACTGCGTGCGGTGCACACCGAAGGTCGCGCCGTAGTGCGTCAGCACGTCGCGATCGTCGAAGAACACCCACAGCCGGTCGCTGCGTTGGTCCTGGTTGCCCATGTTGAAGAGCACCAGGATCAGGACCGCGGACTTCGCGGTGGTCGCGTCGTACCGGTAGACCGAGCGATGGCCGAGCTGGACGACCTCGGTCGGCGCGCCGAGCTGCTCGACGACCTCGCGCGCGGTCGTCGTGCCCGGCACGAACCGACGGATCGCTTCGGCGTCGAGCGGCTCGTTGGTGTCCTGGCGGGCAATCGCACAGCCGGCGGCGGCGACCAACGGGAGCAGCGCGGCCGGAGTCAGGGCGCTGCGAAGGAATCGGGGCGGGGAGGTCTTCATTCGGGCTCAGCGTTCGAACTCGACGGCCATACCCATGCCGCCGCTCATGCACAGCGTCGCCAGACCGCGCGCGTTGCGCCGTCGCTTCATTTCGTGCAGCAGCGTGACGACGATGCGCGCCCCGGTGGCGCCGATCGGGTGACCGAGCGCGATCGCACCGCCGTTGACATTGAGGCGCTCGCGCGCGATGGGCAGGTCGCGCAGGCACGCCAGCATCTGCGCCGCGAAGGCCTCGTTGAGCTCGACGAGCTCGTAGTCGTCGAGCCGGCGACCGGTCTTCTCGAGCAGCTTCTGCACCGCCGGCACCGGCCCGATACCCATGATCCGCGGCGCCACGCCGGCGGTCGCCGAGGCGCCGAGCCAGGCCAGCGGTTCGAGGCCGCGGCGCTCGCACTCCGCCGCGCTCATCAGCATGACCGCGGCGCCGCCGTCCGTGATCCCCGAGCTGTTGCCGGCGTGCACCGAGCCCACCTTGGGCCGGAACACCGGCGGCAGCTTCTGCAGATCGGCGAGCGTGACGCCGGCGCGGACGTGCTCGTCGCGCGCGATCGTCGTGTCGCCCTTCCTGCCCGGTACGACCACCGGCACGATCTCCTCGTCGAAGCGGCCGGCCTGCTGGGCCGCCTCACCGCGCCGGTGCGATTCGAGCGCGAAGTCGTCCTGCGCGGCGCGATCGATGCCGTAGTCGTCGGCGAGATACTCCGCCGTCATGCCCATCGGCTCGCCGAGGATCGCGCAGGTGAAGCCGTCCTGGTAGTTGCCATCGAGCACCGGCGCGTGGCCGAGGCGGTAGCCGTGGCGGAAGCCGGGCAGCAGGAACGGAATCGTCGACATGCTCTCCATGCCGCCGGCGACCACGATCTTGCGGTCGTCGAGCAGGATCGCGGCGCGAGCGAGGTCGATCGCCTTGAGGCTGCTGCCGCACGCCTTGTTGATCGTGGTCGCGACGCAGCCCTCGCCGCAGCCGGCGCGGATCGCGACCTGGCGCGCCGGGTTCGGTCCCGATCCGAGCTGGCGCGCCTGCCCCATGTACACTTCCTCGACATCGGTCGGCGCGACGCCGCTGCGCTCGAACAGGCCGCGGACCGCCGCGGTCCCGAGTTCCACGGCGGAGAGCGAGGCGAGCCCGCCGAGGAACTTGCCGATCGGGGTGCGGGCGGCGGCGACGATCGCGATGCGGTGCATGGCCCTCCCATAGCGCGGTCGGCCCGTACCTCCAAGCCATCGGCGCATCCGACCGCGGCTTGATCCCGGTCGCGCCCGGGGCCGATAGCGCACGACACATGTCGACGCGGGAACACAAGGCGGCAGCGGCCGGCGCGAGCGGGCCCACCCGCAATTTCCGCGAGGCCGTCGCACAGTGGCGGCTGGCGGTCCACACCGAGGTCAAGAAGGTGTCGTCGCTGCCGACCGCGATGTTCGACGCGACCGATCCGATGCTCGAGATGCGGCTCGCGGAGTCGACCGAGGTAATGCTGGCCCAGCTCTGCGTGCCGGACCCGCACCTCGCGGACGGCGGCTCCGACGGCGAACGCCGGCTCGAGCGCATCGACTTCGATGAGCTGCGGACGGTACCCGAACGGATCGCGGCGCGGCCCGACGCCAAGGTCGACCTGCTGTCGCAGCTCACCGGCGAATACCTCGGCATCCTCGCCGACTCCTGCTGCATGCAGGAGGGCATCGCCAAACAGCGCGCCGTCGAGCACCTCTGCGCCGACTTCGGGGTCACGACCGAGAACCTCGACGACACCATCAAGGAGCTCCACCGGCTCACGCTCGAGGCCGACGTCGACAGCCGCCGCAGCCGCGAGTACACCGAGATCGCGCGTGTCGTCGAGCAGGTCGCCGACGTGTTGCGGCAACAGCTCGGCGCCGAAACCGACGGCAGCACCGTCGACCGCCGCACTCCGGGGGCCGAGGCATGAACCGCGACCGGGCCGCCGCCCGCCACGCGGCGATCGTCGCGTTCGTGCACGACCTCGTCGAGGTCTCGCTGAATCGGCAGCTGCACGCGCCGGACAAGGACTTCGTGCAGGAGTCGCTGCGTCGGCTGATCGACTCGCTGCACCACTGCGAAGAGCTCGGCGTCGAGATGCCGCTGCAGCTGCAGCTCGACGACCGCATGCTGCACTACGACGGACTGCCGCTCGAGGGGCCGAGCCTGCAGGCCGCGCACCTGCTGCGCCAGTGCCGCGATCGCGGCGTCGCGATGCTGTCGTTCCGGCCGCAGCTCAACGTCGAGGAGGCCAACCGCGCGTTCGACCTGCTGCTGCTCGACCACAACCGCGACGCCTTGCGCCGCGAGCAGCGCGACCAGGCGCTGAAGGCGTTCGGCATCCGCAACGTCGGTTTCACGCTCAACACGCCGGCCGACCCGACCAACCGGCGCTCGGTCTACCACCTCGGCGACCGCACGGCCTCGGCGGTGCACCACTACCAGGACCTCGCCGAGGCGCTGCAGACCAACCACATGCTGGCGTTCCGCGACCTCGACCTCGCGATCGACGAGGCCGCCGGGGTCGTGGAGCGCACACTCGCCGACTTCGAGGAACCGAGCACGCTGCTCGCGCTCGCGGCCCAGGACGACGTCGACCGTTTCACGGTCGGTCACTCGGTGCGGGTCGCGCTGCTGGCGCTGCAGGTCTCGCGTCACCTCGGCCTCGACCGCGAACAGCTCATCAGCATCGGCACCGCGGCGCTGATGCACGACATCGGCAAGTCGAAGGTGCCGCAGGAGATCCTGTTCAAGCGCGGCCACCTCGACGAGGAGGAGTGGCGGATGATGTCGCAGCATCCGCGGCTCGGCGCCCAGCTGCTGCTCGAGCAGCACGCCTCGATCGATCCGTGCACGATCGGCGCCGCGTTCTGCCACCACATGGGCCCGCACGGCCACGGCTACCCGCGTCCGGCGCTGCCGATCCTGCCGAGCGGCACCAGCCACCTGATCCGCGTCTGCGACGTGTTCGAGGCGCTGACCTCGGTGCGCCCGTACAAGAAGGCGCTGACGCCGCTCGAAGCCTTCGCGGTGATGTTCCGCAACCCGGCCGACTTCGAACCCGACTGGCTGCGCAAGTTCGCGCGCACGATCGGGATGTTCCCGACCGGCACGCGCGTGATGCTCGACGACGGCGCCGACGGCGTCGTGCTGGCGCAGAGCAACGACCCGAGCAAGCCGATCGTGCGCCTGCTCGCCGGCGCGGACGGCACGCACCTCGCCGACAACGAACCCGACCGCATCGTGGTCGGCACCGAGATCGCGGGCAAGACGCGCCGCATCATCGCGATCAGCACCCACGACCGCGTCGTCGACGTGCCGGACTTCACGGCCGCACCGGCGCCGTCGACCCCGCACGCCTGCCTCTCGGAACAGCTCGCGCGCGACGCCCAGCGCGTCGGCGCGCCGAAGACGGCCGGCTGACCCGAACAGACCATGACGAAGCACCCCACCGCCGGCATCGTTCTGGCGCTCACGGCGCTCACCGCTCCGCTGCGCGCGCAGCGGACCACAGCGACGCCACCCGCCGCCCCGGGTCCGGAGACCGCCGCCGCGATCTGGTCGCCGGCCGAAGCCGCCGCGCTCGCGAACGCCCAGCGCCTGCTCGTCGGCGCCACCGACAAGGGCCGGATCCGACTGCCGCCAGGCGGCCTGCGGATCGCCGGTTCGCGCATCCTCTGCTTCGCGCGCCGGCCGGACGGCACGGTCGCCGAGAGCGAGTCGGCACGCCTCCGCGACGGGCTCGTGCTGCTGGCCTGGCCCGACGGCGTGCTCGACACGCCGGTGCACCGCGGTGTGTTGCTGCACGGCGACGGCACCGCGCTCTGCTGCGAGTTCGGGCGCGACGGCAGCGACGAGCCGAGCGCCGCGACGATCGTCGGCCGCGGCTCCGAGGGCACGTTCGCCGACGTCGTGAAGCAGCCCGGCACCAGCGAGTCGGGCGACTTCTGGTACTGGGTCAGCCAGGTCAGCGCGAAGGTCGCCGTCGAGGTCGTCGACGGCGACGGCCGACCGCGGCCCGGCGTCGAGGTGCTGTTCGTGCCGCAGGCGGCGGTTCGCAGCGCTCGACTCGACGTCCCGCTGTCAGGCGGACCATGGCCGACCGGCACCGCGATCGCGGGCGCCGACGGCAAGCTGGCGATCACCGGACCGCGCTGTGCCGAGCTCGCCGTGCTGCTCGGGTTGCCGAACAGCGAGACCCAGCTCGCGAGCGGCTTCTCCTGCGATGCGGCCGGCGACGGGTTGCGCGTCGTCGTCACGAACAGGGCGATCCGCCGCGCCGTCGCGTCGCGCAACGAGTCGGCCGTGATCGCCACGCTGAAGAACATCGCCTCGGCACAGGCGCAGTGCCAGGCCTGCGGCGCGATCGACGCCGACGGCGACGGCAAGGGCGAGTTCGGGTTCTTCGCCGAGCTCAGCGGTGCCGCCGCGGTTCGCGGCAGCGACGACGCGAAGATCAATCCGCCGGTGCTGAGCCGTGCGTTCGCCGAGGTGCAGGGTTCGGCTGTCGAACGCCGCGGCTATCTGTTCTGCATCTTCCTGCCCGATCGCGAGAACGCCGGTCTGCGGGAAGCACCGGGCGGCGGCGGCGCCGGCGTGGCGGTCGCACCCGATGCCGCGGAACGCCTGTGGTGCGCCTATGCCTGGCCTGCGGCGAAGCACAGCGGCCTGCGCACGTTCTTCGTCAACCAGAGCGGCCGGGTGATGGCGTGCCCGAACGACGACGGCGACGAGGGCGCGACGCACTGGGGCGCCGCCGGGACGCCCGACTGGGACGCGGCGTTCGTGCAGGCCAGCGGCCTCGACGGCGCCGTGGCCACCGACCGGACGGGGCGCAACGGTCAGCGTTGGGTCGTCGTGCCCTGATCAGCGCGCGCGCGCCGCGAGCCGCCAGATCCGCGTCCGGGCGCCGCCTTCGGCACCGTTGCCGACGACCAGCTCCGGAACACCGTCGCCGTCGAGGTCGACCGGCAGCAGACACGTCGTGCGCTCGCGGCGCTCGGGCAGGGCACCTTCCGGCGCCACCGTGAACTTGCCGCTGCCATCGTTGAGCCACAGTGCGTTGGCGGCACCGTCGGCGCCGTCGGCGCAGCCGAGAACGACGTCGAGATCGCCGTCGCGGTCGACATCGATCGCCGCCAGGGCGAGCGTCTCGCAACGCACCCGCGGCAGGCTCGCCGCCGTGACGTCCTCGAAGTGTCCCTTGCCGTCGTTGTGGTAGAGCTTCGGCTGCTCGCCGCCGAGGCGGCCGTTGCCGGCCAGCAGATCGACATCGCCGTCGCCGTCGAAGTCGGCCGCGAGCAGCGCGGTGGTAGCGTCCTGATCGGACGGCAGCCGCGTCGCGGTCTCGTCGGTGAAGTGGCCGCGGCCGTCATTGAGCCATAGCCGGTTCGGCTCGTAGATCGCGTCACCGAGCACGGCGTCGAGATCGCCGTCGCCGTCGAGGTCGCAGAGCGCGACCGCCATCGCCGAGCCCTGTTGATCGGGCACGAGATCGAGCCGGTTCGTGAACGTGCCGTTGCCGTCGTTCTGGAACCAGGTCGTGCGGTTGAGCCGCGCCAGGAACAGGTCGACGTCGCCGTCGCCGTCGAGGTCGCCCGCGGCCATGCCGTTGGTCCTCGAGTAGTCCTGCGGCACGTCGTCGTAGGTGGTGCTGGCGAAGCGCGCGCTGCCGTCGTTGCGCAGCAGGTCGTGGATCGCGCCGAGCCAGCCGCCGCTGGCGCTGAACAGGTCGAGGTCGCCGTCGCCGTCGAAGTCCTGCAGCGCGACCGCATTGCTCTCGGCGTGCAGCACGAGTCGACCCTCGCCGACGAGTTCGCGAAAGCGACCCGCACCGTCGTTACGCCAGATCACCGAGAAGCCGACATTGCCGAGCACGAGGTCGACATCGCCGTCACCGTCGAGGTCGCCGGCAGCGAGCGAGTGGGTCTCGTGGCGCGTCGCCGGCACGCCGGCGAGCTCGACGAACACCGGCGGCGCCTGCGCCGGCAGCAGCAGCGGCAGCAGCAGGAGCAGCGAGCGGCAGGACACCGCACCATGGTAGCATCGCGCCAGTTCATGCGTTCGCTCGCGCTCTCGATCGGCATCGCCGTCGCACCGCTCCCGGCGCAGACGTTCCACAACTTCGAGAGCCCGCTGGCGCACGGCCTGGCGCTCTCGCCCGGCGGCGATCGATTGTTCGCGGTCAACGCAGCGGCCGCCCGGCTCGCGGTGTTCTCGCTCGCCGATCCGCGGCACCCGCGGCTCGAGCGCGAGATCGATGTCGCGCTCGAGCCGGTCGCGGTCGCGGCCCACGGCGATGCCGAGGTCGCCGTCGTCTGCTGGCTGTCGGACTGCGTGCAGCTGGTCTCGCTGCCGCACGGCAACGTCGTCGCGACGATCGCGGTCGGCGACGAGCCGGGCGACATCGTGTTCGCCGGCGAGCCGGCGCGCGCGTTCGTCAGCGTCTCGGGACCGCGCGAGGTCACGGTGATCGACCCCGCCAGCCGCGTCGTGGTCGCGCGGGTGCCGGTGTTCTGCGACGCACCGCGCGCACTCTGCCGCTCGATCGCCGGCGACCGGGTCTACGTCGCCGCGCAGCGCTCCGGCAACGGCACGACGATCGCGCCGGCCGGCACCGCGCCGCTGCCGCCGACCCCGGACGACGACACGCTGCCGAGCGCGCCGCGCGAGGGCCTGATCGTGCGCGCCGACGACCCGGCGTGGCGCCAGCTCGACGTCGCACTGCCCGACCTCGACGTCTTCGGACTCGATGCGCAGACCTTCGCGGTCGTCGAGCAGCACGCCCACGTCGGCACCTCGCTGTTCGACCTGGCGAGCGATCCGCGGAGCGGCGACCTCTGGGTCGCGAACACCGAAGCGCACAACCTGGTGCG
>JAGQRB010000111.1 GCA_020425925.1 Planctomycetota bacterium
AACACCAGCGGAGTGCTCAGGCCGGCGAGGATCAGGTAGGCCTTCTCATAGTGCAGCCAGTGGCGATTGGAGCCGTGCCAGCCGAAGGAGAAGATGCCGTAGAGCCTGGCGGCGACGGTGCGGCCGGCCTTGGCGGCGCGGTCGCGGAAGGTCGCGAGGTCGGGCACCAGGCCGACGTACCAGAACAGCAGCGAGATCGTGAAGTAGGTGCTGACCGCGAAGACGTCCCAGAGCAGCGGGCTCTTGAAGTTCGGCCACATCGACATCTGGTTCGGCAGCGGGAACACCCAATAGATGACCCAGATGCGGCCGACGTGGATCGCCGGGAAGATGCCGGCGGCCATGACTGCGAAGATCGTCATCGCCTCGGACGCTCGATTGATCGACGTCCGCCACTTCTGCCGGAACAGGAAGAGGATCGCCGAGATCAGCGTGCCGGCGTGGCCGATGCCGATCCAGAACACGAAGTTGACGATCGGCCAGCCCCAGCCGACCGGGACGTTGTTACCCCAGACGCCGACACCGGTGAAGATCAGGTAGCTGATCGCCGCCAGCAGGTTGAGCAGCAGCGCGACCGAGATGCCGAACAGCAGGTACCAGCCGCGCGGCGTGCGGGACTCCGCGACGCGCGCGATCTTGTCGGTGACCGAGGTGAAGTCGTTCTGACCCTCGACCAGCGGCGCCCGGCGCAGCGGGTTCTCCTGTTCGTCGATTACAGTGATGGCGGTCATCGGAATCAGGCGAGCTCGGGGTTGGGGTTCTTGACGCGGCCGAGGTAGGTCGTGCGCGGCTTGGTGTTGAGTTCGGACAACAGGCCGTAGTTGAGATCGAGGTCGCGCAGCTGGCGGACCTTGCTCTTCTCGTCCTTGAGGTTGCCGAACGTGATCGCACCGGTCGGGCAGGCCTGCGCGCACGCGGTCGTCACCGGCACCTGACCCTCGGCGTCACCGACGGTCTGGCCGGCGAGCTTGGCCGTGATGCGGGCACCGTTGATGCGCTGCGTGCAGTAGGTGCACTTCTCCATCACACCGCGGCTGCGCACCGTGACGTCCGGGTTGAACGCCATGCGCTTGGTCTCGGGCACGTGGCCGAGGTAGTCGAGGTAGTTGAAGCGGCGGACCTTGTAGGGGCAGTTGTTGCTGCAGTAGCGCGTGCCGATGCAGCGGTTGTAGACCATCGCGTTGAGGCCGTCGGGGCTGTGCACCGTCGCGGCGACCGGACAGACCGCTTCGCAGGGCGCGTTCTCGCACTGCATGCACGGCACCGGCATGTTCGCGACCGCCGGATCCTCCGCCATCGCGAGCTCGTCGTCCGGGCTCGAGGCGAAGTAGCGGTCGGCGCGGATCCAGAACATCTCGCGATTGCGCGAGACCTGGATCTTGCCCACCATCGGGATGTTGTTCTCGGCGACGCAGGCGGTCACGCACGCGCTGCACCCGGTGCAGGCGTTGAGGTCGATGACCATGCCCCACTGGTAGGCCGACCGCTTGACCTGGTCGTCCTGACCGCCGTCCTGGTAGCGCTCGGTCCAGAGCGAGTGGTTGAGGTCGGCTTCCTCGCCGCCGTGCAGCGCCGCGGCCTTGTCGAGCGGCGACATCTTCTGCGCCCAGCGGTGCTCGTTGTCGTTGGTCGCGACGTCGGCCTCGCGCACCAGCTCGCGGCCGGCCATGGTGCCGTGCTCCTGGGTGCAGACCAGCTTGTAGCTGCCCGCGACCTTCGAGACGGTGGCGCCCGAGACGATCCACTGCGCCGTCGAGCTGCGCAGCGGGTAGGCGTCGAAGCCCGAACCGCGCGCGACCTTGCAGTCTTCGGTCAGCTCGCGGCCCCAGCCGAGGAAGATCGAGATGCTGTCGTCGGCGTGACCGGGCACGATCCAGGCCGGGATCTCGACCTTGGCGCCGGCCGCTTCGATCGCGAGCTTGTCGCCGTTCTCCACCCCGAGCCGCTCGGCCGTCGCCATGCTGAGCATCGCGGCGTTGTCCCAGGTCAGCTTGGTGAGCGGGTCAGGCGTCTCCTGCATCCAGCTGTTGTTCGCGAAGCGGCCGCCGTCCATCTTCGGGCAGCGGCGCAGCACGATCTCGAAGCCGGTCGGCGCGTTGAACGAGCGCGCGGCGGCAGCGATCGCGTTGCCGTCGATCGCCGGCGTCTCGGGCTGGAACGCCGAATCGGCGACGAAACCGTCGTGCAGCGCGCGCGGCCACCAGGCGGTGTCGAAGTCCGAGACGCCGAGGGTCGTGCGCCAGTGCGACTGCACCAGGTCGAGGCCGAAGACGCCGTCGCGGGCGAACTGCAGACCCTCGAAGTTCGGCTCCTGCATCAGGAAGCCGAGGAACTCGATCACCGAGACGCCGCCGTGCAGCGGCCGCACCAGCGGTTGCTGGATCGCCACCGTGCCGTCGGCGGCGCGGAGATCGCCCCAGGCCTCGAGCTCGTGCGCCAGCGGGAAGTGCCACTGGCAGTGGCGGCCGGTCTCGTCGTCGTACTCGCCGACGTGCACCGACAGCGTCGCCTTGCCGATCGCCTCGGCGAAGCCGAGGTCGGCGGGCGCGTCGAGCACCGGGTTGGCGCCGAGGCAGAACAGCGTGTCGACCTTGCCGGCGTCGAGCGCGGTGCGCAGCTCCTGCAGGCCGGCCACGGCGCCGTGCTGCATGCCCTCGGCGACCGGCCGGTAGGTGACCGTCTTGCCGACGTTGCCGAGCGCCTGGTTGATCGCGTGCACCGCGGCGTGCACCGCCGGCGGCTGACCGGGGCCGGCGACGACGATGCTGCGACCGCGCGCCGCCTGCAGGTCCTTGACCACGGCGTTGAACCAGTTCTTGCCGTTCTTGGTGTAGCCGTCGGTCGGCTGGTTGCCGAAGTCGCCGCTGGCGCCGAGCGCCTTGCAGAGCGCGAAGGCGAGCGCCGCGACGCCGCCGCTGCGCAGTCGGAAGCGGTGGTCGGCGGCAGCGCCGGTCGTCGAGTAGCTCGACTCGACGACGTAGAGCCGCGAGATCGCCTTGCCGGGGGCCGGCACGCGCCGGGTCTCGGCCCATTGCCGCGCGCTGCGCAGCGACTCGCCGGCGGTGGCCAGGAAGTCGCTGTCGAGCGACAGGATCACGGTGGCCTGATCGTAGGAGTACTGGGTCGCGACCGGCTTGTTGAACGCGATCCGGGCGCCGGCGAGTTCCTCGTCGGCGTGCAGCGGCGTCCAGAAGTGGAAGCGCGCCTTCGGCATCGCGCCCGACTGGATCTTCGCGATCAGCGCCTGCAGCGCCGGCGAGGTCGTCGGCGGCACGAGGAAGTGCATGCCGTCGCCCTGCTTGGCGATGTCGTTGCGCAGCTTCTCGTCCCACATCGCGGCGAACTCGTTCCAGATGTCGGGCTCCGCCTCGGCGCCGTGGCCGCCGTGCTCGCCTTCACTGCCGTGCTCCGCGTGGCCGCCGTGGTCTTCGCCCTCGGCGTGCGAGTGGCTCATCGGGCCGCGCGGCGCGGCGCTGCGCGCCGGATCGTAGAGCTGCAGCAGCTCGGCCTGTAGCCGCATGTCGGAGCCACCGAGGCTGCTCGGGTGATCGGGGTTGCCCTCGATCTTGGTCGGCCGACCGTCGCTGCTCTTCACGACCACGCCGATGCCGTAGCCGTCGCGCGACAGCGCGGTGGCGTAGAACTCGGGCAGACCGGGCTGGAAGCCTTCGGGCCGCTTGTTGAATGCCACGATCGGCGTGACCGGCTTGCGGCAGCTGGTCATGCCGGCGAGCGCGACCGAGGCCGCGATCGCGCCGAGGAAGCCACGGCGCGAGACCGCGTCGGGCGCCTCGTCGGCACCCTCGGCGAACTCACGCGCGACGTAGTCCTGGAACTCGGGCGAGTTCTCGAGCTGACCGAGGTCGAGGTGGCGCTGGCTGCGCCAATAGACGGGAGCCCCGGAGGCGGGGGTGGGCTGAGGAGAGACGCTGGTCATCGGTGGCAGGCCGAGCAGTGTTCCGGGGGGTTCAGTTCGGGCGGCGTGTCGCCGCTCCACTCCAGGCGCTTCCGCGCCGCGGCCATGCTGGCCTCGTCGGCGACCCAGTCCATCCGGGTCGGCGACACGCCCGCGGGGCGCAGATGCTTGACGGGGTCGCGGTGGCACTCGAGGCACCAGCCCATCGACAGCGGCTCGACCTGGCGGACGATCTCCATCTCGTCGACGCGGCCGTGGCAGCTGGCGCAGCCGACGCCGGCGTGCACGTGCACCGCGTGGCTGAAGTAGGCGTAGTCCGGCAGCATGTGGACCTTGACCCACTCGAGCGCCGGCTGGCCGGGGCCGCCGTCACCGAAGGCCGTGCGCAGCGGCTCGAGCAGCAGGCTGTCCTTCTTGACCTGCGCGTGGCAGCCCATGCACGTGGCGTTGTCGGGGATCGACGCGTGCGGCCCCTTCTCGACCATGCGATGGCAGTAGCGGCAGTCCATCCCGAGCGTGCCCGCGTGCAGCTTGTGGCTGTAGGGCACCGGCTGGAACGGCTGGTAGCCGACGTCCGTGTTCTTCGGCGAGAACCAGTAGTAGACGATGAACACCACGCACAGAGCACTGGCCGCCGCGCCGAGGGCGAGGAAGCCGGGTACTTTGTTGGTCCACTTGGGGAACAGGACGGTCAATGTGGATCCCTCCCGCCGGAGCGGATGGTTTTGCGGTCGCTAGAATCAGAGGGCGGAACTGCTCGGTGCCGGGCGGCGACAGTTCACATTCCGATCAGGCCCGAACGCCAGCGAGGCGGCCAGTTTCGGGGCCCGAGCGGGCAGAGCACGTGCGTTGGCCCAAAACGGGCGACCCCTCTAAAAGATCGTCATCCCCTGGTCAATTTCAGACTTCCGGCTTTCCCTTTGCTGGCCTAGCAGCGCAGCCGGCGAAACGGCGAGAGGTCTGCGCGACCATCACCACAAGATGTGGAAGGTTCTTCGCGCAGCTACCAAGGCTGGTGGTCAGAACAGTCCGGACTGCTCCCGCACGAAGGCTTCGATCCCGGGCAGCGCGAGTGCCTGCGCGGTCGGGTTGGCGTGCATGTCCGCCGGCGTGACCCAGAGCTCCTCGGGGCGGTGGCCGCGCAGCGCCGGCAGCACGTCGTGGAACGGGATCCCGAGCCTGCCGCATTCGTCCGCCACCAACCGGTGCAACTTCTCGAACGGGTAGAACTGGCCGTCCCCGAGCCCCTGGAGGAACGGCCACAAGCTCACCATCAGCTTGATGTTACGTTCGTCGCACCAGGACTTCATGGCGGCCAGCGCGCGCTGCGGCGCGCCCTGCGACCACATCGAGTCGAACGGCTTGTCCGGTGCGTAGAACGTGCTGTCGGCTGGCAGATCGAGCAGCACCTGGACCCAGTCGACCGCGGGATCGAGGTCGAGCGGCCCGCGGCGGAAGGCCCCGAGCAGCAGGTCGAGCACGCGGCTGCCGGTGTCCGGCGGCGGTTCGCCGTTCTCGATGTAGAGGCCGTTGCTCGGCACCAGATCGTTGAGGCAGATCGTCACCAGCACGGCGTCGGGCTGGAAGACGTGGAAGCGGTTCTTCAGCCCGTACCAGTACTCGTCGACGCAGATCGTGCCGGCGGCGCCGCAGTTGACCGTGCGGATCCGGTCGTCGCTGCGCCGCAGCGCCTGCTCGAGCAGGCGGACCCAGCCGAGCTCCTCGGGCACGCCCCAGCCGAACGTGAACGAGTCGCCGAGGCAGACGATGCGGCGCTGCCCGGCCGGTTTGTCGGGCGTGATCTCCGGACGCTCGCGCAGGCCCTGGTCGTTGATCCGCACGAGCACCCGGCCCTGCTCGTCGAGCCAGTCGCAGTGCAGCCGATCCTGGTCGGCGTAGCGCAGGTAGAAGCTGTGACCCGGCGCGAACATGCCGCGTGGCCGTGGCGTCAGCTTCGGCGGCAGCATCACGATGAAGCCCTTCGCGACGCCCTCCTGCAGGTTGGCGACCGGCTCGCCGTCGATCGTCTCGTAGCTCAGCGCACCGAGTGGCGGGCTCGGCTTCTTCGCCGGCAGCTGCCGCAGCGCGATTTCGGCGAGTGCGAGCGCGAACGCGATCGCGCCCGCGACGAGTGCCAGGAGCACGATGGGCTTCTTGCGGCGGGCCATGAGTCGGCCCGCAGTGTTACACGACGCTGGTCACGAATGGGGGGAATTCGCGTCGCGCTCCGGCCCTCCGCCAGGAAGGGGAAGGCGAACAAAGCTCCGATCCGGGAACCTCGCATGCGCACACCGATCCTGTTCGTCGCGGCCGCCTCGCTGGCGGCGTCTTCCCTCCTTCGGTCGCAGTCCTGGCAGCCACTGCTGCCGCGGGCGGTGCTCGGGCACGGCATGGCGTACGACAGCGCCCGGGACCGGGTCGTCGTGTTCGGCGGCCTCTACGCCGCGGCGTTCGGCGCGATCGTGCGGCCGACGGACACGTTCGAGCTCGACGCCGGCGGCAGCATGCGGGCGGTGACCACCGCGCACGCGCCGCCGCCGCGCTACTACGCGTTGCTGGCCTACGATGCCGCGCGCGGGCGGGTCGTGCTGTTCGGCGGCGACGACGCCGCGAGCGCCCGGCTCGCCGACACCTGGGAGTACGACGGCACGGACTGGCAGGCGATCGCCACTGCGACGTCGCCGCCGGCGCGCTCGCTGCACCACCTGGTGTACGACGGCGTTGCCGGCCGCACGGTGTTGTTCGGCGGCAGCGATGCCAACCAGGACCTGCTCGCCGACACCTGGGACTACGACGGTGTCGACTGGCGGCCGGTCGCGACGCCGACATCGCCGCCGGCGCGCATGCTCGGCGCGATGGCGGCGGGCAACGGCACGGTCGTGCTGTTCGGCGGCCGCAGCGCCTCCGGCTACCTGATCGACACCTGGCACTACGACGGCGTCACCTGGTCGAACCACTCGGCGTTCGGCGCGCCGGGGCCGCGATCCGAGTCGGAGCTCGCCTACGACGCCGGACGCGGCCGCTTCGTGCTCTACGGCGGCGTGCGCACGATCGGCTTCGCGTTGCAGACGCTCGGCGATACCTGGGAGTACGACGGCACCACCTGGATGCCGCAGACGCCGGCGACGTCGCCGCCGCAGCTGCGCAGCCACCGCATGGTCGCGCGCGGCAACAGCGGCGACGTCTACCTGTTCGGCGGCGCCACCGGCTTCACCGACCACCGCGGCGGCCATACCTGGGACGGAACCACCTGGCAGCCCGTCGCGTCGTCACGGGCAGCGCCGCGCGTTCGCGACTTCGGGTTGGCCTACGATCGCGGGCGCGACCGGACGGTGCTGTTCGGCGGCTACGACGCCGCCGGCGGCGGCCCCCGCGCGACGACCTTCGAACTCACCGGCGATGTCTGGTCGCCGGTCGCGACGCCGACCTCGCCGTCGCCGCGCGATCAGGTCGCGATGACCTACGACGTCCGACGCGGGCGAGTCGTGCTGTTCGGCGGCTACGGCGTCGCCGCCACCGTGCACGGCGATACCTGGGAGTACGACGGTTCGACCTGGACGCAGGTCGCGGCCGGCTTCGGGCCGAGCGCGCGCTACGCCACCGCGATGACGTACGACCTCGGTCGCGAGGTCGCGGTGCTGTCTGGCGGGTTCACCGGCGCGAACATCCTCGCCGACACCTGGGAGTACGCGAACGGCAGCTGGCAGCAGATCGCGACCGCGAACTCGCCCGGTCCGCACTATCGCCACGCGCTGGCCTACGACCGCCAGCGCGAACGCGTCGTGTTCGTGCCCGGCGCCGCCAGCGGTCAGGGGGTCTACCTCTACGACGGCAGCGACTGGACCTTCGTCGGCAACCAGCCGGCGAGCTACCCGTTCGGCAGCGCCGCGTACGACACCGGCCGCGGCCGCGTCGCGACGTTCCCCGAGATCAACACGTACGAATACGGGCCCGGCGGCTGGTCGTTCTTCACCTACCCCGATCCGCCGGTGCTCGCATCGGGCGGCCGCGTGATCTACGACGACGCGCGCGGTGCGCTGGTGCGCGTCGGTGTCACCGGCGATACCGAGATCTTCACCGCCGATCCCGAGGCGCACTGGGCCGGCATCGGTGCCGGCTGTCCCGGCAGCGCCGGCGTGCCCGCGCTCGCGGGCACGCCGCCCGCGCTCGGCGGCACGATGGCGTTGACGTTGTCCGACCTGCCGGCGTCGCCCGGCGTCTGGTTCCTGGCGTTCGCGTTCTACTCGCCGACGCGCGCCGGCCAGCCGCTGCCGCGCCACCTCGATGGGTTCGGGCTGCCCGGCTGTCGACTGTGGATCGACAGCCTTGCCGGCGCCGGCGCGCTCGTCGGTCACGGCGGCGGCCAGGGCACGTTCGGGCTCGCGATCCCGAACGACCCGGCGCTCGCCGGTCTGCGGCTGTTCCACCAGGCGTTCGTGTTCGATCCGCTGGCGGTGAACGGACTCGGCGCCTTCAGCAACGCCGCGGTCGGCACCGTGCGGTAGCGCGATGCCTGCCCGCCGCGCGAATCACGAGTCGTAGGTGACGATCGGCGCCAGCGTGACGAACGCGCCGGTCGTCGGGTCGATCAGCAGGAACCGGAAGTCGAGCGGCAGGCCCGGCGGCACGAAGCTCATCGGCAGATCGACGCGCGCGGCGCCGTGCGAGTCGAGCACCCCGTAGAACGGCGCGACCGTGCTGAAGAACAGCCAGTTCGGGATCGCGTCGGGGCCGAGGCCGAGCACCGGGCCCTGGCCGTTCGCGTGGCCGAGGCTGACCAGGAAGCTCCAGGCGTTGCCGGCGCGATCGGGGTCGGCGTCGAGGATCATCGCCGCCGAGATCCCGGGCCGGCGATTGACCCGCACGTCGAGCCCGGGTTCGGGGTCGGGGCTCCAGATCAGCGGATTCTGCGTGCCCATCGTGCGCAACGGCATCGGGTGCCAGTCGTCGCCGACGTCGTGGTCGGCGTTGTCGCGGCTGCGGCCGAGGCTCTGCACGATCGAGCCCGAGATCGCGGCCTGGCGGAACGCGTCGGGATGTCCGGGTAGGCGCGGGTCGTTGTGCACCAGCTCGGTCGTCGGTCGGGTCGCGCGCACCAGGTCTACGAGTCGACCGCGCGCGTCGTAGAGCCCGAGCGTGAACTCGGCGCTGCCGAGCGCCAGGCCGTTGACGCGGACGTAGTCGACCGACGCCGGCAACTCGGCCGGCGGCTGCGCGGTCGAACCGATGACCATGTAGTCACCGGCGTTGAGCGAGAAGTGCTCGGGGAACGGCGACAGCTGCCGGATCGGAGCGCCCTGGGCGTTGGAGTAGCGCAACAGCCAACCCTGCAGCTGGGCCGAGGTCGAACCGCGGTTCACGAGCTCGACGTAGTGACCGGTGTTGCGGTTGATCTCGTTGAGCACGACCTTCGACTGACCGCCCGAGACGGTGCGCGGATCGCGCGCGCCGGACGACTGGCTCTCGAGCCCCATCGATCGACCGCCGTTGACCGTCCAATCGGCCGGTCCGTTGGTGTCGAGCCCCCAGATGCGCTCGACCTTCTGCGCCGACAGGATCTGCCCGGTCTGGTGATTCGGCACCGCGCCGCCGAACTTGCCGCCCATCGAGCCCTCGTGGTAGGTGCCGCCGAAGCCGGCGACGTGGATCTCGTCGACGACGTAGCCGTTCGGCGCGATCAGTGCGGCGGCGAAGTCGGCCGCGAGCACCGGGCCGCCGCTGAGCACGTTCAGCGTCCGCACCGACGGCGGTGTCTCGGCGAACGCCGCGCCGATCTGGGTGCGCAGCACGATCGTCTCGAGCGGCGCGAGCGCGATACCGGCGAGCGAGGACGACTGCCCGCTGCCGTTGTTGCCGACCGGCAGGCTGTCGCGGAAGCGCACCTTCCAGCCGCCGAGGTCGACGGCAGTGGTGCCGAAGTTCGTGATCTCGATCGCTGCCGGCGACGTCCCCGGCACCGCGGTCGCGACCTCGGTGATCATCGGGCGGGCGGCCGACGGTGCGACGGCCATCGGCTCGCTGGTCCACGAGCCGCTGTCGGTGCACTGACCGTCGGAGCGCGGGATCCCCACCAGCGCACTGAGCCGGCCGTCGTTCGTGCGGTCGGCGACGCCGAGCGCCCAGCCGAAGTCATCGGTCGACGCCGGCCGCACGGTGCGCCAGAGCACCTCGCCGGTCCGACCCGAGACCAGCTCGACGTTGGCCTCGACGGTCGCCGAGCCGATCGAGGACACCAGGAAGTCGGTGCCGCCGTCGTCGTCGACGTCGCCGGCCGCGAACACGGTGTGACCGCGTCGCGCGCCGTTCAGGCTGCCCGGCCAGGTCGCGATCTCGAGCAGGCCGGTGAACGGTCCGTTGACGTGGCGGAACAGCCGGGCATAGCCGGTGCCGGGCTGCGTCGAGGCGGTGCCAGGCTCCGGCGCGCCGACCAGCAGGCTGCCGGTCGCCTGTGCCAAGGTGCTCGGCGCGATCGCGACCGAGGCCCCGAACTGGTCGCGGCGGCCGTCGCCGATGGCGCTCGCGAGGAACGTGCCGAACGCGCCCTCGTAGACCGAGACGCGGCCGCAGTCGATGCCGTTGCTGCCGTCGAACAGCGGCGCGCCCGCCGCCACCTCGGGCCGGCCATCGCCGTCGAGATCGAAGCCGCCGCTGACCGCAGCGCCGAACCGTTCGCCCGGCTGCAGGCCGCCGATGCCGAAGAACAGGCCGCCGCTGCTGCCCGACACCAGGTCGATGCGGCCGAGCCCGTTGTTGTAGTCGGGGCTGCCGACGACGAGATCGGGCACGCCGTTGAGATCGAGGTCGCCGGCGAGCGCGATCGCGGTGCCGAAGCCCGGTCCCGAGCCGAACGTAGCGCCGTCGATGTTGCGGAGCACGAAGCCGGTGTCGCCGCTGTGGATCCGCACGTGGCCGCTGCCGAGGCCCGGTTCGCTGCACGCGAAGTCGGCGACGCCGTCGCCGTTGACGTCGCCGACCAGCGCGAGCGCGTGACCGAGATTGCCGTTCGGGCTGCCGATCACGGTCCACTTCAACGCGGCGTCCTGGCCCGACCGGCACATGATCTGGCCGCGCCCGTTCGAGTAGCCCGGCCGCCCGAGGATCACGTCGTCGTAGCCGTCGTTGTCGGTGTCGGGCAGTCCGAGGATCGCCCAGCCGGTGCGTTCATCGGCGCTCGAGCACGGCACGGCCGAGACCGCGGTCAGCACGGTCCCGGTCGCGCCACCGGCGAGCGAGTCGTTGACGATGCGCAGCGGCAGGAAGCCGAGCGGGAACTCGGCGCCGATGGCGATGCGCGCGCTGACGCGCGTGCTGCTCTCGACCTCGGTCTCCAACGCGTCGTTCCAGCTGCCGTTCGCGAAGTACTGGACGCGCGAGCCGGGAATGCCGCTGGGGTTCTCGGAGCCGAGGTTGAAGCCGCTGCCGGTGAAGATGAACTCGGTCTCACCGACGCCCGCGAACACCGCGGCCGGCACGTGGCTCGCGATCGCCGGGCCCGCCGGCGTGCCGTACTTCGTCTGCAGCGCCTGGATGTCGCCGTACGACATCAGCTCGAGCTTGCCCATCGTGTTCTGGTACTGCGTGAAGCCGGGCTTGCACTGGATCGTCGTGCTGCTGCCGACACCGAACGCCGTGCCGGCGTAGTGCATGACCGAGTCGAAATCGTAGGGGCCGACGAACTGCCCGTTGAAGATCGAGAAGTTGCCGGCGCACGAGCCGCCGCCGCATTGGACCGGGTGGATGTTGCTCCACTGGATCTGGACGTAGAGGTCGCGGTCGGGCCGCTGGTGCTCGTGCTTGAAGCCGAGCGTGTGCATCAGCTCGTGCACGATCAGGAAGTGGTCGTCCCAGTGCTCGGCGCCGATGTTGAGGAACTGCGGGAGCGACTGCATGCCGACCTCCGACGTGCTGACGTTGGTGTTCGCCGGGTTCTCGCGGATCAGCACGAGCGGCGGCAGGCCGGTCGTCGACGGCACGAAGTCGACGCCGCAGACCGCCTCGATCTCGGCCATCGCGAGCAGCATCGCCTGCTTCTCGCCGAACGAGACGGTCTGGTCGTCGAACCAGTACGGCACGACGCCGTTGGTCCACGACGGACCGTCCCAGTGGCCGTCACCGTAGAGCACCTCGGTCGGTACCCACATGTCATCGACGAGCACGCGGTCGGGCGGCGGATACTGCGGCATCTGGACCGGCGCGACCTGCTGTTGCGCCGATGCCAGGGGCAGGATGCCAGCGGCGGCGATCGCCGCGGGCAGGAACGGGGAGGGGAGCAGACGGCGGATCATCGAGAACCTCGTTCGGTTGGGGAACGGAGCGGTGATCGCGGCGGCCGGGCCGGCGTGACCGGGAATCGGCCGGGTATGCTCGGCAGGGTGGACGGGTTCGACGGACTCCTGGCGCGCGCGCGGGCCGGCGACGCGGCGGCGCTCGAGGCGCTGCTCGGCGAGCACCTGCCCGCGATCGCGGCGATCGTCCGGCTCAAGGCCGGTCCGGGCCTGCTGCGGCGCGAGTCGGTGTCCGACCTGCAGCAGTCGGTCTGCCGCGAGGTGCTCGAGAGCCTCGACGGCTTCCGCGACGGCGGTGCCGACGGGTTCCGTCGCTGGCTGCACACGCTCGCGCTGCGGAAGCTCTACGACCGCCAGCGGCGGGTGCTGGCGCAGCAGCGCGACGTGCGTCGCGAGGTCGCGGTCGACGAGTCACCGAGCGCCTGGGACGCGGTGTGCCACGCGTTCGATACCCCGAGTCGGGAGGCGATCGGGCGCGAGGCGAAGGCGCGGCTCGACGCCGCGTTCGCGCAGCTCGACGACGAGCAGCAGGACATCGTCACCTGGTCGCGCTTCCTCGGGCTGTCGCACAAGGAGATCGCCGAGCGGCTCGGCAAGACCGAGGTCGCGACTCGCAAGGCGCTGTCGCGTGCACTGCTCCGGCTGTCCGACGCGCTGGAGTAGCGGTCACTTGCCGAGCCGCTGCAGGATCGCGGCGGCGCGCTCGTCGCCGAGGAGCGGCGCGAGGAAGGTCACGTCCGAGGCGTCGAACCCGATCAGCTCGTCGGCCTGACGCAGCAGCTCCTCGACCGTGTCGATCTCCTCGACCTTGGCCGCCACCAGGCTGGTGACCAGACAGATCTGACCGAGCTGACGCTTCATCGATCCGTCCTCGCTGGCCTCGGCGAGGTAGCGCTGCAGGTCGTCGCGCGCGCCCAGCAAGAGCTCGAGTGCCGGTCGCGCACGACCGAGGTTGAAGTGCGATTGCCCGCAACCGGCGCGCGCCATCGCGCGTTCGGCGTAGTAGTCGGGCAGGACGTTCTCCTGCCGCGCGATGACTCCGTCGATCAGCTCGACGGCGTGCTCGCTCATCGCGTGCGACTCCGGGCCGAGGCCGCTGGTCGCCGCCATCGCCTTGCCGAGCTCCATGCAGACGACCGCGAGCTGCCGTTCGAAGACCTCGAGTTCGGCGTCCCGTGCCAGCTGCTCCTCGAGCAGCGCCTTCGCCTCCTCGAGCGCCCCGCGGGCTTCTTCGGGCCGCTCGACGAGGTTCAGTGACGAGCCGAGATCGGACAACGAATCGGCGAGATGCCCGGCCACCGTCGGCCGGTTCGGCCAGATCTGCAGGAAATCGCGGCGCGCCGCGACCGCCGCGCGCAGATGCGGCAGCGCCGCCTCGTGTCGGCCGGCCAGCCGATGTTCCTCCGCGATCACCTGCTCGGTCTTGGCGAGCTCGATGCGCAGCTTGCGATCGCGCCGGTGGGCCACGAGTCGGTCCTGCAGGTCGGCGCGCGTCCGTTGCAGCAGCTCGAGCGCGCGCTCCTCGTTGCCGCTGCGGCTCAGGACCTGGGCGGACAGCCGTCGCGCGTGCGCGAGGTAACTCTGCGCGTCGACGTTGCCGGGTTCCTGCGCCACGATTTCCTCGAACGCCGTTACGGCGTCCTGGGCGGCCGCGACCAGTCCCTCGGAGAATCGCCGCGACAGCAGGATCGCGATCGTCACCCGGGCGCGCCCGGCCCGCATGCGGTCGTCGACACTGGCCTGCGGAAGGCGATCGATCTCGGCGATCGCGGCGCGCAGCTCGGCCTCGGCGGCGGGGTACTCACCGCGGTTCTCGAGCACCTGGCCGCGGGCGACGCGCAGCTCGTAGCGCAGCCGGCGGTGTTGGTCGTCCTCACCGACGATACCGAGCAGCGCGTCGGCGAGCGCATCGGCCTGCTCGAACTCGCCGAGGTCCGTGAGCAGCAGCGCCTCGTGGTACTGGGCCTGGACGAGTGCGTCGCGGATCGCGGGGCGCGCCGCGTCGAAGCGACGCAGCTCGCCGTAGAAGTCCGTCATGCGGCGAAACAGCTCGCGCACCGCCTCGCCGGTCTCGCCGCCGTCGAGCTCGGCGACGTCGTCGAGCAACGGCTGCGCGCGGCCGAGGATGTCGACGACGCCGGTTACGGCACGTTCGTAGCGGTCGCGTTCGTCGCTGACCTGTGCGAGTGCGTGCGAACGTTCGATCGCGATCGCCGTCGGCAGCACGATCGCGAGCACGATCGCGGCGGCGGCGCCCACCGCGAGCGTGCGGTGGCGCTGGCTCCAGCGCATGAGCCGCAGCCCGAAGCCGCTCGGCCGCTGCTGGATCGGCCGGAACTCGAGGTAGCGCAGCAGGTCGTCCGCGAGCGC
>JAGQRB010000112.1 GCA_020425925.1 Planctomycetota bacterium
CGGCGGTAGCGCGCCGCCGTCGATCGGCGGCAGCGGCGCCACGGGTGCCGCCGGCGGCGAGGATGAGACCGCGGCAATCGCTGCCGGCGCACCGGTCAGCGCGGCGACGAGCTCGTCGACGCTGGCAAAGCGCGCCGCGGGGTCCTTCTGCAGGCAGCGCTGCAGCACCGCACGCTCGTGCGGCGTGAGACCGATCGGCCACTCCGGCTCCGCGGTCTCGTGCTGCTGCAGCACGTGCCATTCGCTCTCGCCCGAGAACGGCACGGCACCGGTGAGGATCTCGTAGAGCATCACGCCGAGCGAGTAGACGTCGCTGCGGTGATCGCCGCGCCGCTGCAGGATCTCGGGCGCCATGTAGGTCGGCGTGCCGCGCCCCATCGACAGCGTGCCGCGCGCGTGCGCGACGAGCTTGCTGAGGCCGTAGTCACCGACGCGCGCGACGTTGCCCTTGAGGAACACATTCGCCGGCTTGAGGTCGAAGTGCACCAGCGAGTGTGCGTGCAGTGCCGCGACGCCGCGGCAGGCCTGCAGGAACAGCGGCAGCACCTCGTCGCGGCAGCCCACGGCCGCGCCTCTGCAATCCTCGATGCGGTCCCGCAGCGTGGTGTGCCCGGCGAACTGCATGATCAGGAACGGGATGCCGTCGACCTCGCCGCGGTCCTCGATCTGCACCAGGTTCGGATGGTCGAGCTGCGCGAAGTGCTGCACCGCGTCGAGCTCGCGCAGCACCGCGTCGCGCACGGCGTCGTCGTCGAGCTTCAGGAACTTGATAGCGTAGTCCTTGCCGATCGATTCCTTGCGCGCCTTGAACACCAGCCCGAAGGTGCCGCCGCCGAGCTTGGAGGTGATCTCGTAGCCCGGCACGTAGCCGGGTTTGCGGAAGTGGCGGTAGAACGACTCCCAATCGGGTGGGCGTCCTGCCGGCGGTTCGGGTGGGTCCGTGGTGGCTGACACGCGCGGTGGATTGTAGCCGGCGGCACGCCGGGTCGGTCGCGGGCGCCGCCGGTCCGGGCATATTGCGGTGTCATGGGCAGCAACGCGGTCGAAGCGTGAGCACGGATCCGGTACACGGAACGGGCGCATGCCCCGCCCAACGACCCTGCACTGCCCCCATTTCGGAACCTGCGGCGGCTGCACCGCACTCGACATCGACATCGCCGACCAGCTCGCGGCCAAGCAGGCGCGCGCGCGCGAGCTGCTCGCGCCGTTCCTGGGCGACGGCGCGATCACGCCCGAGATCGCCCCGCCGCCGCGGCCGCCGCGCCACGACCGCACCTCGATCCTCTACCCGGTGCAATCCCGCCGCGGCGAGCTGCGGCTCGGCATCTACCGCACCGGCACCCACGAGGTCGAGCCGATCACGGACTGTAGAATCCAACACAAGGCGCTGACCGCGCTGGCGGTGCGCGCCGGCGACGTGTTGCGCAAGCTGCGGTTGCCGGCCTACGACGAGACCGCGCACCGCGGGCTGGTGCGCGCGTTCCGCGCCCGGATCATGCCGGGCAGCAACGAGCTGCTGCTCGGCGTCGTCGTGACGCGGCGCGACTTCCGCGAGCGCGAGGCGCTGGCCGAAGCGCTGTGGCGCGCGGCGCAGGACCTGCGCGACGAGCAGGGCCGCGAGCTCGCGCCGGTCGGCGTCGTGATCAACGTCAACGAGGCCCGCGGCAACGCGCTGCTCGGCCCGGTGTCGTTCGCGCCGCGGGGCCGCACCTGGCAGCAGGACGAGGTCCGCAGCCCGGCCGAGGGCGGCAAGCCGCTGCGACTGCGGGTGTCGTTCGGCAGCTTCTACCAGCAGAACCGCTACGCCGACGCGATCCTGTTCCGGCCCGCGCTGGCGCTGCTCGGCGACGTCACCGGCACCCGGATCGTCGACGGCTACGGCGGCGTCGCGGCGTTCGGCGCCCGGTTGCTCGCGGCCGGCGCGGCGCACGTCACGCTGATCGCGAGCAACGCGGTCGCCTGTGACGATGCGCGCCACAACCTCGCCGCCGCACTGACAGGCGGGCGCGCCGCGGTGCGCGAGGAGGTGTTCGGCAGCACACCGCTGCCGGCGTGCGACCTGCTGATCGCCGATCCGCCGCGCGCCGGTCTCGGCGAAGCCGGCGCCGCCGCCGTCCTCGCGGCTTCACCGCCGAGGGTCCTGCTGGTGTCGTGCGCGCTGGCCGCGCTGGCACGCGACCTCGCGGCGCTCACGCCGACCTATCGCGTGCGGGCGCTGCGGCTCTGCGACCTGTTCCCGCACACCGATCACGTCGAGGCCCTGACACTGCTCGAACGCGCCTGAGCCGGACGGCCGTGCTGCGCGAGCAGCCAGTCGCGGAACGCGCGCAGCGCCGGCAGCGTCGCACGGCGCTCGGGGTAGGCCAGCCAGTAGCCCTTGCCGGTGCGCGCCCGCGACGCCTCGAACGCCTCGACGACGGTGCCCCGCAGCAGTTCGTCGTCGACGACGAACGCCGGCAGCACCGCGACGCCGAGCCCCGCGATCGCCGCCTCGAGCGCCATCTGATGATGCTCGAAGCGCGGCCCGCGGCGGCCGTCGACGCCGTCGACCGCGCGCGCCTGCAGCCAGTCGTCGAACGCCTGCGGTCGGCTCGAGATCTGCAGCAGCGTCGCGCGCGCGAGGTCGCGCGGTTCGCGCAGCTGCCGTTCGTCGCGGTAACGCGCGCTGCAGACCACGAGCACTTCCTCGTCCATCAGCGGCTCGCAGGCCGCGCCCGGCCAGTGGCCTTCGCCGTAGTGGATCGCGGCGTCGAGGTCCTCGCTGGCGAAGTCGAACACCGAGAGCCGGGTCGTGAAGTGCACCTGGATCGCCGGGTGCGCGGCGGCGAACGTCGGAAACCTCGGGATCAGCCAGCGCGTGCCGTAGGTCGGCAGGATGCCGAGCCGCAGCACGCCGCCGCTGCCGGGTGTCCTGAGCTCGAGTGCGGCGGCCTCGAGCCGATCGAACGCGGCGCGGACGTGTTCGAGGTAACGCTCGCCGTCCGGGGTCAGGCGGATGCGCTGGCGGCGGCGCTCGAACAGCGCCACACCGAGGTGGGCCTCGAGCGCCTGGATCTGCCGGGTCAGCGCGCTCTGGGTCCGGCTGAGCTCCCGGGCCGCCGCCGTGATCGTGCCGTGGAAGGCCGCCGACTCGAACGCCTGCAGCGCCGCGGTGCCAGGGAGGGATCGTCGCACTTCATGATCCTATCGCATGATCTCATACAGAGAACGCAGTAGATGCGACCCTCCGCAACGTGAGATAGAGAGTTATCCTTCTGCTACTCACCCACCCATGCAGAATCTTCATGAGACCGGCCTCTGGGCCCTGCTCGATCGCACCGTCGGCACGGTCCGGACCGTGCGTCTGTTCGAGGCGCTCCAGATCCACCCCGACCTGCTGCTGCCGCGCACGGACCGCCTGCACCGGAAGGAGCTCGCGCAGGCGCTGAACATGCTGCTGTTCGAGGACGTGACGCGGCGCGTGCCGATGGCGGCCGCCTACGTCGGTGACGCGGTGCGCGCCGGCCGCAAGCTCACGTTCGACCACGGCGCACTGCGAACCGTCGCCTGCGACTGCGGCGCGCTGCCGGCGGGCCACCTCGCGTTCGCGCGCCTACTCGAGCCGCTCGGCTTCGAGGTGCGCGACGTCTACCCGCTCGAGCTGCTCGCGATGACGGGGCGTGCCTACTCCCACCGTGACCTGCCAGAGCACATCGCGCAGTTCTTCGTCAGCGAGCTGCACCCCGAGTGCTTCACGGCGAACTTCCAGACTGCCGTACTGCGCACGGTCGGCAGCTCGCGCGATCCGCTGCCGCTGCCGAGCAAGGCGATGCTCGCCGAGCTCGGCGAGCGCCACACGCTCGGCTTCGACGACGGGGCGCACCTGCTGCCGAACCTCGTCGGCTGTTTCGAGCGCCAGCACCAGGAACCGACCTGGGCCGACTACCAGGCGATGCTGCGCGAGTCGAAAGAGATGGCCTGGATCGCGACCGAGGGCAATGCGTTCAACCACGCGACCGACCGCGTCGCGTCGGTCGAGACCGTCGCCGAAGAGCAGCGCCTGCTCGGCCGGCCGATGAAGGACGCGGTCGAGGTGTCCCGCAGCGGCCGCGTGCGCCAGACCGCGTTCCGCGCCGCACTCGTCGAACGCCTGTTCGTCGGCGAGGACGGCCGACTGAAGTCCGAGATCGTGCCGGGCTCGTTCCACGAGTTCATCACGCGCGACGAGGAGGCGCCCGGCGTGCTCGACCTGCGCTTCGACTCGGGCAACGCGACCGCGATCTTCAAGATGACCGAGCGGCCGTGAGCGACCGGCTCATCGAGGCGCTCAGGCAGACGCTCGGCGACCGCGGCGTGATCGACGCACCATCCGACCGCGCGCGCTACGAGCAGGGCTGGCGCTACGGCGAAGGCGTGGCGCGCTGCGTCGCGCGGCCCGCGAGCACCGCCGAGGTGGCTGCGACGCTGCGGCTCTGCGCCGAGCACGGCGCGCGCGTCGTCGCGCAGGGCGCCAATACCGGGCTCGTGGCGGCCTCGACACCCGACCGCAGCGGCGCGATGGTCGTGCTGAGCCTCGAACGACTCAACCGCACGATCGAGCTCGACGCCGCCGCGCGCACCGTGCTGGTCGACGGCGGCGTGCTGCTGAGCCAGCTCAACGAGGCGCTGCTGCCGCACGGCTTCTGGTTCCCGGTCGACCTCGGCGCCGACCCGCAGATCGGCGGCATGGTCGCGACCAACACCGGTGGCACCCGCCTGCTCAAGTACGGCGACGTGCGCCACAACCTGCTCGGCGTCGAGGTCGTGCTCGGCGACGGCACGGTCGTGTCGATGCTGAACCGGCTCCGCAAGAACAACACCGGCCTCGACGGCAAGCACCTGTTCATCGGCACCACCGGCGTCTTCGGCGTCGTGACGCGCGCCGTGCTGCAGGTCGCGCCGCGGCCGACGCAGCGCACCACCGCGCTGGTCGCGTGCCGGAACGGCGAGGCCGTGCTCGGGCTGCTACAGGCGCTCGAACGCGATCTCGGCGACGTACTGAGCGCATTCGAGGTCATGGGCCAGAAGGCGCTCGAGGCGGTGTTCCGCCACCACGACCTGCGGCGGCCGTTCGCGGAGCTGCCGGCCTACAGCGCACTCGTCGAGCTGTCGTCGACGCTGCCGAGCTCGGCGCTGGCGCTCGACGCGTTGCTCGAGGAACGGCTCGGCGCCCACGCCGAGACCACCGACGACGCGATCGAGGATGCGGTGCTCGGCAGCGGCGAGGACTTCTGGGCGCTGCGTCACCACATCACCGAGAGCCTGCGCAGCGACGGCGACGTGCTCGCGTTCGACATCAGCGTGCCGCGCTCGCGGCTACCCGCGTTCACCCGCGATGTCGCGGCGCTGCTCGCGCGCGATCATCCGAACGTGACGCTGACCGACTACGGCCACTGGGGCGATGGCGGCACGCACCTCAACCTGGTCTGGCCGAAGGGCGCCGTCGCCGACCGCCAGGCGCTCGTGACGACGCTGCAGGACGCGATCTACCCGCTCGCGGTCGAGCGCCACGGCGGCAGCTACTCGGCGGAGCACGGCGTCGGCCCGCACAACCAGCGGTTCTACGATCGCTTCGCCGATCCCGCGGTGAAGCGGCTCTGCCGCGCGCTGGCGGAGTGCTGCGATCCCGGGCGGCTGCTCGGAACCGTTCGGCTCGACTGAGGATCGGGTCGTCGGGCGACGGATCAGTCCATGATCCGGATCGTCACACCGTTCGAGGTCGACAGTCCGCCCGGCACGCTGTCGAAACCGAGGTGTTGCAGGTGCAGTGTCGCCGGCGGCAACCCGGTGGGCAGCGGGATGCTGAAGCGGATCATCACGGGCGAGGTGCCGTACTTGACGCCGAGCATCGTCGCGACGCTGTCGGTGTAGAGATAGCAGCCCTGCGTGCCGATCAACGGGTCGAGCAGCAGCGGCAGACTCTGGCCGTTGTAGCTCGTCCGGCTCAGACCGATCGCGAGCGCTCCGACGCCGCCGATGATCGAACCGGTCGGGGTGTGGCCGATCGACTGCGTCGTCAGCACGCTGCCGGGCTGGAGCGAGCCGAGCACGCGCAGCTCGACATCGCCGGTGCCGCCGGCGCAACCGCTGCCGAACG
>JAGQRB010000113.1 GCA_020425925.1 Planctomycetota bacterium
CATCCCGAGCCCGACGTGTCGCCAGCTCGCGCCACCATCGGTGCTGCGGTAGACGCCGACACCGTCCCAGCTCATGCCGCCAAGGTGCGCCTCGCCGGTGCCGACCCAGACCACGTCCGGGTCGGAGGGCGCGACCGCGACACAGCCGATCGCGTGCGTCGCCTCGTGCTCGAAGATCGGCTGCCAGACGAGCCCGCCGTCATCGGAACGGAAGAGGTTGCCCGATCCCGGCGCGACGTAGAGCCGGTAGGGCCGTTGCGCCGGCACGGCGATCGATTCGATCCGGCCGCCACAAAAGCGTGGTCCGACCGGCTGCCAGGCGAGCGCGCGGTGTGGCGACTCGCGATCGAGGGTCTGGCGCTGCTGCCAGCTGGCGAGCGGATCGACGGCCTGCGCGCGAAGCACCGTCGCGCACGAACCGAGCAGCGTCACGGCGGCGGCCGCGACGCGTGGGGACTGGAAGGGCATCGGGTCGATGATCCGAGAGCGGTTGGTCCGCGACAAGCCGAGCATGCATCGACGCGGACGAGCCGGGTCGAGCCGGGGGGTTGCTCCGCCGGCACGCTGCCCGAAAACGGTGCGCGATGCGTTGGATGCTTCGGATCGCCGTGACCCTGCTGTCGGCCGATGGTCGGTTCGCATCGCCGGGCTGGCCGCGTTTGCACGGTGGGCGGTCCTGGCGCCGGTGAACCCACTCGGCATCGCCACCTCGGACGCCGTCGCACTCCGTTTCCGCCAATGTCCTACTTCACGATCGAGACCGTCAGTCGTTGCGTGCTCTGGAACAGGGTGCCCGTGTCGAGGATCCAGTCCTGGAAGTGGAGCGACATCGACGGCAGGAACTCGGGCAGCGGGAACGGCCACGACGGCGACGGGCCGATCTGGAACGCGAGGGTCCCGAGCAGCAGCGGACCGATGTCGACGAGCAGCCGGCAACCCGTGCCGACCCCGGGGTAGTTCGCCGGCACGTCCGTCGAACCGAGCGACACCGCCATGAAGTGCCCCGCCGTCAGCGACGATCCGGTGACTTCGACCTCGTTGAACGCCGATCCGACGAGGACGGAGCCCTGCCACGCGAGCTGCGCCGTGCTGCAACCGCTGCCGCCCGTGCTCACGCCGCCGCCCTGGGCGTAGCGGATGTACTGCCGGTAGACCGGGTTCGTGTTGTTGTCGAGCACGCCGTAGGCGAGCGCGAAGTGGTCCGTGCCGGGACGATAGACGCAATCGACGCTGACCGGCTCGTGCCCGGGCACGTTGTAGGCTTCCATCGCCTCCACCGACTCACCGTGGTAGCCGAGCAGGTGGGCGCGGACCGACGGTGTGCCCGGGGCGACCACGCGGATGCCGACGGCGAAGTGCGACCTCCCGTCGAGATCGTAGCCGACGCCTCCCGGCTGGTAGAGCCGGCTCACGTCGCTCTCGAGGCGGACCGGCGGCGGTGACAGGCTCGGTCCTCCCGACGTCGCGGGCCAGTCGAGGCGCTGCACCCAGAACTCGTTGCCGACGCTGCTCTGGGTCTGGTACGGCAGCAGCGCGCGATCGATCGTCGAGAACGCCACGAGGTATCGTCCGTCGGTCCCGTCGATCATCGGGGCGACCTGATGCTTGGTGTTGGAGTTTCCGACATCGGTCGTCCACGCGACGGGCGAGAGCTGATTCGCGCTCGAGACCTTCCTGACGACGACGTCCCAGTCATCGGTCGTGACGTTCGCGTCGGCCCGCTGGATCGCCACGAGCCATCCCTCCGGGCCGCCGAGTCGGTTCACGAACGGGCGTTCGGCATCGCGAGTCGTGCCCGAATCGAGCGCCGTGTGCGTCGTGGAGAACCCGCCGCCCGCCGAACTCAAGATCACGCTCAAGACGTCGGAGGTCGGCGTGTTCTGCAGGTTGCCGGCGTTGGTCGAGTTGTTCTCGCGCTGGTAGGCGACGAGGAAATGCGAGTAGGAACGCTGGCCGCCGACGCTCGGGCGCCAGGCATTGTAACCCGTCGGGGTGGAGAACCCCGTGACCAGCGTCGAGTAGCCGATGCCGGCAGTCAGATGCGCGCGGATGCCGCTGTTCTGCACGGTCAGCCCCGTGAACCAGCGTCGCCAGACGAGTGCCCAGCGGCCCGCGACCTGGCTGTAGGCGCACGTCGGTTGATCGGAGGTCCATGTCGTCCCCAGGTCGGCGTAGATCGCGGTTACCGTCGGGAACGGCACCGAGGTCTCGGAGGCCGCGAACAGGTCGCTGTCGGTCTGCGACGCGAACCGCTGCCAGGCGAACAGGAGTTCGGGGCCGACGGGCGCGCCCGAGGCCGAGACGACGACCCTGCCGACGTCCGCACCGGCCGGGTCCGAGTCGATCGTGCTGCGGGTGAGGATCGGGTCGACGGTGACCGGGAGCTTCGCGGCTGCGAGCCAGGCGGCGGGCACCGTGAGCGTGATCTCGCCGTTGGCGAACGCGGTGTCGATCGCGAGGCGACTACCGGCGGCGTCGATCGCGAAGGCCGCGCCGTAGCCCAGGATCTCGCGACCCGCGTCGTCGAAGAACTGCAGTGCTCCGTGGCGTGGAGCGGCGGACTCGGCGTGCAGCGAGGACGTCACGGTGCCCCGTACGACGAGATCGCCGGCCTGCGGCAGCCGGGTGACGACGAACGACTGCTCGAGGCCGCCGATCCCGACGTCGTAGCGCTCGGTGACCGCACCGAAGCGGTACTCGTAGCGGTAGTCGTCGTGCCAAGGGGTCGGCTCGGCGCCGGACTCGAGCAGCTCGGATTCGCCGGCACGCACCGAGGTCGTCCGCCAGGACCACGGCCGGTTCTGCGGGTAGCTCGGGCCGAGATACGGCACGAACGTCATACCGTCGTGGAACGAGGCCTTATAGGACTGGCTCGCCGCCCAGGTGCCGTAGGCGACGCCGTTGTCGTCGTCGGCCGTGTGGACCGGGACCCGGACTTCGGCGAGCCCGGTCGGTGGCTCCTGGGCGGGGATGGCGCCGGCGAGGGCGATCGAGCAGAGAGAGGATGTGACGCAGCGGTTCATGCCTCCTCGATCCCCGCTCGGGGTGCGATCTGACACGCTTTCTCAGTGCGGCGCCGCCGTGCCGAGCACGAGCTGCAGGCCGTTCGACACCTGCACCGCCGGCGCCGATCCCGGATCGAACCAGACCGCCTGCAGCTGCAGCGCGAGACCCTCGAGCGCGGCACTGTTCGGCGCCGAGAAGGGCACCGAGAACCCGGTCGCGGACAGGGTCGCGACCGTCACCGCGCCGCCCGCCTGGAGCCCGACCCAGTCGCAGCCGCCGACGATCAGCCCGGGCGCCGCCGGCACCGGCGCCGGCAGCGTCGCGATCGCGGCGAGCAGGAAGCCTGCATGAGCTGCGGGCCCGTCGCCGACGAGGTCGATCGTCGACCCGAGCACCGGCACGCCGCCATCGCGCGTCCAGAGCCGCGGATGGTCCGGCGCGCTGCCGTCGCCGAGCAGCGTGCGCGATGCTCCCGGGGTGCTGATACCGAAGATCTCGTCGCCGTAGCTCGGATCCCATGCCGCGAAGAACACCCGGCCGCGACTCGTCGTCAGGCCGTTCGGACTCGCGGCCGGATCCAGCGTGCACAGCAGCGTCGTGCCGTTCGCCGTGCCGTCGCTGAACCAGATCTCGGCCGGGTTGGCGGTCGCGAAGCGGAAGCAGACCCCGGGGCCGCAGTCCGTGTACTCGGCCGGAGCGTTGCCGTTGAAGCCGGGGATCAGATCCTCGATGAGCTGCGTCGTGACGCCGTCGGTGACCCAGGGCTCGAAACCGTGAGTCAGGTCGTAGCCCGTGAAGAACACGCGGTTGCCCGAGCACGTGAGGTTGCTTCCCTGCGCGAAGACGAAGGTCGTGCCCGCGGCGGTGCCATCGGTCACGTAGACGTCGCCGTAGCCCTGGGCGCGGTACTCGTGGAAGAACAGCCGGTCGCCGCAGGCGCAGAGGCCGGTCGGGCCGAACGCGTTCGGGGGAAACAGGTCGGCGACGAGTACCGTGCCGGCCGCCGTGCCGTCGGTGCGCCAGAGCTCGTTGCCGAAGGTCACGGTGTTCGCGACGAAGTAGACGTAGTCGCCGACCCGCGTGAGTTCCACCGGGTCCGATGCGGCGGTTCCGGGCTCGATGTCGCGCAGCAGGTGCGTGCCTGCGGGCGTGCCGTCGGAGACGAACAACTCGCGCCCGGTCGCGGGGTCGAACGCCGAGAAGATCACGCGGCCGTGCAGGTCGACCATCCCCAGCGGCCTGCCGTGGGCCGAGCCGGGCGCGAAGTCACTGAGCCGAATCGTGCCCGCGGGAGTCCCGTCGGCGACCCAGAGCTCCTCGCCGAAAGTCGTGTTCTTGGCATTGAAGTAGACCTTGCCACCGCTCGCGCAGAACTCGTACGGCAACGAACCGACGGAGCCCGGTTGGATCTCGGCGAGCCGGCCGGTGCCCGCCGCGGTGCCGTCGCTGACGTAGATCTCGAAGCCGTGTCCGCTCTCGGTCGCGGTGTAGAACATGCGCGGCCCGCTCGCCGTACAGCACGGCGTCAGGTAGGTCGGATCGCTGCTGCCGCTGCCCGGAACGAGGTCCGCGACGATCTGTACGCCGCCCTGCTCGCTCCATTTCCAGAGCTCCTTGCCCGAGTTCGGCTCGGAGTACCAGAACCAGAGCTCGTTGCCGAACGCGGGGGTCAGCCGAGCCGGCCCCCCGGGTGCAGCGGGGCCCGGGATCACATCCGCGACGATGCCGCACTGGGCGGCGAGGGGCGGCAGCGGCGGCAGGGTCGGCAGGGCGAGCAGCAGGACGGCGGTCGTGGCGTTCATGCCGGAGCGATGCCCGGAGCCCTGCCGATCTGACACAGGTTTCGCCTACTGACGGCGCGCGCGCCAGTCGGCGGCCTTGTCGGCCTGCCCCGTCCGCTCGTAGACGGCGATGAGCTCCGCGACCGCGGAAGCGTGATCGACGTACCGTGGTGCGTTCGCGGCCATGAACTCGATCGCCCGGAGCAGTTCGTTCTCCGCCTCGGGGAAGCGCTCGAGATCGGCGAGGATCTCGCCCCGCACGAAGCGGTTGCTCGCCCCCTCGAGGGAGTCCTCGCTCGCGAGCGCGGCGATCGCCTCGTCGATCGTCCGGAGCGCCGCCGCCGTCCGCCCCGCCTTCGCCAGCGACTGCGCCGCCGTCCGCCAGACCTGGGACGTCAAGAGGGCCGAGTCGCCGAGGACACGGCGATGATGGGCGAGCGCGCGCTCGCTCGCGGCGGCGGCCGCCGCAGCATCGCCGTCGGCGAACAGCAGCTTGGCCTCGAGGCGTTCGACCTGCATCGGCACCCGGTCGTCCGGACCGAGCTCGCTCGTGCGCTCGCGCAGGGTCGCGAGGAGCTCGCGTGTCTCGTCCCAACGGTCGAGATTGTAGAGGATCACGGCGCGGGAGATCAGCGCGTCGAGCGTGCGCGGGTGACGTTCGCCGCAGACCTTCGCCGAGATCCTGCAAATGCGCTCGTGCTGCTCCAGGGCTTCCTCGCGCCGTCCCGTGGCATCGAGCAGGTTCGCCCAGTTGTTCATCGAGATCAACGTGCCGGGATCTTCTTCGCCGTTCTTGGCGGTGCAGAGGTCGAGCTCGCCCTTGATCAACGGCGCCGCCTCGCCGTGTCGTCCGAGGTTGTAGTAGAGCAACCCGAGATTGCACATCGACACGAGCGTGTGATCGTGGTCGACCCCGAGCAGTCGCCGCCGCGCGCGGTAGACGTCGGCGAGCAACCGCTCGGCCTCGTCGTACCTGCCGAGATTCGTCAGCGTCAGCCCGAGGTTGTTGGCCGCCGTCAGCGTGTCCACGTGCTCGTCGCCGAAAGCCGATCGCGAGAGCGCGAGGATCTCGCGGTTCTCGCGCTCCGCGTCCGCCAGGCGCTGCTCCTGGCGGTACACGGTCGCGAGTACCCGGCGCGCGTCGAGCATCGGCTCCGCGTCGCCGCCGCTGTCGCGATACAGCTCGACGGAGTGAAGCGCATGACGCTCCGCTTCGGGGAACTCGCCGAGTCGCCGGTAGGTCTCGGCGAGCGTGCGGCGGATCGCGGCCTCGACGAGCGGTCGATCGGGAAAACGCCCTTCGATGTGTTCGGCGGCGACGTCGAGCACCTCGCGAATCGTCGCGTCCTTGCCGACGGCCCCCGGCGCGACTGCCGCGAGCAGGTCCTTGTTGAGGAAGTCGAGGACCGCGTTCGCCTGCTCGACGTTGTCGTCGGCGATCCGCTTCTGCCAGGTGCTGACGGCGAGACCCGCCGCGAGCGATACGAGCGCGAACATGGCCGCAGCCGCGGCCAGCTTGTTGCGCCGTACCCACTTCGTGAGCTCGGCCCAGGCGCCGGTTCGGTGCGCGCGCACGACCCGCGTCTCGAGGAACGCGCGGAGGTCGTCGCCGAGGTCGGCCGCCGACGCGTAGCGCTGCACCGGGTCGCGCGCCATCGCGCGCTCCTGGATCGCGACGAGCTCCTCGGGCACGTCGCGCGCCACCGCCCGCACCGGCGTCGGTGGCCCCGCCAACGACGCATCGAGCACTCGTTGCGAGGTCGCACCGAGCACTTCGCCGTAGGGCGGTTGGCCGGTGAGCAGGTGGTAGAGCATCGCCCCCAACGCGTAGACATCGCTGCGCGGCCCGACGGCGGACAGGTCTCCTCGCGCCTGCTCCGGCGCCATGTAGGCCGGCGTACCGATCACGTCGCCGGCGTGCGTCGAGTTCGGCGAGGTCGGGGCGTTCCCCACGGGCGACGCAGCAGGGGCCACGTCGCCGAGACGGGCCAGCCCCCAATCGAGCACGTAGGCCTGCCCGAACGGGCCGACCATGACGTTGGCCGGCTTCAGGTCCCGGTGAATGACCCCCTTGCTGTGCGCGTATGCGACGGCTTCGCAGACGCGCTGCAGGACGCCGAGCGCCCGCGTTCTCGTCCAACCGTCCCGGCGCGCACGCACGCTGTCGATGACCTCGGAGAAGCTCCGACCGCGGACGAGCGACATCGTGAAGTAGAGCCGGCCGCGTTCGTCGAGGCCGAGCTCGTGAACCGGCACGATGCCGGGATGGTCGAGCTGCGCGGTGACCTTCGCCTCGCCGAGAAACCGAGCCGAGAGCGCCGCTGTCGCGTCGTGTTCTCCCCACCGCGTGCCGAGTACCTTCTTCGCGACCCCGCGCTCGAGCGAGGGATCCCAGACGCGGTAGATCGTGCCCATACCACCCGCTGCGATCTCGCGTTCCTCGCGATAGCGCTCCGCGACGGGTCCGCGGATCGGCTCGGTACCGTCCTCGAACGCAGATTCGGCAGCGACGCGCGCGAACTCGCGCGCGATCGCTGCCTCGAAACCCGGATATCTCGCCTGGTAGAAGGCCAGCTCGTGGTCCGCGCCGCGTTGCCGGTCGGCGAGCAACTCCTGCAGAAAAGCACCGAGGATCGCATGCTCGTCGAGGGGTTCGTCGCCCGCCATTCCCCCACTCTAGCAGAGCGACGCTAGACTGCCGTCAGACGCTCGCCATGACGGTCAGTCGCGAAGAAGGTGCCGGTTGGAACACGACGCTCCAGGTCCGGCGCGCAGTGAACGGTGATCGCGACAGTCTCGGTGCGGTCGTGACGCGGCTGTCGCCAGTGCTCACCGCGGTCGCGGAGTATCGGCTCGGCAAGGCGCTCCGCGCCGTGGTCGAACCAGCGGATCTCGTCAACGAGGCCTGGCTCATCGCACTACCGAAGCTCGGCGTGCTCGAGCCGCGCGACGGCCGGATCACGCCAGTGCTGCTGCGGTTCCTCACTACGACGATCAATCACCGCATCAACAGCTACCTGCGACGCCAGATCACGAGGTCGGCGGGCACCGCCAACGTCATGGTCGCGGACGCTGTCGACCCGACCGCGAACGGAGTGGTGACCCGGGCGGTTCGGAACGAGACCCAGGCGATCGTGCGCTCGTGCCTCGACGAGCTGAGATCCGGTGATCGCGAGATCGTCCTGCTGCGCGGCATCGAGCAGAACGCGAGCAGGACCGTCGCGACGCTACTCGGGCTCTCGGTCGCGGCGGTCGATCAGCGCTATTCGCGGGCTCTCAAGCGGCTCCGGCGAGTTCTGCCGGATTCCGTGTTCGCCGAGCTCGATCCCGAGGCGTCGGACTCCCGCTGACCCGGAACCCTCTCGTCGATGTGCCGGCCGGTGCGTCGCCGCCTCGCCGCGCCGGCCGCGAAACCCGGTTCGGTAGCGCCGCGGCATCCCGCTGACGCTTCCGCCCGGCCCCCACACCAGCGGACTCACTCGAAGGAAGACGTCATGCGCTGTCCTCAGCCCGCGGGCTCCGCCCGCCTCCCGTTCACCGACCTGGCCGCCGCTCTGCTGTTCGCGCTCGGCGCCCCCGCAATCGGGCTCGTGGCCCAGACCACCCACGTCGTGGGGCCTGGCGGCTTCACCGAGATCCGCGACGCGCTCGCGATCGCGACGGCTGGCGATCACATCCTGGTCCACCCCGGCGTCTATGCCCACTTCGAGGCACTGGTGCCGGTCACGATCCGCGCCGCGGCGCCGGGGACGGTCGACGTCCGGTACGACCAGGGCTTCCCGGCCTTCGAGGCAACGCACTTCGCGCCGCCGACCGGAACCTGGTCCCACGTCTTCGGCCTGCGCTTCATCGGCAACACCGTGTTCGCCTTCCCGTCCGGGACCATCGCGCACCACGTGGTCGTCGATCGCGGTGGGGTCACGTTCGACAGCTGCACGTTCGACGCCAGGAGCCGCGCCACACTGACCGTGAACGACGCCAGCACGTTCCTGCAGCAGTGCACGGTCAGCAACTCGACGACCCTCGCGATCTTCCCGATCGGACCGGGGATCGCCGCGACCGACGCGACACTGAGTCTGATCGACACGGCGGTGCACGGCGGCGGCGACACGCTCTACGCCGGCAGCCCGGCGATCGACGCGACGAACTCGAGTCTGCACGGCTCCCACGTCCAGCTGTTCGGCATGCAGAGCATCTCGCAGCCGAGCCAGCCGGCGGTACGCGCCACCGGTGGCGCGCTGTGGCTCTGCGATTCGACGCTGACTCCCGGCACCTCGGCGTGCGCCCTCGAGACCTCGGGCACGGCCACCCATCTCGACCGTTGCACGATCCAGTCGACCGGCACGAACTGCAGCAACCCGACCGGCACGGGCCTGCTCGGCGTCACGCGCCCGCAGCCACCGCAACACGGCGCGCCGTTCCGGCTCGACTTCACGACCGCGCCGAACGGCTTCGTCGCGGTGTTCGCGAACTTCGCGCTCGCGGCGCAGCAGCTGCCCCACCTGGTGCAGCCGGCGCTGATCGACTCGCCGAGCGCGCTGCCCGCCGGCTTCCTGATCGCGGACAACGCGGGCCTGGCAGCGGGCAGCTGGATGATCCCGTTCGGCTGGAACTACGTCGGCATCGGGCTGTGGTTCCAGGGCCTGACGGGCACCACGCTGCCGCTGCAGACCAGCCCGCTCGCCGGCGGCCTCGTGCGCTGACCGGCCGCCGAGCGGCTCAGACCTCTTCGATACCGGCGCTGCAGCCGGCGAACTCGGCGATCTCGACGCCGAGCCGGCGCAGCATCGTGACGTAGAGTTCGCCGAGCGGGCGGTCCTCGCGATCGAACTCGCGCTGCCACGGCTCGGTGCCGCCGTTCCAGCCGCCGCCGAACGCGTGATCGCCGACGTAGTTCAGGTACTGACCGTGCCGGAAGCCCATGCTGCGGCCGCCGAGCAGGATCAGCGGGTAGTTGCGCGAGAGGTGGAACGCACTCGACGCCGAGCCGAACAGCAGCAGCGTGTTGTCGAGCAGGTTGCCGTCGCCGCCGCTGTCCGGTGTCTGCTGCAACCTGGACGCGAGGTTGGCGAGCTCCTCGACCAGGAAGCGGCAGTAGATGCCGAAGTTCTTCCAGCCGTCGGGCTTGGTGGTCTCGTGCGAGAGCTGGTGCGCGAGCTCGAAACCGACGGCGCGCCCGAGATGATCGCTGATGCCGACACCGTTCTCGCGGCCGAGCTGGTAGGTCGCGGTCCGCGTGCTGTCGGTCTGGAACGCGAGGTGGATCAAGCCGAGCATCGCCTGCACGTAGGCGCGCGCATCGTCCGGCGTCACCTCCAGGCGCAGCTCGCCGGGATCGACCTCGGGCAACGGCACGTCGACCCAGCGCACCGCCTTCTCGACCTTCTGCTCGGTCTCGCGCACCGCGTCGAGGTACTGGTCGAGCACGCCGCGGTCGCCGCCGGACAATCGTCCGCGCAGCGCGCGCGCATCGGCGAGCAGCTCGTCGAGCGTGCTGCGGCTCTGCGCCAGGCGCTGCCGTGCGGCGGCGTCGCTGGTCACGAACAGCGAGTCGAAGATCTTCTTGGGCCGGTGCGCCGCCGCGATCGGGCGACCGTTGGCATCGAACGACAGCGTCTGCGCCCCGCGCGCGGTGCCGGTGCCGCCGTCGGACGACATCACGAGCGAGGCGTAGCGGGTCTCGTCGCCGACGTGCCGGGCGAACACCTGATCGAGTGAGATCGAGTTCGCGTAGGCGCCGCTCGCGCCGGTGTCCGCACCGGTGAGGAACTGATCCGCGTTGGAGTGGCCGTGCACGGCGCGCACCGCGGGGTGCGACATGCCGGAGACGACGGTGAGCTCGGCGCGCAGCGGGGCGAGCGGCTCGAGGCACTTCGTCAGGCGGAAGTCGGTGCCGCCGCCGTGCGGGAACCACGCCCAGTCCTCGAACGCCGGATCCTCGCGCAGCGGCATCGGCACGCCATCGGGCTGGTAGATGCAAGCGAAGCGCCGCGGCGGCACACGTCGCTGCGCGCGACCGCGGGCACCGAACGCCGACTCCAGGTAGGGCAGTGCCAGCGCGGCAGCCGAGCCGCGCAGGAACCTGCGTCGGTCGAGGGTCGCAATGTCGATCTTCATGGCAGCTACCTCTAGCGGGAGCGGAACAACTCGCTCGCCGCGATCTGCCGGACCATGGTAGCGAGCCCATCGCCGCGCCGACGCACTTCACCGGTAATCCGATCGATCTCGGCGCGATCGGCGAACGTCATCGGCCGCCCGAGCGCAAACGTCGCGAGCTTCGTCACCAGCGCGCGCACGAACTGATCCTGGCGCTGATCGAGCAGGTAGCGCTGCAGACCGTCGGCGCCATCGAGTCGTTGGGCGTTGAACAGCTGCGCCGATGCGTCGACCGGGCGCCCCTCGATCGCGTCGCGCCAGCTGCCGACCGCATCGAAGTGCTCGAGCGCGATGCCCCACGGGTCGATCCTGGCGTGACACGACATGCAGGCCGGCTGGTCGCGGTGGTGCTCGAGCCGCTGCTTCAGGGTCATCTTCGCGATCTCGGGATCGGCGAGGTCGATCTTCGGTACCGCCGCCGGCGGTGGCGGTGGCGGATCGTCGAGCAGGCGCTCGAGCAACCAGACGCCGCGCTTGAGCGGGTGCGAGTCGATGCCGTCCGAGTTCATCGCGAGCAGGCCCGCCTGGGTCAGCAGGCCGCCACGCGGCGACGCCGGGTCGAGCGCGACGCGGCGGAACCCGTTGCCGACGACGCCGCGCAGGCCGTAGTGGCGCGCCAGGCGCTCGTTGACCATCGCGAAGTCGGCCTGCACGAACTCCAGCACGCTGAGATCCGCCCGCAGCACCTCGTCGAACAATGCGACCGGCTCACGCCGCATCGCCACCAGCAACTCTCCGTCGAACTGTGGATAGCGCTTGCGATCGACGTGCAGGAAGTCGAGTAGCCGGAGATCGAGCCACTGACGCACGAACTGCTGCCCGAACCGCCGCGCCCTCGGGTCGGCGAGCAGGCGCGAGACCTCGGCGTCGAGCACCGCCGGCTCGGCGAGGCGCCCGTCGGCCGCGAGTGCGCGCAGCTCGTCGTCCGGCGCGCTGCACCACAGGAACAACGACAGGCGGGTCGCGAGCTCGGGCAGGGTCAGGCGCGCGCTGCCATCCGACAGCGGGCCGACGAGCAGGAAGTCCGGCGCCGCGAGGACGGTGGCGAGCACCTCGAGCATGGCCTGTTCGAAGTCGTCACAACCGGCCCGGACACGTTCGAACAGCCGCAGCTTGCGTGCGATCTCCTCGTCGCCTACCGGCCGCCGCCAGGCGCGCGGGACGAATGCGGCCAGCACGGCGCGCGAGCGTTCGCGTTCGTCGGTCATTGCCATCGCGGCGGCCGGGAACACCGACCGATGCGACGCCGGCGGCCACGATGCGAAGACCGGCGCGATCACCTCGACGTGGTCGACGCGCACGTCGCCACCCGACCACGACGCGTTCTGGATCGCGAGGAACTCGGACGGGCTCGGGTAGCCGCCGAGCTTCTGGCTGCTGCGCGCCGAGTTGCGCGGGTGGATCGTGCTGATCGGCACGTCCCACTGGTAGACCTGCGGCGCTTCGACCGACGCCTCGACGACGAGATCGCCGTCGGTCACGGGGAACGTGACACTCGAGTTGTTGCTCGCCTGCCAGCCGAACAGCAGGCGCAGGCTCGGCGGCGCGTCGCCTTCCGCGCTCGCGCGAGCGGCCCGGACGCGCACCCGCAGGGTGCCGCGTTCGGGGATGCGGTCGCCGAGCTCGACGATCATGTGACGCCGCGGCGGGATCACGGCGACAGTCGAACTCGCCGCCGCGTACGGCGGCGGCTCGACCGCTTCGGAGCTCGGTGCGAACGCGTACTTGGCGCCCTCGTAGCCCCAGGTCTGGCGGGCCACTCGCCCGGTCGACGGATCGGCGAAGTGGACACCGTTCGGGCGCCTCGCGTGCCGCTCGCCGAGGTCGCGCAACGCGGCGGCGAGCCGGTCCGGATCTCCGGCGTGCTTCTTCCTCGCCTGCTCGAGCTCGCCGTCCTGTCGTCGCCATTCGCGGTCCGCCGCGGTCGCCATCGACACCGACCAGTACCACGGCGACGGCCGTTCGGCCGGGAACGTCGCCAACGCCAACGCGTCGTGCGCGACGTCGAGGCAGGCGCGGAACTGCACGCCGCCCAGCTGCAACACCGCCGAGGAGTTCTCGAAGCCGTCGCGCGGCACGGGGTCCGGCGGCAGCTCGTCGCCGAAATCGAACGGCAGCGCGAGCAGGTCCTGCAGCGCGAACGAATACTCGTAGCGCGCCAGCCGGCGGACCGACGCGTGCGCCGCGGCGCCTCGGCGCAGCGTCGAGGCCAGCTGACTCTCCACCACCAGCCAATCGACGATCCGGCGGCGATCGGCATCTTCGAGCTCGACACCCTCGGCGTCAGGGGGCGGCATCTCGCCGTTGTTCAGCACCGCGAGCACATCGAGCCAGGCGTCGACGTCGGCGCCGTGCAGCAGATCGGGATCCAGTACATCGACGCGCAGGTCGCTCTTCTGCTTGTCGGGACCGTGGCAGCGATAGCAGACCGCCGCCAGGACCGGTTCGATCGCGCCGCGGAACGTCGTCAGATCCGGGTTCGCACGCGGCTCCGCGCCGCGCGGCGAATCGGTCGACCGGTAGACCGAGCGCGCGGCGCCCTCGGCTTTGAGCTGCGCGAACGACGACGGCGCGCGATCCTGCGCGAGCACGATTCCCGGCAGCGCCGCTGCCAGCGGCAGCAGCAGGCGGCCCAGGGCCGGCACGAGACAACGGGATGGGTGTCGGACGATCATGACGACGAGGCGTCCGCCGGTGGCGGGCCCGGATCATACCGGCGCGCATGGCAACTGCATCGGTGGCAGGACCTGGCGCCGCGACCGGGCCGGCTGCAGATCGCGTAGACTGCCTCCGGATGCTGACGCTGAGGAACATCACGCAGCGCCGGGTCGCCGCGCCGGACAGCGGCCCCTCACCGACCGGCGTCTACCGCGACGTACCCGGCGCGCTCGGGTTCCACCTGATCCTCTGGGGCGTCGTCGTCCTCGCGGCGGGCATCGCGTGCCTCGCGCTGCGCTGGGCCGGCTCGTTGGCGAGCGGCGGCGCCCTCGCGGTCATGGTGATCCCCGCCGGGCTGATCCTGCTCGGCTCGGGAATCGCGCTCTGGATCCGTAGGCCGCGCATCGAACGCGAGGTGCAGCGTGCGATCGCGGACTGGCCGGCACTCGTCGCGGCACTGCGGCGGGAGAGCGGCCCGCGCAGCCGACCGGCCCAGCTGCTCGCCGAGCTCGGCTATCGAACGAGCACGGCGCGGCGCGCCATCCTCGCGCTCTGGTCGGAAGTGCGGCCGGCCCGCTCGTCGCTGCGACGCACCCGGCGCCGGCACCACGCGGGCGCCGGCGCGATCGCACCGCCGACCCGCGAACAGCTCGCGCCGCAGCTGGTGCCGCCGCGCGCATCGATCTGGTGCGGCATCGTACTCACCGTGCTCGCGACCGCCGCGCTCTGGCTCGGCCGCCACGGCCTCGAGCTCCGCGGCCTGGCCTTCGTCCTGCTGGTCGCGATCTGTGGCGTGTGCCTGCTCGCTGGCGGCATCGCCGACCTGCGTTCGCAAGCGGCGGTCCGCGCCGAGGTCGAACGCGCGCTCCACGAGTGGCCCGATCTCGTGCGCGACCTGCGCGCCGAGACCGCACGCGGCACGCTGCCGACGGCGGCACTGCAGGCGCGCGGCTATCGGTCCTATCCGGTGCGACGCGCGATCCTGAGGTGCTTCTACCGCGAGCTGGCAGGCTAAGATTCGTCGCCATGCTGCGCGCGACGATCGTCACCCTCTGGATCGCTTTGCTGGCGACGGGCCAGCAGCCCGGCGAACTCGCGACACGGATCGCGCGCCTGGCGGAACTCGCGCCCGAAGCGCGGCTGGACGCGCTCACGTCGGTCGCCGACGACCTGCTGTTCTGCGACCGCGCCGGAGCCGGCGACGCCGTCGCGGCGCTGCGCCAGCTCGCCGCCGACGAGCTGTTCTACAGCCCGTCGGCGAACGAACCGTCGCTGCTCTGGTTCCAGTACGAACGCGCGCTCCGACGCGGCGACGTGCGCGCCGCGGGCCGCGACCCCGCGGCCCTGATCCGCCAGCTCGATCAGCTCCGCATTCGACGCGCCACCCTGCTGCCGATCGTCGCGCAGATGGGCGGTGGCCAGGGCGCGGCGCCATCGGTCTTCGACCTCGCGAGATTCGGCTGGCACGGCGCCGGCGAAGTGCTCGAAGCCATCGCCGATCTCGCTGCCCGCGAAGGCACGAGCGCGGCCGCCGTCGGCGCGGAACTCGCGAACTACCTCGCGTGCGAACGCCCGCGTCCGTCGGAGCCCCATGTCGAGGGCAGCGCCGGCCTCGCCGAGACGCCGCCGACCGACACGCCGGCGCGGCACTTCCCCGTCCTCTGGGGCGACGACTATCGCTTCGCGCTGGCACGCGCGGTGCTCGCCATCGAGCCGCCCGAGACCGACCTCGAGCCGGCGCTGCTGCACCTGCTCTACAGCCCCGCGCGCGCCGAGCGGCTCGATGCGATCACACGACTCAGATTGCAGCCGCTGTCGCCCGACGCGGTGACCCACCTCGCCGCGCAGCTCAGCGAGCCGCTCGACGATGGCGACCGCCTCGTCGTGCGCGAAGCGATCACCGCTCTGGGCAGCGGGGGCGCCGCTGCAACCGCCGCCCGTGAATCCCTGCAGCGACTCGCCGCCGGCGAGGACCGCGAGCTCAGGGCCGTCGCCGCACGCGCTCTCGAGCAGCTCGCGAGCGGCAGCTCCGGTGCACGGGCTCCGCGCGCACCGCGGTGACTTTGGCACCGACCACGCCGGGACCTATGGTCGACGCGATGCAGCGACCCGCCGCGCTCGCCCGACAGGGGGCTCTCCTGGTGCTGTGCGCGGCCTCGGCCTGCCGGGTCGGCGAACGCGCCCCCACGCCGCCGCGTGACCTCGTCGCGAGCCTGCTGGCGCAGAACGACGCCGCGATGCCGGCGCGCCTCGCGGCCCAGCAGCTCGACCCGATGCTGCCGCACCACGGCGGGATTCCGTCGGCCGACGGCGTCTGGTTCCCGGGCGCGACCTCGGGCTTCATCCGCGACCTGGTGGTCGCCTGGGTCTCGCCCGCAAGTCGGTACCACCGCAGCGCCCGGCTGCTCGCGGCGCTCGACGCCGCCGCGACCTACATGCTCGACGTGCAGCATGCCGACGGCACGATCGATCTGCCGACGACGAACTTCCATTCGCCACCCGACACCGGCTTCGTGCTCGAGTGGATGTGCGCGGCCGCGGCGGTGCTCCGAGCCACCGACGATCCGGCCGCCGGACCGGTGCTCGAGAAGCTGCTGCGGTTCATCCGCCGCGGCGCCGATGCGCTCGCGGTCGGCGGCATCCACACGCCGAACCACCGCTGGGTGGTCTGCATGGCGCTGGCGCGCGCCAACGCGCTGATCCCCGATCCGCGCTACCTCGCCCGCATCGACTCCTGGCTGGCCGAGAACATCGACATCGACGCCGACGGGCAGTTCACCGAGCGCAGCACGACGATCTACTCGCCGCTCACCGACCGCTGCCTGATCACCGTCGCACGACTGCTCGGGCGACCGGAGCTGCTCGAGCCGGTGCGGGCGAACCTCGCGATGACGCTGTACTACATGCACGCCGACGGCAGCGTCGCGACCGAGGGCTCACGCCGGCAGGATCAGTATCAGCACGGGTCGCTGCTGCCGTACTACTATCCGTATCGCTTCCTGGCACAGCGCGACGGCGACGCGCGGTTCGCCGCGATCGCGCATCGGCTCGAGGCCGAACAGCTGCCACGCCTGACCGGTCAGCTGGTGTATCTGCTCGAATCGCCCGAGCTGGCGCGGCCCATGCCCGAACCGGGCGCGCTGCCCGACGACTACGAACGCCACTTCGCTCACTCGGGCCTGGTACGCATTCGTCGCGGCACGCTCAGCGCGACGATCCTCGCCGACAACCCGACGTTCTTCAGCCTGCACGTCGGCAGCGCCGCGGTCGCGATGCGCTTCGCATCGGCGTTCTTCGGCAAGGGGCAATTCGTCGGCGGCGAGTTCCACCGCGACGGCGCCGACTGGGTCCTGAGCCAGGACCTGACCGGACCGTACTACCAGCCGATCCCGGCGGCGCTGCGGCGTGCCGACGGTGACTGGCTGGCGATGGACCGCGACGCGCGGCCGACCAGCGAGGTCCAGCAGCTGCACTCCGCGGTCCGGGTCCGGGAACGGGACGACGGCTTCGACGTCGAGGTCGCGATCACCGGTACCGACGGCGTGCCGGTCGCGATCGAGTTCGGCTGCCCCGCGGGCACGGAGGTCACCGGCGCCGTGCCGATCGAGGGCGCCGATTCGGCGTGGCTGGTGGCCGACGGCGCGACGCGCCTGACGGTCGGCGGCGACCACATCGAGCTGCGCGGCGGCGAGGCGGGCCATCGCTGGACCCGGATCCGCGGCGCGCTCGACCAGCTCCCGGGCAGGAGCGTCTACGCCACCGGCTTCACGCCGTGGCACCGCACGATCGAGTTCCGGCGCGGGCGCTAGCGGTCCTCGACCTCGTCGTCCTCGTCCATGGCGGGCGCGACGGCCCACTCCGGATACGGCACCGTCGCACCGCGCATTGCGCGCCACAGGATGCGGTTCAGCGCGTCCTCGGGCGCACGGTCGATCTGCGCGAA
>JAGQRB010000114.1 GCA_020425925.1 Planctomycetota bacterium
GGGGGCGATGCCGGCGGTGCCTCGGCAATCAGGCGCCCGTCGTCGAGATGCCAGACGGCATCGGCCGCCGCGCAGAGCGCGCGGTCGTGAGTCGCGACGACGACGGTCCCCGGGTACGAGGCGACGACGTCGAGGATCGCTTCCTTCGACTCGAGATCGAGGTTCGCCGTCGGCTCGTCGAGCAGCAGGATCGGCGGCGTGCCGAGGATGGCGCGGGCGAGCTGGACGCGGCGGCGCTGACCGAGCGAGAGGTTGCCGCCGCCTTCGCGAATCCGGGTCGAGAGGCCATCGGCCAGGGTCGCGATCAGCTCGTCGACACGGCAAAGGCGGCAGACCCGCTCGAACTCCGCGAGTGGGGCGTCGGGCAACCGGTAGCGCAGGTTGTCCTCGAGCGTGCCGCGCAGCAGCGGCAGGTCCGGGCTCATGATGCCGACGGCGCGGTGGAGCGTGCCGAGCGACAGCTTCCGGATGCCGATGCCGTCGAGCCGCACCGTGCCGGCTTGCACGTCGACGAGCCGCGCCGCGGCGGCCAGCAGGGTCGACTTGCCGGCACCGCTCGGCCCGGCCAGCGCGACCGTCTGCCCGGGTTCGACCACCGCCGAGACGCCGTCGAGCGCACCGCGGACGACCACACCATCGAACTCGATGCGTCCTTCGATCCGGCCACTGCGCCGCACCGCCGCAGCGTTCTTGACCGTCGCGCGCACGGCGAGCAGCGCGGCGAGCTTCTCGCGCGCGACGCGCGCACCGCGCCAGAACTCGGTGACGCGTCCGAGATCGTGCATCGACGGCGTGATCAGGCCGACCAACACCATCGCACCGACGACCCCGCCCGGCGTCATCGCTCCGCGCGCGACCAGCCAGCCGCCGAGCACGAGGCTGCCTGCCGTGGCGGTGCCCGCCGCGCCGAAGACCGCAGCGCGCAACCGGCCGACCGCGAACGCGCGCCGCAACATCAGGCCTGCGAGCTTGCGACTCTGCCGGCCGTGCCGCCGCCGCTCGCGCGCCGCGCCGCCGTGGGCCTGCACGACCCCCATCGCGCCGACCTTCTCGAAGACGTTGTTCGCGAGCCGGGTGCGGGCGCGGCGCGCGTCCGCGACCGCACCCTGGATCGAACGTCCGAGGTAGCCCGTCACCGCCGCGCCGACCCCGAGCACACTGCCGACCAGGAGCCCGAGCCACGGACTCAGCAGCGCGAGCCCGAGGGCCGCGAGCAGCAGGGTGACCGTCGCGACCACGAGGCGGGCGAGCCCGAGGCTGACCCACTGCCGCATCGCCGACAGGTCGCCGGTGAATCGCAGCGCGATCCCACCGCGACCGCGCGCCTGCAACGCGCGCGGCGAGACCCGGCTCAGGTGATCGAACACCGTCTGCCGCAGCTCGTGCACGTAGTCCTGGCCGAGGCGTTCGGTCTCGACGCGCTCCACCAGTCGCAGCACTGCCCCGGCTGCCGCGAGTGCGACCAGACCGAGGCCCTCGACGCCGATCGCGCCGATCGCCTGCCGGCCCTGCACGAGCGCGTCGAACACGCGCTGGGTCAGCCCGGCCGAGGCAACGACGACGGCGGCCATCGCCGCCGCGATCGCCAGCAGCACGACGAAGCTGCGGCGCCGCCGGTCGGCGAGCACGGCCGGCAGCCCCGACTCCGACGCCGCGCTCAAGCCGGGGCTCCGCCGGCCTGCGGAACGCGCGGCAGCACCCGGTGCAGGATCGATGGCGACCCGAGGGACCGCAGGCCGAGCACCGCGAGACCGGTCGCCGAACGCGCCTCCTCGACGCCGAGGTTCGACGCCGAGACCAGGCCCGAGACCGCCACGCACGGCAGCCCGAGCCCGCGCAACCGCTCGATCGCGGCGCCGGCCGCGAGCGGTTCGCGCGCCGCGAGCAGCACCGAATCGACGGCCGCGGCGAACTCCGCGGCGGCGATCAGGGTCGCGGTCTCGGGCTGCAGCAGACCGTCGGCGACCTCGATCACGACCGCCTCGACGCCGTGCTCGACGACGTGCGCGAGCAGCGTCGTGAAGCCGCGGAGCACGTCACCGGCGGCGAGCCGCCAGGTCGAGGCGAAGCCGGCGTCGACGATGTCGAACACCGGGACGGCGCCCGAGTCGGCGAGCGCGAAGTAGTCGCCGCACGCACCGGTGCCCGTGACCTTGGCGGCGCCGACCCTGAGACCCGCGCGTGTCAGCCCCTTCACGAGGTGGCGCGCCGTCGTCGTCTTGCCGACGTCCATGCCGGTTCCGAGGACCGCGACGGTGAGCGGCCGCTGCGCCGGCAGGGCGTCGCGCGGCGGCAGCGCGAAGTCGGCGAGGTTGCAGACGGCACCGCCGGCGGTCGCCAGCAGGCCGAGTGGCGTGATCCGCGTCGGCCGGCGCACGTTTCTGGACCGTGAGATCGCGCGGCCGGCGATGCCGCCGGCGGCGACGAGGTGGCAAGGCGACAGATCGCGCGGGACCTCGGCCTCGAACTGCTCGGTCGCGTAGCGGTGGCCGTACGCGACCGCGATCTCGTCGCCCTCGAACAGCTGCACCCGCCGGCCGGTCGTCAGCTGCAGCCGGGTGTGGTGCCCGAGTTCGTCGACTCGCGCGAGCACGAGGTCACCGGGCCGGGGTTCGGCGTCGTCGTCGAGCAGGGCACCGATCGCCGCCAACGGAACGCGACGCAGGTTGAACGCGACGCGCACCTCGGCCAGGCGGTCGGCGAGGGAAGGAACCGGAACGGGGTCGGGCGAAGGCACGGGCAGCGGCGATACTCTGGACGCGCCAGAATCTCACCGCCGGGCGGCCCGGGAGCGAACGGAAAGCCCACAGAACCGCCCGGCCCAGCCGGCACTCAGCCGGCACTCAGCCGACCCTCAGCCGGCGGTCTGCCCGGCCCGGTCGCGGCCGGGCAGACGTCAGCGGACGACCCGCGGCGTGCGGCGCGAGCGACGGCGCTCGACCGACCGCTCCTCGACCTCGGTCTCGATCGCGCCCTCGGCCTCGGACATGGCGGCCTTCGCAGCCTTCTCGACCAGTCGGCCGAGCGCCCCTTCGAAGTCGCCGCCGCCCGTGACGACGCCGTCGATCAGCGCCTCGACGTCGCCGGTGATGCCGAGCCGCTGCAGGTCGGCGTCCTGTCGCAGCTCCTTCTTGGCGAGCTTCAGCGCGTTGTGCAGCGCCTTGTTGGCGAGCTCGCCGACCATCTCCTGATTGCGTTCGTTCGCGAGGAAACTGGTGACGAGATCGCCGAGGTCCTGCGCGATCCCGAGCTCGCGCAGGTCGTGATCGTCGGCGAGCTCGCGCGCGACCATGCGGCCCGCACCCTTCATCGCGGCCCGGACTACGTCGTCGAGCCCGCTCTCGATACCCTTGCCGTCGGCGACGTCGTCGAGCAGGCCGAGGACCTCGTCGGTGATGCCGAGCTCCTTCAGATCGCCGTCGCGCGCGATCTCACGGCGAGCCTCGGCCAGTCCGGACTCGACCAGACCGCGCAGATCGCCGAGCTCGCGCAGCTCGTCGAGCCCCTCGATGTGGATGCTGCGGCGCCGGCGCGGCTCGGGACGGGGCTCGGGATCGGCCTTGCTGCGGGGCTCGCTCCGAGGTTCGCTGCGAGTCTCGCGGCGGGGTTCGCTGCGGGGCTCCGATCGCGCTTCCGAGCGGGCGCGCGATGTGCTGCCGAGCAACTTGTCGAGCAGTGCGCGGCGCTCGGCCGGCGACAGCTCTTCGACGCGTTCGCCGTTGATGCGGATCTCGATGCGGACCGGTTCGGACTCGCGCTCGGCCTGCGCGGCGACGGGCGTCGCGAACAACCCGCAGGTCAGGGCAGCGAACGGCCCCCACCACAACGGCGAGAAACGGGTGCGGAGTCTGTCGTTCAGGATCATGGTCAACCTCCTCTCGAATGCGACCCGGGCAGCCGGCCTCGACGCGAGACCGGCAAGACCCGGGACCGAAGGATCGGGACGCGCGACGGCGTCGACGAGCACCGCGGCGTAGTCGAGCGACGCGCCGGGGATCGCGGCGATCGCGATCGCATCGCAGGCGAGCTCGGCGAACAGCCGCAAACGACCGCGCGCCAGCCAGAACAGCGGATGCCACCACAGCACCACCGCGAGCACGACCTCGAGCCGCGCGATCCAATGGTCGCCGCGCTTCAGGTGTGCGAGCTCGTGGGCGAGCACCGCCGCCCGGCCGTTGGGCGAGCAGCTCCTCAGCATCGCCGCGGGCAGCAGCAGCCTGGTCGTACCGAAGCTCCAGACGTACGGGGCGGCCGCCAGCGCATCGTCGGCGAGCTCGGGCACCCTCACGCCGAGGCGGATGGCGAGCCTTTCGACCTCGGTCCGCAGCGCGCCGTCGACCGGTCCGAGCCGGCGATGCCGACGCTGCTGGCGCATGGCGCCGAGACCGACGAACGCGATCACCGCAGCGGCGCCGCAGCACCACAGCACGAAGGTCAGGGTTCCGAGGTCGGCCGGTGCGACGACGGCGGCATCGGCGACGACACGATCCGGCACCGCCGGCAGCCGTCGCAGCTCGCCGAGTTCGACCGGCACGACGACCTCCGACACCGGCGCACCGCCACCGAATGCGATCGGCAGCTCGAACAGCGGCGGCGTCACGAGCTTCAGCAGCACGAGCAGCCACAGTCCGTGCATCACCGCGGGTGCGGGCCGCAGCAACCGGCCGACGAGCGCGACGACGACGCTGAGCGCGAGCGCGACGGCGCTGTTGGCGAGCAGCCAGGTCACGACTCGCTCCGCGGCTTCTTCGCCGTTGTTTTCGCCTTGGCCTCGGCTTCGGCGAGCAAGGCGCGGAACCGCGCGATGTCCTCGGCCGAGAAGCGGCCGCGCTCGACCAGACGCAGCACCAGCGGTGCCACGGCGCCGTCGAGCAGCGTGTTCGCAACCTCCTCGACGCGTCGCTCGGCGAGCTCGTCGCGCGCGGTCGCGGCCGCGAAGACGTGGGCGTGGCCGCGGCGATTCGCCCGGACGTGGCCCTTCTCGACCAGCCGCCCGACCAGCGTCTGCACCGTGGTGTAGGCCCAGTCGGTGCCGAGCCGGTCGAGCAGCTCGCGCACGGTCGCCGGACCGTGCTCCCAGAGCACCTTCAGGACCGTGAGCTCGGCGTCGGTGATCGCCGCCCCGCCGCTGCGGCCCGGGCTCGGACGGTTCGGTCGATTCGGACGCGGCGTCATCGCCGGCCATCGTCGCCGGAACCTCCTACAGATTGTCGGAGATCGAGCGCTTTTTCGAACCGGACCGTCACGCCGTCGCCGGCTCGCCCCCGGAGTCGGCATGAAATCCCCACTTCCGATCTTCGTGCTCGCCGCGCTCGCGCTCGGCCCGGAGCTTCTCGCCCAGACCGGCGCCACCGGCCCGACCCCGGTCGGCGGCCGCGGCAACCACCCGAGCTTCAGCGCCGAGGTCACCGGCTACATCGCCGGCGCCCGCGTCAACCTCACCCTGATCGTGTCGAGCGAATACAACCCGTTCCAGGTCGACATCTTCGACAACCCGAACGCGACCGGCACGCCGCGCGCGACGATGACCGCGGCGGGCACGATGGGAACCACCCAGGGTTCGGAGGAGGCCAGGTCGGTGTACTCCTTCGTGACCGACGACCTCGCGCTCGCCGACGCGATCAACGCCGGCAACGCATCGTTCGAGACCATGTCGGTCAACCTGTCGCCGCAGCAGGGCGTGATCCACCCGATCAAACCCAAGGACGCCCTCGTCACGGTCAACGGCAACGTGCCGGCGGGCGGCATCCTCACGGTCCACGAGCAGACCGGCCAGATGACCGTCAGCCTGAGCACGTTCTCGAACGTCAGCGCGAGCTTCGAGCTCGTCGAGGGCACACCGAGCAGCCCGGGCGCGACCGTGATCCCGCTCGGCACCGGCAACATCATCGAGGGCTACGTCGAGCTGACGCCGACCGAGACCGACAAGCTGCTCACGAGCCCGTTCTTCACGGTCGCGCGCGACGCCCAGGGCACGCAGATCGGCCTCGGCGACTACTTCATCCGCGACATCCACAAGGACATCCTCGGCGCCGACCCGAACGACGGGACGACGACCAACGCGATCGGCTTCCTGCAGCTCGTGCCGGGCGACGCGGTCGTCGGGCAGCTCGACACCTCCGCGTTCCCGGAAACCGTGACCGACGTGACCGTGCTCGAGGTCGGCACCAACGCGCCGATGGCCACGACCGTGAACTTCGGCGGCGGCATCTTCGTGTTCCAGCCGGTCCTGCTGTCGAACTCGCAGATCCAGAGCTACGAGCAGAACCAGGTCGTCGTCACGCTCGTCACCGCGACCGGCTCCTACGCCTACGACATCCGTTCGGCGCCGCCCCACACGCTGATCGGCCGCGGCACACCGGGCCTCGACGGCCGCACCGCGCTCGCGACCTTCGGCCGCGCCCCGATCATCGACTTCGCGTTCGGCGTCGGCGTCCTCGGCGGCACGCCGAACGCGTTCGCCGCGATGATCCTCGGCTTCGAGCTGCACGATCCGCCGACGCTGCTGACGCCGTTCGGCCTCGACGACGCGATCTTCGTGAAGCTCGGCGTCGTGCTGCCGCTGCAGGCGTTGTCGTCGACCGGCCGCGCGGTGTTCCAGAGCAGCCTGCCGAACGACACGACGTTCGCCGGTGTCGACCTGTTCGCGCAGGCGGTGGTCTTCAGCGGCGTCGACGGCATCTCGGCCAGCAACGCCTGCATGGCGACGATCGGGCCGAACTGAACCGGCCCGATCACTCGGTGCGCAGCAGCATGGCCAACCGCGCGCGCGCCCGCACCAGCAGCTGGCGCAGCGCCTCTTCGCTGCGCCCCATCTCGGCCGCGACCTCGCGGTGCGATCGGCCGAGCACGCAGATCTCGAGGATCACCTGACGATGGTCCTCGGACAGCTCGTCGAACGCCGCTTCGACCGCGGCGACCTGCTCGCGCTGGCTGGCCTCCTGGCTCGGCGAACAGAACGTGCCGTAGGCGGCGAGCAGCGCGCCGTCGTCGGCACCGGCGAGCCGACGGACGTCGCGCTTCTGGGCGCGGTGGTAGTCGACCTTGCCGAGGATCTTGTGACGCGCGATCGAGTAGAGCCATTGGCGGAAACTCGGCTCGTCCGCACAACGGGCACCGCCGAGGCTGTGCAGCACCTCGCGGCAGACCGACTGCACCAGATCGGACTGCGACTCGACCGCGCGCAGCTCGCGACCGCTGTGCAGCCGCACGTAGGCCCGCAGGCCCTGCAGGTGGCGCGCGAGCAGCGATTCGAGCGCGTCGCGATCCCCGCCGCGAGCCCGCTCGATCAGTCCTCCGAAGTCACTCATCGCGGCCTTCCAGGCTAACCTGTGGACCATCGCCATGGTGGAATCGTTCGAGACTTCGCGACGGGAGGACGGTGAGCTCGAGGCCCTGCTCGTCGAGTGCATCGATGCCGGCGAACGCGAAGGCGCCGGCGCGGTCGAGCAGATCCTGGCTGCGCATCCGGCCCAGGCAGCCGCACTGCGCGACCTGCTCGGGTCGCTCGCCGGCCTCGGATTCCTCGGTGACGACGCCAGCGAAGCGCCGCTGGTCGAGCGCGTCGGCAGCTACCGGCTGCTGCGCCGGCTCGGCGAGGGCAGCATGGGCGTGGTCTATCTCGCGCATCACGAGCCCACGAAACGACTCGTCGCGCTCAAGACGATCAAGCAGCTGCTCGCCGGCTCGACCGCGCAGGAGCGTTTTCGTCGCGAGGCGCTGGCGATCGCGCGGCTGCGGCACCCCAACATCGTGACCGTGTTCGACGCCGGCGAGCACGAGGGCACCGCGTTCCTCGCGATGGAGTTGCTCGCCGGCCGATCGCTCGACGAACTCGTCGCCGAGGCCCGCGCCGCCGGCAGCCCGCTCGCGGTGCGCGACGTCGTCGGCTGGGGTCGCGACATCGCGCGTGCGCTCGCCTGCGCCCACGACGCCGACCTGGTCCATCGCGACGTCAAGCCGTCGAACATCCGTATCACCGAAGACGGCCGCGCCGTGCTGCTAGACTTCGGCCTCGCACGCGACGCCGGCGCCGAGACGCTGACCGTCAGCGGCACGTTCCAGGGATCGCCGAACTTCGCGTCGCCCGAGCAGGTCGAGGGCCGGCGCGAGATCGGTCCGCGTTCGGACGTCTTCTCGCTCGGCGTCACGCTGCACTGCTGTCTGACCAACGAGATGGCATTCGACGGCGAGACGCGCGAGCAGGTGTTCCGTCGTATCCTCACGGCCGCACCGCCGTCGCCCCGCCGGCTCAATCCGGCGGTCCCGCGCGACCTCGCGACGATCGTGCAGAAGGCGATCGAGAAGGAGCCCGAGCAGCGCTACCGCGACGCCACCGCGATGGCGGACGACCTCCAGGCCCTGCTCGACCATCGTCCGATCGCGGCGCTGCCGCCGGGCCCCGTACGGCGGTTGTGGAAGTGGGCGCGACGCAAGCCGGCGACCGCGGCGGCGCTCGCCAGCCTGTTGCTGCTGGTCGTCGGGCTGTCCGTCGCGCTGGTGTTCTCGCTCGACCTGCTGCGCGGATTGCGGGCCGAGCAGGCGGCGAAGGCGACGACGATGGCGGTGCTGTCGTTGCGCGACCTGCCGCGCGAGGAAGACAACCTCTGGCCGGCGAACCCCGAACGCGTCACCGGTCCCCGGGGCATGGACCACTGGCTCGACCGCGCCCGCGCGCTACAGGCCGCGTTGCCCGACTACGAGCGCCGGCTCGCGGACCTCGTCGAGCTCGCGAATCGCCGCGACCCGGAGGGAGCGGCCCGGCTCGCCGAGCTGCGCGACGCGATCGCGACGCGTGAGCAGATGCTGGCGAAGCGGCCGGATGCCGGCACCGCGCGCCAGCTGGCGCTGCTCGACGTCGACACGATCGCCGGCTACCGACGCGAGCGGCTGCGCCGCGCCCCCCGGCTCGACGACGCCGAGCAGGTCCGCGAGCTCTACGAGCTGCTCGAGCTGACCGAGGGCATCCCCGGGCTCGCCGAACGCATCGCCCGGATCGAACGCCGTCGCGAGTTCGCACTCGACGTCGAACAGCTCACCGTCGGTCGCCACCGCGAGGCCTGGCAGCAGGTGTGCGACGAGATCGCGCGCGATCCGCACTACGGCGGGCTCGCGCTCGCGCCGCAGGTCGGCCTGGTGCCGCTGGGTCGCGACCCGGACAGCGGGCTGTTCGAGTTCGCCCACCTCGCGACCGGGCGCGCGCCGCGCCGCGACCCGGCCCGGCGGCTCGAGTTCGACGCCGACTGTGGCCTGGTCTTCGTTCTGATCCCACCGGGCACGTTCACGATCGGCGCGCGCGCCCCCGACGCCGAGCACGCGCTCGGCGCACCGAACGTCGATCCACAGGTGACGCCACTCGAATCGCCCCCGACCGAGGTCCGGCTCGATGCTTTCCTGATCTCGAAGTTCGAGATGACGCAGGCGCAGTGGCAGCGCGTCACCGGCACCAACCCGAGCGGACACTCGGCGGGCACCAGGCTCGCCTCGCGCGTGATCACGGCGTTGCACCCGGTCGAGATGATCTCCTACCTCGACAGCCGGCGCTGGCTGCGGCGCGTCGGTTGCGAGCTGCCGACCGAAGCGCAGTGGGAGTACGCGGCGCGGGCCGGGACGACGACGATCTGGTGGACCGGCGACGACAAGCGCGCGCTGATCGACGCCGCGAACCTCGCCGATCGCAACCCGAAGATCACCGGCGACGCCCGGGTCACCTGGCAGGTCGAGGACTGGGACGACGGCCACACCCACCACGCCCCGGTCGGCTCGTTCCGCGCCAACCCGTTCGGGTTGCACGACACCGCCGGCAACGTGATGGAGTGGTGCCAGGACTGGTATGCGGACTACGACAAGCCGTTCCGCGACGGCGACGGCAGGCGATCGCAGCGCGACCAGTACTACAAGGTCGTGCGCTCCGGTTGTTACGCCGAGCCGGCCGAGTCGCAGCGTTCGGCGCGCCGGGCGCGCTTCGTGCTCGACTTCACGTATCCCGGACTCGGCGTCCGGCCCACCCACCCGGTCGCCATCGCCGAGACGCGTTAGAGTCAGGGCGGGTCGCCGCCCACGGTTTTCCATCCCGGATCGAGAGCAGACATGCGCGAATCATCGAGACTGCGGGTCGCGTCGCACGGACTGATCGTCGCGGCAGCGTTCTTCCCCGGCCAAATCGCCACCGCCCAGCAGACGTTGGTCGTCGGTCCGACCGGCGCGTTCGCCACCATCGCGTCGGCGATCGCCGCCGCCGCTCCGGGTGACACCGTGCTCGTGCAGGCCGGGGTCTACTCCGAGACGATCGACGTCGACAAGGGCATCCGCCTGATCGGCGAATCGGGCGCCCACCTCGAGATGGGACTCTTCTCGTTCCCGGTGCGGGTCCATGACGTCGCCGCCGGCGAGCTGCTCGTCCTCTCCGGGTTCTCTGCCGGCGGCATGCCGAACTCGATCGACAGCCGGATCGAGGTGACGAACTGCGCCGGCATCGTCGCGCTCGCCGACCTGGCGCAGGGTGGATTCGAGCGCTGGTTCGTGCGAGCGACCGGCGCGAACCAGTTGCACGTGACGAACGTCGCCCTGCGCAGCGCCGACATCGCCGACGGCAACGCGGTGATCCGCGGCTGCGTGTTCGACACCGAGTTCCTCGAAGCCCTCTCGACCGGCAGCGGGCGCACCGCGCTGGTGCAATGCACCGTTCACGGCGGCAGCGGCGTGTTCCCAGGCCCCGCCATCGTGCAGCTCGGCGGCGAGCTGGCGGTGACCCGCAGCGCGGTGACCGCGACCGGCAACAACCCGGCGATCGTCACCCAGGCTCCCGGCACGATCCTGCTCGACCCGAGCGCGGTGCTCACCCCGGCGAGCGGTCGACCTGCGGTCAGCGGCCCCGCGAGCGTTGCGACCTTCGAGTTCGGCAGCCTGTCCGCGTCCACTACCGGGCAGCTGTTGAACATGACCGCGCACGGCCCCGTCGGTGCCCCGTTCCTGACGCTGCTGAGCCTGCCGGTCGCGGAGGCGGCCTCGCCGTTCGGCCTCGCCTGGATCCACCCGACGAACTGGGGCATCGCCGCGAGCGGAACGTTCCCGAGCACGCGCCTCGTCAGCTCGACACTGCCGCACCCGGCCAGGCCGGTGATGAGGTTGGTGGCGCCCGGCCCCGAGGTGGCAA
>JAGQRB010000115.1 GCA_020425925.1 Planctomycetota bacterium
CTTCCTGGCGCGGGCGGCCGGCGACCCGCGCTGGACGGCCGACGTCATGATGCCCGAGATCGAGCAGGCGATCGCGCTGTCGTGGCTCGACCGCGCGATCTACCGCTACCTGCTGATCCCGCTCACCAAGAAGGCCATCCTCGAGCAGGACGAGTCGTTCGCCTGGATGAACCGACCGGGCTGGCCGGACTGGGGTCCCGGGCGCACCGACCCGATGAACCTGACGAAGTACTTCATGACCGACGTGCCGCTCGACGACTCGGTCGGCATGGCGGACTCGCCGCCGCTGTGGAACCTGCGGGTGCGCGACGGCGACGGCATGGCGCTGCAGTGGGACGGCTCGACGCCGTCGTCGCGCTCGGTCGTGATCGACTCCGCGCTCGGGCTCGGTGCCGACCCGGCACCGCCCTTCGTCGAGCACGCCGAGGCGCTGCACGCCTGGCTGTCGACGCTGCCGGCACCGCCCTGGCCGGCGAACGCACCGCCGATCGACGGCGCCGCGGCCGCGCGCGGCGCGCAGATCTACGCCCGGGAGTGCGCTTCCTGTCACGACGTCGGCAGCGCGGGCATGGGTAGGGTGATGCCCATCGCCGAGATCGGAACCGACCCCCACCGGTTGAACTCGTGGACCGCGGCGGCCGCCGACCAGGCCAACGCCGCCGTCGAGGCCGTCGGCGTGAAACGCGTGCACATGGTCAAGACCGAGGGCTACGTGCCGCCGCCGCTCGACGGCCTCTGGGCGCGTGCGCCCTACCTCCACAACGGCTCGGTGCCGACGCTGCGCGACCTGCTGCGCCCGCCGGGCGAGCGTCCGGTGACGTTCTGGCGCGGCTGCGACCTGTTCGACCCGGTCGATGTCGGCTTCGTGCACGACGGTGCCGAAGCCGAGCGGGTCGGACACCTGCTCGACACCCGGGTGCGCGGCAACGGCAACGGCGGACACGAATACGGAACCGGACTGTCGGCCGCAGACAAGGCCGATCTGATCGAACACCTGAAGCGCCTCTGACGCGTTCGGAGGAAGGAAGAGGAGTGCAATGAAGAAGCTGCTGGTCGTTGCGACCGCCGTCGTGGTGGTCGCCGTTCTGAGCTGGACCGTGGTGCGGATCGTCTGCGCGGAGGAGGTGATCGTCGACGAAGCGACCGCCGCGGGCCTCGCCCCGAAGGACTTCCCGCAGCTGCGCGCCGACGTCTTCCGCGGCATGGACGGCGCCACCGAGCTGACGCCCGAGCAGGTCATGGGCCGCAACTCGTGGAACATGTGGACCGCCGGCAACAGCCGCTTCTGGGACCGCATGGCGCGCGAGAGCTATGGCATCATGGATCTGCTGAAGGTGCTCGACTCGCGCAACCGCAGCACGCGTTTCGCGGTGATGGGCGTGATGAACGAGCCCGGGTTCAAGGCCGCGACCGGTCCGGACCGGTACGGGCTCTGGCTCGACGTCCGCGACGAGAGCTCGGACGAGCACTCGATCGACGACGCGATCCGGCAGGAGTTCGAAGGCACCGACGTCGACTGGCAGCGGGCCTACGGCCGTTCGACCGGCATCCTCGGACTGCGGCTGTTCGACAACCCGGCGTTCGACGCCGAAGCGCGCCGCAAGTGGGACGCGAAACGCTACTACGACCCGAGCGAGCGCGACTACTGGAGCGATCCGACGCTGGTGCGACCGTACCGCGTCGGCGTCGCCTGCGGCCTCTGCCACATCTCCCCCCACCCGCTGCACCCGCCCGGCGACCCCGAACAACCGAAGTGGGAGAACCTCGCCTCGGCGATCGGCGCGCAGTACTTCAAGGAGGGCGAAGTGTTCGCTTCGGTCACGCCGCGGTCGGAGAGCTTCCTGTGGCAGATGATGGCGGCGCAACCGCGCGGCACGTCCGACACGTCGCGGATCGCGACCGACCACATCAACAACCCGAACACGATCAACGCGATCTTCAATCTGGAATCGCGCGAGGCGATCGCGGCCAGCGAGGAGATGGCCGGCGGGACACTCGCGCTGCCGCCCGCGACCGCGACGCGGGACGTGCCGCACATCCTCAAGGACGGCGCCGATTCGGTCGGGGTGCCCGGAGCGACGATCCGGGTCTACGTCAACATCGGGCTGTTCTCCGAGTACTGGCTGTCGCAGCACAAGCCGCTGCTCGGACTCTCGGGGCAGGAACCGTTCGAGGTGCCGTATGCACAGCAGCACTCGACCTACTGGATGGCGACCCAGGAGCGGCTGGTCAACATCCGCGCGTTCCTGGCGACGATCCGGCCGATGCACCTGCGCGACGCCCCCGGCGGCGCCGCCTTCGTGACCGACGACGCCGAGGTGCTCGCGCGCGGTCGCCGCGCGTTCGCGCAACACTGCGCCGAGTGTCACTCCAGCAAGCAGCCGCCCGCCGGCGTGCAGCACGGCTCGCCCGAGTGGCAACGCTTCTTCGCCGACTCCGTCGACGCGCCGGACTTCCTGGTCGACAACTTCCTGTCCGACGAGCGGCGCTACCCGGTCAATCGCGAAGGGCTCGGTACCAACTCGTCGCGCGCGCTGGCGACGAACGCGATCGCGGCCGGCATCTGGGACAACTTCTCGTCGGCGACCTACAAGGACCTCGCGGCCGTCGGCACGGTGACCGGCTGGGACCCGTTCGCGAACGCGGAGCGCGGGTTCCGGCCGCCGGGCGGCGGCCCGGGCTACTACCGCACGCCGTCCCTGATCGGCATCTGGTCGTCGGCACCGTTCCTGCACAACAACGCGCTCGGCACCTACACCGGCGATCCGTCGGTCGCCGGTCGCATCCGCGCGTTCGAGGACGCGGCGGAGAAGCTTCTCTGGCCCGAGAAGCGGCCGGGCACGATCTGGTGCACCACCGAACGCAGCTGGATCAAGATCCCCGAGCGCGTCGTTCCGAAACTGCTGCGGGGCGCACTCGAGCTCGCGGCCGACCGGCTAGCCGGCGTCGAGCTGTTCGAAGGCGGCGTGCTCGGTATCGGCCCGATCCCGAAGGGCACCCCGATCAACCTGCTCATGAGCCTCGACCTCAAGCTCGCCGACCTGCGCCAGCTTGGTCACTTCGACGGCGACCTCCGCGAGATCGGCGAAGACCGCAAGCAGCTGCACAAGGCCAGGGAGCGCATCGTCGCGCTGGCGGGGCTGGTGCTGAAGACCAAGCGGCTGCTGCGGCGGATCGAGCGGGAGGGGCTCGACGACGCCGCCGGCGGCAAGCTGCTCGCGACCGAGCTCGGCCCCGAGCTGCTCGCCGAGAGCAAGTGCCCGGATTTCATCGAGGACAAGGGCCACACCTTCGGCGAACGCCTGCCGGACGGCGACAAGCACGCCCTGATCGAGTTCCTGAAGACCCTGTGAATCGGGACGAGAACGATGGATCCCAGAGTTTCGAAGTGGCTGTCGATGTCGCGCGGCGAACTCGACGAGGTCTACCGCGCTGCCGGCCCCGGCAACCTGCCGACCGGCGACACCCGCGGCACCGCGATCCTGACCGCCGCCGGCGGGTTCCTCGCGAAGATCGTCGCGTTCGTCGCGCGCTGCCTCGCCTGGCAGGGCAAGGTGTTCGACGTCTTCGCGCCGCCCGACCGCGGCATCCTGATCAACAAGGTGACGCCGTTCAGCCTGACCTTCGTGGTCGCCAAGGTCTACAAGGACGACAGCTGGCTCGACGGCAAGCCGACGATCGTGATCGACTACTCGCGCACGTCGTTCTTCGCGAAGAAGATCCGTGACGAGATCCGCGAGATCGAACCCGGAGTCTGGCTCGGCAAGGTCTGGTTCGGCAGGACGCGCATCCTCGACTTCGCGCTGGTCGCGAAGCAGGCGCGCTCACCGCGCACCGCGCCGGCGCTGACGCAGCAGACGCGATGAGCCGGCGCGAGCGGTCCGCCCGCAGGTAGTTCTCCGCCCTTGCAAGAGGGTGGGCAGTCCCCCCCCCCCGGAGACGTCTGCGCCACGCCGAAAATCCTGCGGGTCGCGCGGCCCGGCGGCAGCCTGGTCGTGCGCTTCGCGGCGGCGCCGCGTTCCCGGACCCGTTCCCGGTCCCAGTCCCGGTCCCGGTCCCGGGGACGGCAATCCGACCGACCGCGGTGTTCTCGCCCGGGCCGTCGCCCACCAACGTGCCGCAGGGCCACACCGACGTCTTCTGCTGAGTGGATCCTGCCCCGACGTCGCGCTGCCGGGCGATTCGCCTCGCCCCGCGCCGTCCGGGCGGCGCGGCGGTCGGCAGCTCGTCGCCGGCACGGTTCCGCGGTGGGGATCGACAGCCGGGCCGCACCTCGTTTCAATTCCGGCGCCTGCACCGACGCGCAATCGACCCGGGTCAGCCGCCCACGGTGGGTGATGAACCAGGAACGAGCGCCACGGTCGGCCCCAACTCGTAATGCAGAAGACTCTGCTTCTCGTCGCCGGTGCGCTCTGCGCCGGTCTCCCTGCACAGACCCCGTCGTGCAACGGTCCGGCACCCGCGAGCACGTTCACCACCCTCTGGGCCGGTGGCGTCTATCTCGGCACCACCAGCGCGACCGCCGGGTTCAATGCGATGTTCGATCTCACGACCAACGGTCCGATCGACATCACGCAGATCGATATGAACTTCTACAACGACGGCAGCGTCGCGACGCTGCCGAACCTCGTCGGCCAGACGACGACGGTCGATCTCTACACCTGCCCGACGACGAGCGTCGGCCTCGAGACCAACATGGCGGCGTGGACGCTGCAGGGCACGGCGAACGTGACCATCGCGGCGCACGATCTGCCGGGCTCGGCCTGCGTGTTCTCGACTCCGATCACGCTGCCCGCAGGCAGCTACGGTGTCGTGCTCAACGTGCTGCCCGTCACGACCGGCTCGGTCACCGGCCCGCTGAACCCGCTCTACACCAACCCGGCGAGCTCGCCCGGCACCGCGACGGTCTACACCGATCAGTACATGACGCTGACCGCGCGTGGCTTCCAGGGCACGGCGTGGACCGGCGTTCCGGCGCTGCGCGTGATCAACACGACGATCCACTACCAGCCGCCGGCGACCTCGGCCTACTCGATCCAGTACGGCGAAGGCTGCTACAACTACCCGCAGTCGTACTACGAGTACCAGGTCGGCCCGGGCAGCGGCTCGTTCAACACCTGGGACTTCTCGAACTCGGCGATCTCGATGATCAACCAGGGCGATGACTACCTGGTGTTCCCGAGCAGCGCGACGGTCACGACCCCGACCTCGACCCCGCTGACGACCGCGGGCGCGACCTACGACGACGACATCACGGCGCCGATTCCGCTGCCGTGGACCTTCCCGTACCCGGGCGGCACGACCGGCCAGATCATCGTCTCGACCAACGGCCACATCTTCCTGGGCTCGAGCCCGGCGACGTTCGGCCCCTACAACTTCGCGCAGTTCTTCAGCGACGTGCCGCGCCTCGCGTGCGCCTGGATGGACCTCGACCTCACCAACCAGGGCACGATGCACTACGACGTCGACCCGGGTAACCAGTTCGTCCAGGTCACCTGGCTGAACTGCCCCGAGTGGGATCCGAACGCGTCGATCCCGGGCCTCGGCAGCAACACGTTCCAGATCACGCTGTGGCAGAACGGCGACGTCGACTACGCCTACGGCACGGTCACGGTCTACAACTGCCCGCTCGTCGTCGGCTACGGCCGCGGCGACGGCACGGCGGATCCGGGTTCGGTCGACCTCTCGGCGGCGCTGCCGCTGACCAGCGGTGACGGCAGCGAGCCGTCGCAGCTCAGCCTGAGCGGCCGTCCGATCATCGGCACGACGACGGACTTCGTCTGCTCGAACATCACGGCCGGCACGTCGTTCGGCATCATGATCTTCAGCTTCGGCTCGACCAACCCGACCGAGCTCAGCGCGTTCGGCATGCCGGGCTGCTACCAGCACGTCACGATCCCGGGCTTCAACCTGTTCGCCCCCGTCGTCAGCGGCCAGATCACGGCCGCGCTCGCGCTGCCGAACCAGGCGTCCTACAACGGCGTCAACATCTTCGGTCAGGTCGGCCTGCTGACCGCGGGTCAGAACCCGACCGGCGTGACGTTCTCGAACGGCGTCTGCGTGCACATCGGCCTGAACTGATGATGCTGCCCTGCGCTGGCCGCCTGCGGGCCAGCGTGATCGTGCTCCACGGCTACGCGGCTTCGGCCGCGAGCCAGGAGCAGGACGGCGCCGCGTTCGTCGGCGAACACACCGAGGTCGTGCTGCCCGATGCTCCGGGCCACGGCCGGCGCGATGACGGGCGGCTGGCGGCGATCGCCGCGCTGCCCGACGCCGCGCGCCACGCCGCGATCCTCGAGGTCGCGCGCGAGTGGCTCGGCGAGCTGCCGGAGCTCGCCACATCGTGCCGCGGACGCGGCGCCGAACGCGTCGGCCTCGTCGGCGTCTCGATGGGCGGTTTCACCGCGCTCGGTGCACTCGCACAGCCGTGCCCGTTCGACGCGGTCGCCGCCGTGCTGGCCGGCCCGGCGCTGGTCGATCGCGGCGCGATCACGCCCGGACGCCCGCCGGGGCTGCTCGGCGTCGCGGGCCGCGACGACGCGGTGCCGCCGGAGCCGACCCGCGAGTTTGCGCGCGACTACGGCGCCGAGCTCTGTGACTACCCCGAGTCGGAGCACCTCATGCGGGCCGCGGACTGGTTCGATCTCTGGGGTCGGACGGCGGCGTTCCTGCGGCGACAGCTGACGGTCGACTGAAGCCGCGTTGTCAGTTCGGCGACCAGCCCGATCGCGGCGCCGACCGCGTGCGCCAGCGGCACCGGCACGAACGCGCCCGAGCGCGCGAACACCGCCGCCCCGAAGGCGACCTCCCATGCCAGCTTCGCGAGGAAGGCGAGGCCGAACAGCGCGGCGGTCGCGAGCGCGCCGCGGCGGCCGCTGACCAGCGCATCGCGCAGCACGCCCGCGAGCGCGAGCACGAACAGCGCCGAATCGAGGCCCGAAAGACCGCGATAGGTCGCGAGCCCCGGCGCGAACGCCGCCACCGCGGCCGGAATCGCGATCGCCGCGACCCCGAGCACTGCCAGCAGCCGGGCGCGCCCGTGCGGTTCGAGCCAGGCCGCGAACGCGACGAACACGCCGCCGCTCCAGAACAACTGGCCGCCGTCGAAGTGCGCGAAGTGGCAGGTGAGCCAGCGCCACAGCTGCCACGGCCGCTCGCGGTCGTACTCGAACGCCGCGGCGAGCCC
>JAGQRB010000116.1 GCA_020425925.1 Planctomycetota bacterium
AGCGCCGCATCGCCGCACCGTCGGCGGGCGACCGCGCCGCGATCGCGCGCGGCGCCGCCGAGCTGCGCGAGATCGCCACCGCCGAGGGACTCGCGCCGCCGACGCTGGCGGACGTGCTGGCGTGGGTCGCGGCCAGCAGCCGCCAGGAGCCGGCGGTCTCGAGTCCGATGCCGCCGCAGCTCACGGCCCTGGTCGGGGCGGCGCTCGACGATCTCGAGCGCCATCGCCGCGTCGAGGGCGACGCTACCGTGGCGGCGGTCGGCGAACTGCTCGCCGCGTTCGAGCGCGATCTCGAGGTCGCCGCGACGCGCGCGCCGCAGCTCGCCGAGCACTACCGCGAACGGCTGCTGCAGCGCGTGACCGAGTTCGTGCAGCAGCACGTGCCGGAGACAGTGCCCGCCGCCGATCTCGTCCGCGAGGTGGCGGTGCACGCCGACCGCGTCGACGTCGCCGAGGAGCTGCAGCGACTGCGTGCCCACATCGCCGAGTTCCGCGCCATCGTCGGCCGCGGCGGCGAGGTCGGGCGCCGACTCGAGTTCCTGCTGCAGGAGTTCCTGCGCGAGACCAACACCTTGGGCTCGAAGTCGCCCGACACGACGTTGTCCCATACAGTCGTTGCGATGAAGTCGACCATCGATCGGCTCAAGGAACAGGTGGCGAACCTCGAATGAGCGGCCGCCTCGTCGTGATCTCGGGACCGTCGGGCGCCGGCAAGACCTCGGTCTGTCGCGCGCTCAAGCGCCTACCCGATGTCGAGTTCTCGGTGTCGGCGACGACGCGGCCGATGCGGGACCGCGAAGAGAACGGCATCGACTACCACTTCCTCACCAAGCCCGACTTCGAGGCGCGGGTCGAGCGCGGCGAGTTCCTCGAGTGGGCCGACTACAACGGCAAGCTCTACGGCACGCTGCGCGCCCCGATGGAGGCGGCGCTGGCGCGCGGTCGGATCTACCTGCTCGAGATCGAGGTCGCCGGCACCCGCCAGCTGCGCGAGTGTGACACCGACGGACTCTACGTCTTCATCGAGCCGCCGAGCATCGACGAGCTGCGCCAGCGGCTGGTGCGGCGCGGCAGCAACGCCGCCGAGGAGATCGAGCAGCGCGTCCGCATCGCCGCCGACGAGATCGCCGCGGCGCGCGGCGAGGTCGCCGGCCGTCCGCTCTACGACCACTTCGTCGTCAACGCCGACCTCGACGCGACGATCGCGCGGGTCACGGAGCTGATCCGGTCGTGACGGGACGCCGGCGATGAACGTGCTGCTCGGTATCGGCGGCGGCATCGCCGCCTACAAGGTCGCGTGGCTCGCGAGTCGGCTGATGCAGCGCGGCGATGTCGTGCGTGTCGCGATGACGCCCGACGCGACCCGTTTCGTCGGCGCCGTCACGTTCGAGGGCCTGACCGGTCGCAAGGCCATCCTGTCTTCGACCCAGGTCGATCCCGACGGCGCGCTGCCACACCTCGAGGCGGCGAAGTCGGCGCAGGTCTACGTCATCGCGCCGGCGACCGCGAACCTGCTCGCCGGCCTGGCGATGGGGGTCGCGGCCGATCCGGTCGCGCTGCTCGCGCTCACCTGCCGCTGCCCGATCCTGCTCTGCCCCGCGATGAACGACGCGATGTGGCAGGCCGCCGCGGTGCAGGCCAACGTCGCGCGGCTCCGCGACCGCGGTCTCCACTTCCGCGGTCCGGTCACCGGTCACCTCGCCGAGGGCTACGACGCGATCGGCCGCATGGTCGAGCCCGACGAGATCCTGGCGGCGATCACCGAGCTCGGCTCGTGAGCGCGGCGGCACTGCGCGCGTTCGAGCTCACGGGCGCGGAGCGCAGCGCGGCGCTCGAATGGCTGCACGTGCACGCCGACGTGCGCGGTGCGATCGAAGGCGAGGACACGGTGACGGTATTCGTCGCCGGGTCGCTGCCGGCGCCGCCTTTCGGCGCGCTCGCGCTGCGCGAGATCGCGGTTCCGACCGACTCGCCGACCGGGCTCGAGCACGACCGTGTCATCGTCGTCGCCGACGATCTGATCGTGCGCCCGCCGTGGGTGGCGTCGCCGCCGGGGTTCGCCGGGATCGAGCTCGTCGTGCCGCGCGGCGCGGCGTTCGGCAGCGGCGAACACGACAGCACGCAGGCGGCGCTGCTGATGCTGCACGCGCTCTGGGAAATCGCCGCACCGCCGCCTGGTTGCGCCGACGTCGGCACCGGTTCCGGCATCCTGCTGCTCTACGCGGCGGCCCGCGGCTGCCGCCACCTGCAGGGCTGTGACATCGACGCGGTCGCGGTCGCCGCCGCGGCCGAGCTGCTGCCCGACGCGCGCTTCGCCGTTGGCGGCCCGGCGCGCCTCGCGCCGGCAGCGTGCGTCGTCGCGAACATGACCGGCAGCGAACTCGCCGCCGCGCTCGACGACATCCTCGCGCTCTGGGACCGCCGCGGGCCGCTGGTGCTCGCCGGCATGCGGGCGACCGAGGTCGATGGGATCCGGGCGCGCCTGCCGGGGACACCGGCGCGCACCCTGACGCGCGGGGCCTTCACCGCACTCGGCTACGCCGGCGTCAGATAGACGTCGAACCGCACGCGCTCGCCCTCGACCTCGAACGCGGCGCCGTCGGCGAGCGGCGGCATGTCCGGGTGGCGCTTCACGACCACGCGTTGTCGAGCCACGCCGCGGGCTGCCGCCAACAGGCGATCGACGTCCGTCGGCTGGCCGGCGAGCAGCCGACAGATCTGCATGTCCTTCTTCACCTGCGCCTTGCCGCGGGTCGCGAACATCGGATCGACGCAGACCACGTCCGGCCGCTCGTCGGCTGGCCGCGCCGCCAGCCAGCTCACGGCATCGGCGACGACGACGCGCACGGAGTCTGCCAGGCCGGCGCCCTCGATGGCCGTGCTGGCGAGCAGTGCCAGCGCTGGTACGCGCTCGATTGCCGTGACTCGACAATCCAGAACGGCAAGTGTCATGGCGTCACGGCAGAGGCCGCCGGTTGCGTCGACGACATTCGGCGCCGGCCCACCGCGGTCGCATCCGACCGCTCGCGCCAGCGGATCCTGGCGACGGACCGACCGCAGGCGCCGGGCGAGATCGCCGTCGCCACCGTGAACTGCCCATCGCAAGGGCCCTTCCGCGCGCGGTGAGACGAGCTCGAGGCGGCCGGCCGAACGCGCCAGCTGCCAGCGGTCGGGATCGCGCGCAGCCGCCGCAAGCCCGAAGCGCGCCGCCAGTTCGGAATCGGCGGCGGTCGCCGGCAGCGCGAGCGTTACTTCGGTGAACTCGGAGGTAGGGGCCATGTGGTGTTCGGTTGGCCGCTTTCTTGGTCTATCGAACAGCATGCGCGCCGGCATGTCCCATGCCAACGACCGCGTGCTCAACCGACGGCTGCTCCCGGAGTTCGATTCGCCGAGACAGCCGATCTCTTTCCTTCCAACGTGCTAGCCTTTCGCAGATCGCGCAACGGCTCGGCCCGGTGAACGGTCTCCTTCCTTCCTCCCGACCCGATCCCTCCTCTCTCGACTCGACAACCATGCGGCGTCTGCATCTCAAGCTGTTCTACCTCCGTACCCGCGTCAAGCGCGAAGCCCAGGGCGTAACGGCCAAGACCCTCGGGGTCCGCCCGGCCACGATGTCCCATCTCGAACAGGGCCGCTCGCTGCCGACCCTGCCGATGCTGCTCGCGCTCTGCAAGCACTACGACGTCACGCCGACCTACCTGCTGGACGACGAACGCCCGATCGAGCCCCAGGCCCGCGATCGCTGGAGCGGCCGCGACGAGGTCATCGCCCGCGGCAGCTGGCTCGAGGTTGCCGACGGCGCGACCGTCACCACGAACGACGGCGCCCGCCTCGTCGCGGTGCAGGCCGGCGCGCGCCATTTCGATGCCGCCAGCCAGTCGCAGCGCATGACCTGCACGTCGGCCGACGCCGCCAAGGAGCTGGTGAAGACGCTGGCGCAGGCCGCGGGCCAGGGCGATCGCGAGCTCGAGGAGACGCTCACCCGCGAGCTGATGTCGCAGCGCAAGCCGCGCAACAAGCCGGTCGCGAAGAGCCACCTCAAGCCCGCGATGGCGCAGGCGGAGTAGCCGCCGACGGCGGCGTGGCGCCGCGCCGCTCGGCGCGGAGCGTGCGCAGGCCATCGCGCAGCCCGCGCCAATGGGCGGTCAGGAACCGCCCGTTCGGCGCGATCAGGAGCCCGGCGATCGGCTTCACCACCGCCGCCAGCAGCAGCAGCCACCGGCGCTGCCACGCGTTCGCGCGTTTGCCTGCGAACAGCACCTTGCTGCGCGCGAGCCAGTAGACCTGATCGGCGGTCGCTGTCCCGAGCACCGCCGGTGCGGTCGCCGCGCACGCGCCGCCGCGGTGCAACGCGATCGCGCGTGGCTCGATCCAGAGCGTGCGGCCGCGGTCGCGGACCTCGCAGCAGAGGTCGAGATCCTCGACGTAGAGGAAGAAGCGCTCGTCGAAGCGCAGACCCGCGCGCAGCATCCCGGCGTCGACGAGCATCAGCGCACCGGTCACGAACGTGGTCGCGAACGCCGCCTCGCGGCTCGGCGCGGCGCAGTGCAGGCGGCTGAGCGTCCACGGGCGGTGGCGGCCGTTCGCGAACTGCACCGTCCGGCCGTCGGCTGCGAGGATCGTGCCGCCGACGATGCCGGCGTCGGGGTGCGCCGCGGCGGCCGCGCAGAGCCGGTCGACCATGCCCGCCGTCGCGCGGGCGTCAGGGTTGATCAGCAGCACGTGGCGGACGGCGCCGGCGTTGGCCAGGGCGACCGCGAAGCCGGCATTGCAGCCGGCGCCGAAACCACCGTTGCTGCC
>JAGQRB010000117.1 GCA_020425925.1 Planctomycetota bacterium
TCGCGAGCGCGAGCGCGCCGAGCGCCGCGCCGCGGGCGCGCGCCGGCCGGATCAGCGCGAACAGCAGCAGCAGAGCGCCGCTGAGCAGCAGCCACCAGCCGGCCTCGCTGCCGGCCGCCGCGAAGCGTTCGCCGGCGCGCGCGAAGCGGTCGACGCCGCCGGCACCGTCCTGCAGGTAGGCGATCGCATCCGCGGTCGGGATCCGGTAGCGCGCGGCGATCGTGCTGCCGGGCCACTCCGGATCGGCGGCGTGGTCGGCGAGCGGCCAGCCGCAGAGCCAGAACGCCAGAATCGCGAGCGCGAACGCGAACAGCGCGAAGCGCACGACGCGTTTGGTCTCGACCTCGGCGAGGCGCGCGAAACCGATCGCCGCCATCCAGGCGACGAACAGCGACCCGGGCCCGAGCCAGCGCATCGGGAACACGTTCTTGACCAGCGGCAGGTAGTTCAGCCAGCGCACCACCGGCACGAACAGCGCGAGTCCGAAGATCACCGTCAGCATCACCGCGACCGTGCCACGCATGTGGCCGTGGCCACGCGCCAGCCCGAACAGTCCGAGCAGCGCGCCGAGCGTGCCGGCGAACACCGAGTACTCGGTGTAGTTGTAGTTCGGCAGCAGCGCCTTGCCGGTGGCGTCGAAGCGGTCGCACCACAGGTAGGTGAGCGGCTGCAGCGCATAGGGCAGTTCGCGCTCCGCGACCGGATGGCCGAACGCGTCGGGCATCAGGTAGCCGAGCAGGCCGTAGCCGTCGAATCGCATCGCCCGCACCGACTCGAGCGTCGGGTTCGCCGTGCGCGAGGCCTCGAAGGCGTAGAACCACGCCGACGGCAGCAGCTGCGGCATCGCCAGCAGCAGCCCGAGCCCGAGCCCGAGCAGCAGTCGGATCGCGAGTAGACGCGCGGCGCGGCCACCTTCGAGCCCGGCGCGTTCGAGCACGAGCCGGAACGCCAGCAGGCTGGTGAGCACGAGGCCGGCAGCCGCGTACGGCGGGAAGCCCGCGAGCCACGGCATCGCCACCGCCACCGCGGTCGCCGCCAGCGCCCCGGGACGCAGCCGATCGCCGTCGGCGAGTCGCAGCAGCGCCCACAGCATGCCGGGCAGCCAGACCAGACCGGGCTGCCGGGTCCAGAAGAAGCCGTTGGCGGCGAGTACCCCCGAGAGCTGGAACGTGATCGCGCCGAACCAGGCCGCCAGCGGCGGCAGTCGCACGTGGCGCAGCAGGCCGTAGGTGAACAGGCCGGCGAGCGCGAGGTTGATCCACACGATCCAGACCAGCGAATCGCGCGGCCGCATGCCGCCGCGCCAGAGCCAGTGCGGCGGATAGAGCGGGCCGTGCACACCGGCCTCGTGCAGCGGCGAGCCGGTGCGCGCGTGCGGGTTCCAGTCCGACAGCTCAAACGGCCCGAGGTCGCGCTGGATGAGCCGCATCTCGGGCAACAGCCACGGCCAGACCTCGGTGACATCGAGGTTGGCGTCGGCCCGCGCAGTCTCGAGCTCGGTCGGCGTCAGCGTCATCGACGCCGGCGGAAACTGCGCCGGGTCGAACGGCACGAAGGTCTTGCCGCCGAACACCGACGGCCAGAGCCAGACCAGCGGCAGCAGCGTGAGCGTCAGCGCCGCCATCAGGTTCTTGCCGCGCGTCGTCATGTGCCCGTGCTCCCGTCGACGGTTCGGCGCAGGCCGCTGAGCGCGAGTCCGACGAGCGTCAGCAATACCACGAAGCTCAGGTGCCGCGGCCACAACACCCGACCGGCGTCGTAGCGGAAGACGACCTCGTGGCGGCCGCGGCGCAGGTAGACCGCGCGCAGGTAGTGGTCGGCGGCGAACACCTCGGTGTCGAAGCCGTCGATCGTCGCGCGCCAGCCGCGGTCGTACGGATCGGCCAGCCGCAGGTAGCCGTCGCCTTCGCTGTCGACCGTGATCGCGACGCGTTCGTCGGCGTGCGAGGTGATCTCGACCGTGGCCGGCGGCACCTCGTTCGGCGACGGTTTCACGGCGCGCTCGTCCTCGAGGATCACGCGGTGCGCGACGTCGCGGGTCGGGTCGCGCAGCGCCGCGAGCCGCTCGGCGGCGTCCGGCAGCACGTCGATCCGGCGCACGAAGGTCGCGCGCGGCAGCGTCGTGGTGCGCTCGAGCAGCTGGAACGGCACGGTGCCGGGCTCGGTGTGGTCGAGCTTCGTGAGCACGTAGCGGATGCCGAACAGGTCGCAGAGCGGATGCGTCAGCGAGGCCGGGTCGTGGAACGCGCCGACGCCGGCGCCGTGGTAGGCGACGTCGACCTTGCCCGCGCGGTCCGGCTCGATCGCCTCGAAGAACTCCTCGAAGCGCGCCGCCGGCAGCGGGTTGTAGCCGGTCGCGTCCTCGATGCCGAGAGCGCCCGGCAGGTTGCCCGGATACCACGCCATCTTGCGACCCTCGTGTTCGCCCGCGAGCCGCGCCAGCCGCGGCCGGACGCCGTTCGGAGTCGCAGCCTCGAGCAGCGGTGCGAAGATCTTCGGCGGCGTCGAGACGCGCTCCGCCGGCACCGTCTGCACGAAGCCGAGGCCGGCGTGTAGCAGCTCGAGCATCGTCGCGACCACTGCGCCGGCGGCGAAGACGCGCGGGCGGCGAACCGCGAACAGCAGCAGCGCGATGCCGGCGCCGCCGGCGAGCAGCGAACGCAGCGCGGTCGCGAGCAGCGCGCTGCGGTTGTGGTCGAGCTCACCCGGCGCCATCACGCGTTCGATGTTGGCGGCGATGAGTTCGGCGCTGCCGCCGGCGGCCCGGACGTCGGGATGGTCGCGGTCGGCGGCGATGAGCTCGGCGGTGGTGCGCGCGAACGCGTGCTCGTCGCCGGTCTGGAACCACAGCAGCGCGACCGTGGCCGCGAGCGCGGCGACGCCGAGCACGGTGAACGCGGGCCAGCGCGCCCGCCCGCGTCGCAGCGCGTCGGCGCCGAGCGACGACAGCACGACGAGCGCCATCGCGACCGTGAACAAGAGCCGCCGCAGGTCGGCCTGCCCGATACCCGGCACGAAACGCGCCAGCGAGAGCAGCGGTTCGTCGGCGAGCGCGAAGCCGAACGCGAGCGCGCCGGCCGCCGCGAAGAACAGCGCGAGCGGCCGGCGCGCGCGCTCGAGCAGCGCCACCGTCGCCAACGCCAGCGGGATCGTGCCGACCGCGAACGCGGTCTCGACCCAGCTCTGGAACGCGCCCTGGGTCACCGGGCTGCGCGGACTGGCGAGCAGCACCAGCTGCGCCCACGGCATGCGCGTCGCGTCGACCAGCGGATCGGCCGTCGGGTAGGCCGGTTCGCTCGGCCAGCTCAGCAGGTCGGGCCACAGCGCGGTCAACGCGTGATCCCATTCGAGGCCGTGCGCCGCCAGGAACTCCGGGTTCCAGCCGGCGTCGCGCGCCGAGACCGCGCTCGCCTGCAGCACCGGGATCATGTGCGCGAACGACAGCAGACCGCCGAGCAGCATGCCGATGCCGACCGGCAGCAGCGCCGCCAGGCGTTCGCAGCGCGGACGCCGCAGGCTGCAGAGCAGCGCGAAGCCGACCGTCAGGTAGCTGACCTGCAGGCTGACGACCGCGAAGCCCGAGAGCCACGAAACCCCGGTCCAGAGCGCGAGCCACGCGACCTTGCGCCGGCGCCGCGCGCGGTCGACGGCGCGCCCGGCCGCACTCGGGCCGGCGAGGTCCCACGTCATCGACAGCATCGGCCAGAGCGGCAGCGCCGCGGTCAGGATGACGTTGTGGTGGACCTTGCACTGGGTCCAGAGCCCGAGGCAGGCGGTGACGACACCGAGCAGCGCGGCGCCGTGGCCGCAGCCGAGCCGCCGCAGGAACAGGTAGCACAGGTAGCCGAACAGCAGCTCGTGCAGCAGGAACCACGGTCCGTACCACTCGGTGCTCGGCAGCAGCAGCAGCAGCAGGTTGATCGGCTCGTAGACCTGCGCCATCTGCGGCACGAATGGCGCGCCGGCGGCGATGTCGCGGGTCCACAACGGCAGCTCGCCGGCGCGCAGGCGATCGTGCATCACGCGGTCCCAGCACAGCGACTGCAGGTACTTGTCACCGCCGCTGGTGTTGCCGCGGCGCGCGTCGACCGGGTCGAAGGTGCCGGCGGCGATCGCCTCGGCGCGGACGAGGTCGAGCTGGGCCTCGGGTGGGTAGGGCACCAGCGCGCGTCCGGGCACCAGCCCGTCGCGCAGGAACAGCACCGCACAGCAGAGCGCGAGCAGCAGCGCCTGCAGACGTTCTCCACCCGTCGGCCCAGGCTCGCTCGCGCTCACGCCATCACGATGCCGGGCAGTCCGTGTTGCAACAAGTCCGGTTCGACTATGTTGCGATCGCGCGGATGACCACGACCAGGCCCGACAGCAGCTCCCGTTTCGTGCCGGTCTCCGAGCACGTCCGCGAGCGCGCGTCGCGGGCGCGGCGCGCCGATGCGTGGCGCCGGGGCGAGCTGCTCTGGCTGCTCGCGATCACGCTGGTCGCGGCGGTGCTGCGGTTCTGGCGCGTCGAGGTCTGGTCGGTGTCGGCGGCCGAAGCGGCGACCTATCGCGACGCCACGGCAGTGAGCGGCGAAGGCTGGTCGGTGCTGCCGTCGTTCGTCGGCCTGCTGTTCGAGAGCGGCCTGCTGCCGCGGCACGGCGAGGGTTGGCTGCTTCTGCCGTTCCTGTTCGCGGCGACGCTGGCGGTTCCA
>JAGQRB010000118.1 GCA_020425925.1 Planctomycetota bacterium
AGGCCGGCGGTGCGGTTTGGCACCAGTGCGAGGTCCGCGGCGAGCTCCTCGCACCCCGCGTCGAGGTGCCCGCCGACATCGGCCGGGCCGGTCGGCTCGTGCTCGTGCGCCGCGGTTTCGACGCCGACGAGCTCGCCGACTTCGAGGTCTTCGCGCAGCGCGGCGCCGAGGTCTATCGCATCGAGCCCGACGCGCCTGCCGACGTCGGCGAGCTCGAGGAGTTCGACGAACGCGCGGCGGCGCGACTCGAGATCACGGCGCTGCCGGTCGGATCGTGGCACGTCTACGTGTTCGGTCGGCGCGGCGTCTGTCCGGCGCTCGATCTCGGCGAGCTCGAGCTCACGGCCGCGGGCTGCGAGGTCGAGGTCGAAGCACCGCCGCGCGGCCACCTGCGCTACCGCTGCCGTTGCGCGGACGGCTCGGCCGTGGAACAGCTGCGAGCGTTCCTCGCGGACGACAGCGGTCGACAGGTTCCGCTGCGCGAACCCAGCGGCCGGGTGACCGTGCCGGCGGGTCGTTGGCGGCTGTTCGCGAGCAGTACGGTGTTTCCTGCGGTGCTCGGCCGCGAGATCGCGGTCGTCGCCGGCTGCGAGACCGAGCTCGACCTCTGCCTGCCGCGTGGCCACATGCGGCATCTCGCGTTCTACCTGCCCGCGGGCGTGGCGCCGTCGCGTTGTGCCGTGCACCTCGCACGCGACGGCGCGCCCGTCCTCGGCCGCGGTACCGGGCTCACCGACAGCGGTTTCGACCACGGCAGCGACGGCTACTGCTCGGTCGCGATGGCGCTCGCCGACGGCAGCTACCGGCTCGAACTCGAGACCGAGCTCGGCGACTGGTTCGCCGAGTTCGAACTCCGCGGTGGCTGCGACGACGGTGAGCCGGTGCTCGCGGCGCTGCGTCCGCGATGATCCGCGCTACCGCGCCATCAGCAGCGCGAGCACGGCCTTCTGCACGTGCAGCCGATTCTCGGCGATGTCGTAGACCACGCTCTGCGGACCGTCCATGACGTCCTGTGCCACCTCCCAGCCGCGGTGGGCCGGCAGACAGTGCATGAACACGGCTTCGGGCTTCGCCTTGCCCATCAGGTCGGCGTCGACCTGGTAGTCGGCGAAGATGCCGTTGCGCTCCTCGATCTCGTCTTCCTGGCCCATGCTGGCCCAGACGTCGGTGTAGATCGCGTCGGCGCCGTCGGCGGCGGCGTCCGGATCGTTGAGGATCGTGACCTCGCTGCCGGTGGCGGCGGCGACCCGCATCGCCTCGTTGACGACGCGCGCGTTGGGTTCGTAGCCCTCGGGCGAGCAGACGCGGATGTGCACCCCGAGCCGGACCGCGGTGTGGATCAGCGCGTGGCAGGTGTTGTTGCCGTCGCCGACGAACGTCAGCGTGCGGCCGGTGAGGTCGCCCCAACGCTCGGTCAACGTGAAGTAGTCGGCGAGCGCCTGGCACGGGTGCACGAAGTCCGACAGGCCGTTGATCACCGGCACGCCGGCGTGCTCGGCGAGCTCCTCGAGCACCTTGTGCTTGAACGTGCGCGCGACGATGCCGTGGGCCCAGCGCTCGAGGTTCTTCGCCATGTCCTTGACCGATTCGCGCGATCCGAGTCGCGCGTCGCGGTGGTCCATGAACGTCGCGCTGCCGCCGAGGTCCTGCATGCCGATCTCGAACGTGAACCGCGTGCGCAGCGAATCCTTCTCGAAGATCATCGCCAGGCGCTTGTGGCGCAGCACGTCGGTGTGGACCTCGCGGCCGCGCTTCAGCGCCGCCGCGGTGTCGAAGATCCGCTGCAGGTCGTCACGGTCCAGCGCCGAGGTGCAGAGCAGGTCCGGGACCGACAGGCGGCCGAAATCGGTGGTGGTCGTCATGCCGTCTCCTGGTTGGCCGGCAGGCCGGTGAGCACGCTGCGCAGCTGGCCGAGCGCGGTGTCGATCTGGGCGCTGCTGACCACGAACGGCGGCAGCAGGCGCAGCACGTCGCCGGCGGTGCAGTTCACGATCAGGCCGGCGTCGTAGAGTCGGCGCTGGGCCAGCGCCGCCGAGTGGTGCAGCCGCAGGCCGAGCATCAGACCGCGACCGCGCACCTCGGCGATCACCGGCAGCTCGGCGGCGAGCCGCTCGAGGCCGGCGCGGAGCTCGGCGCCGCGCGCCGCGACGTTGTCGAGCAGGCCGCCGTCGAGCGCGTCGAGGAACACCAGCGCGGCGCGGCAGACCAGCGGGCCGCCGGCGAACGTCGAACCGTGGTCGCCCTTGTCGAAGACGTGCGCCAGCTCGCCGCGCGCCAGGCAGGCGCCCATCGGCAGTCCGGCCGCGATCGGCTTCGCGATCGTGACAACGTCCGGTGTGACGTCGTGGTGCTGGGCCGCGAGGAAGTGGCCGGTGCGGCCGCAGCCGCTCTGGATCTCGTCGTGCACCAGGATCGTGCCGGTGCGGTCGCAGAGCTCGCGGGCGCCCCGCAGGTAGTCGCCGGGCAGCTCGCGCACGCCGCCCTCGCCCTGGATCGGCTCGATCACCAGCGCCGCCGGGAGGCGTTCGTGCAGGCACCGTTCGAGCGCGGCGAGATCGCCTGGCGGCACCCAGGCGACGTCGAGCAGTGGACCGAACGGCACGCGGTACTTCTCGGCGTGGGTCAACGACAGCGCGCCGAGCGTGCGGCCGTGGAAGCCGCCCTCGAGCGCGACGAACGAGGTCCGCGCCGGCGTGCCGCGGCGCCCCATCGCGCGCCGCGCCAGCTTCAGGGCGCACTCCATGCTCTCGGTGCCCGAGTTGGTGAAGAACACCGCGTCCATCGCGGTGTGGGCGCACAGCCGCGCCGCGACCTGCTCGCTGAACGGATGGCGGAACAGGTTGGAGAGGTGGGCGACCCGGCCGATCTGGTCGGCGACGGCAGCGCTGAGCTCCGGGTGCGCGTGACCGAGCGCGCTGACCGCGATGCCGGCCAGGAAGTCGAGGAACTCACGGCCGTCGCGGTCGACGACGGTCGCGCCGCGGCCGGCGACGAAGACCTCGGCGGCGCGCGCGTAGGTCGGCATCACGTGCTGTTCGGTCTCGTCCATCCTTGGCTCGTCCATCTCAGGCGGTCTCCTCGGCGGTCACGAAACGCGTGCCGGTGCCCGGCTGCAGCGCGCGGCGTACGCAGTCGTCGCCGTCGGCCGGCGCGATCACGATGCGCGCGTTCGGGTTGTCGCGCAGCGCCATCGTCGCGGCCTCGAGCTTCGGCAGCATGCCGCCGCGCGCGACGCCGGCCGCGATCAGCGCGGCGCAGTCGCGCTCCGACAGCGCCGCCAGCACCTCGCCGTCCCGGCCGAGCACGCCCGGCACATCGGTCAGGAAGAGCAGCGCGTCGCAGCCGAACGCGGCCGCCAGCGGGCCGGCGGCGTGGTCGGCGTTCAGGTTGTAGAACGGCGGGTCGGCGGGCTCGGCGCCGTCCGCAGCGGGCGCAGCCGGCGCGACGGTCGCGAGCACCGGCACGAAACCGGCCGCGAGCAGCGCGTTGACCAGTCCGGGGTCGACGCTCCCGACCTGGCCGACGAAGCCGAGGTCGACGCCGGCGCGCAGCAGCGGCGCGGCGGTGAACGTGGCGCCGTCGGCGCCCGAGATGCCGACCGCGTCGACACCCTGCCGCTGCAGCGCCGCGACCAGCTGGCGGTTGACCTTGCCGCCGAGCACCATCAGCACGACCTCGGCGGTGGCGGCGTCG
>JAGQRB010000119.1 GCA_020425925.1 Planctomycetota bacterium
AAGCTCGCGCCGAAGGCCTGACCCGACGCACCGGATCCTGCGCGCCATGACACCGTTCGGACGGCGCTGTCGCCGTCGTTTCGCGCTCCGGGTGTTGCTCCCGCCGCGCGGAGGCCGATCCTAGGAAGCGAGCGACCCGATGGCCGAGCTGTCCGTACTGATCGTCAACTACAACACCTGGCGCGAGTGCATCGGGGCGGTCCGCACGTTGCGCGAGCACGGTCCGACGCGCCCCGACGGTTCGCCGATGCCGTTCGAGTGCATCGTCGTCGACAACTGCTCGCCGGCGCGCGAGCCGGGTCAGGTCGAGGCCCTCGAGCGGCAGCTGCGTCTGCTCGCCGAAGAGCAGGGCGACCCCGAAGCCGGCCGACTGATCCTGCACCACGAGAACGGCGGCTACAGCAAGGGCATGAACCTGGCGTTCGCCCACAGCCGCGGCCGTTGGATCCTGGTCAGCAACCCCGACCTGGTGTTCACGCCGGAGCTGATCAGCAAGCTGCAGCGTCACCTCGAGAGCGATCGGCGCGCCGGCATCGTGGTGCCGAAGGGCTTCTGGGACATCGGCTTCTCGGGCCGGCTGCCACCGAACACGCTGCCGACCCTGACCGACGTGATCGTGACGACGTTCGCGGCGTTCTCGCGACGGCTCAGCCGTTGGCATGCGCGGCGCCTGGCGAGGAGCTGGCTGCGGGTCTGGCAGGCCGAACGGCCGCTGGCGCTGCCGATGATGTCGGGCTGCCTGTTCCTCGTCGAGCGCGCGTTCTTCGAGTCGATCGGACTGTTCGACGAGCGCTACCCGCTCTACTACGAGGACGCCGATCTGTCGGTGAAGATCCGCCGCGCCGGCCGCACGATCACGCAGGTGCCGGATGCCAACCTCGCGCACTTCGTCAACCGCTCGGGCATGAGCGATCCGGAGACGATGTGGCAGCGGCACGACGTCAGTCGAAAGCTCTACTACCGCAAGTGGTACGGCCGGATCGGCGCCTGGCTGCTGCGCTGGCAGCACTGGATGGCGACGACGCCGTGGTTCACACGGTTGCGCAAGCAGGCCCCGCACGGGCCGACGATCGATCTCGGCGAGAGTGCGGAGCGGCCGGTGATCGAGCTGCCGCGGCATTGCGAGCGGTTTCTGCTGCTGATGTCGCTCGACCCGCGGTTCTACCTCTCGGGCGGCATGTTCCTGAGCGGCCGCACCTGGTCGCCGAACGACGCGATGTGGCAGAACTTCCACTACGCGACGTTCTTCTACACCGCCTACGACCTGACCGACGGTCGCTTCGAGCAGCTCGGGCGCTGGCGCTACCGCTGCCTGTCGCATCTCGGGGTCGTCACCGAGGAGGCCAAGGCGAAGCAGCGCGAGCGGGAGGAGCGCGCCCGGGCTGCCGAGCAGGAGGCGTCGCCGTGAGCGCGCCCGTGCTCTCGGTCGTCGTGCTGAGCTGGAACACGCAGGCGCTGACGCTGGCCTGTCTGCGCGCGCTGTTCGCCGAGAGCCCGCGTCACGCGCGTGAGGTCATCGTCGTCGACAACGGCAGCGCCGACGGCTCGCCCGATGCGATCGCCAGTGCCTTCCCGCAGGTCGCGCTGCTGCGGAACGCCGAGAACCGGCTGTACGCCGCCGGCAACAACCAAGGTGCCGCGATCGCGAAGGGCGAGTTCGTCTGCACGCTGAACTCCGACACCGAGGTGCGGCCGGGTGCGCTCGACCGGCTCGTCGACTTCCTGCGTGAGAACCCCGACCACGGCGCCGCCGCGCCGAAGCTCGTCGATCCCGACGGCACGGTGCAGCACGCCTGCCAGCGCTTTCCGACGCTCGCGACCGCGCTCTGCTTCGACTCGTGGTGGGGCACGTTCTGGCCCGGCAGCCGGATCCAGGCGCGCTATCTGATGCGCGACTTCGACCACCTGACGTCGCGCGACGTCGACCAGCCGCCGGGCGCGTGTTTCCTGATGCGGCTCGCGGAGTGGCGCGAGCTCGGTGGGCTCGACGAGGAGTTGAGCCTGTTCTACAACGATGTCGACCTGAGTCGGCGGCTGCGCGACCGCGGGCGCCGCACGCGCTACCTCGCGGACGTCGAGGTGATGCACCATCGCGGCGCGTCGACGCGCAACTTCGCGAAGATGCTGGTGATCTGGCACAAGAACCGCTTCGCCTACTACGGCAAGCACTACGGCGCGATCGGTCGCCTCTGGATCCGCGCCTGCGTGCGGCTGCGGATCTGGGAGGAGTGGTGGAAGATCGGCCGGCGCCATCGCGCGAACCGAGGCCTCCGCGACGCCGAGCGCGCGCACCTCAAGAAGGCGGCGTCGGAGCTCTGGTCGTGAAGATCGGTTTCCTGACGAGCAATCACCTGCCCGAGGCGCGCGGCGGCACGGAGCAGGTGACGGCCGCGCTCGAGCGCGAGTTCGGAGCGCGTGGCGTCGAAGTCGTCGTGATCACGAGCAGCGACGTGCCGGACTCGCCGATCGAGCACGCGGTCGAGCAGCACGAGGGTGTCGTCGTGCACCGGCTCTACAAGCGGCTGGACGAATGGGACAACACCGGCTTCGTGCGACCTCGCCTGATCGGGCTCGTTCGCGAGCTGCTCGAGCGCGAACGGCCCGACGTGCTGCACGTGCACTCGACGGCGGCGCTCGGCACCGGCTGCGTCGCCGTCGCGCGTGAGCTCGGCATTCCGATCGTCTGGACCTTCCACGACCTCTGGACGACCTGTGCGCGCTACTTCCGCCTGCCGAGCCCGGGTGTCGTATGCCCGTCGGCGGCCGACCGTCTGCCGTGCGCCGAGTGCGTCGATCGCGAGCTCCGCGTCGGCCGCGAGACCGTGGCTCGCGCGATCGCCGAACGCGACCGACGGATCGCCGCCGATCTCGCACTCGCCGCTGTCTGCACCGCGCCGAGCCACACCGCGGCGCGACTCGTGCGCGAGTGCACGCCGTATCCGGGCGCGATCGAGGTCGTGCCGCACGGCATCCTGCGTGTGCCGGCGCCCGGCGATCGGGTCGCCGCGCGTCTGGCCGGGGAGCCGCTGCGGGTCGGCACGTTCGG
>JAGQRB010000120.1 GCA_020425925.1 Planctomycetota bacterium
CAGCACCAGCGATGGCGACGCGCCCTCGACCGCCGCCGCACCACCCTGGACCAGCACGAGCCGCCGCGCCGCGGGCGGCACCGCGAACTCCTGTTCGACGCCGCCGGGCCAACACACGCGCAGGCGCTCGGGTGCAGGCACGCCGGCGAGTCCGAAATGCAGCCAACGCGACGCCTGGCCGAGGTAGCCGTCGCCGGCGGTCACGCAGCGCACGAGTCGCCGATCACCGGCCACGAGCTCGACGCGCGCGCCGATCGCGCCGGTGTTGTGGCTGCCGGCGACGCCGCGAAGTCGCACCGCGAGCGCGCGGCCCGGCGCGTGCACGTTGGTGAGCATGCGCAGCTGCGGTCCCGAGCGGTTCTTGAACACGAGATCGCGATCGCCGTCGCCGTCGAGGTCGAGCGCGACGCAGGCCCGCCCGTCGTCGGCGAAGTCGAGCCCGGACAGCGCCGAGACATCGGCGAAGCCCGCAGCCCCCCCGCGATTCACGAACACGCAGTGGCGCTCGTGACCACTCCACGAGTAGCCGCGGTCGACGAGCTCGGCGAGCGCGGCCCAGCCCGCGAGGTAGGACGCGGGGTCGGCGAGTGCGGCAGCGTCCGCCGTGATCGAAGGTGACTGCGACGCCACGCGCCGCCAGAACACGCTTCAACAGTCGGCCGCCGAATGGGCGCCGGTCAGGAACCCGTTCGGCGCGACGATGTCCTCGTTGCCGTCGTCGTCGAGATCGGCGAAGCGAGCACCCCAGCCCCACCGGCCCATGCGCACGCTCGGATCGGCGACGCGTTCGAATGTGCCGTCACCACGGTTGGTGAACAGCGAATTGCCGAACGCGAGCTCCTGCAGCGCGCGGCGTTCGGCCGCAGGCATGCCGGGCTGGAAGCGCTCGAGCGCCGCGATGCGGTGACCGGCCGACGAGAACATGTTGGTGACGTAGAGATCGAGATCACCGTCGCCGTCGCAGTCGGCCCACGCGACCCCCATGCCGGCGGCCTGGTCCTCGACGCCGGCGGTGGCGGCGACGTCGACGAAACGGCCGCCGTCGTTGCGGTAGAGGTTGTTGCGGCCGAAGTCGTTGCTGACGTAGAGATCCTGGTCGCCGTCGCCGTCGTAGTCGGCCCACGCGGCGGCGGTGCTGAAGCGCGTGTTGTTCTGATCGAGCCCGAGCTCGGCGGTCGCGTCGACGAAGCCCGCCTCGCCGTCGTTCCGAAACAGCACGTTCGACGGGCCGTTGTTCGCGTCGTGGTACGGCATCGGCACGCTGACCGCATAGGCCTCTTCGACGTAGCGGCAGCCGTAGAGGTCGAGGTCGCCGTCGCCGTCGCAGTCGGCGACCGCGAGGTGGTAGAACGCGCCACCCGTCGGCGCCTGCAGCCGCGCGCTCGGTGTGAACCGCCCGTCGGCGTTGGTCGCGATCAGCACGAAAGGCCCGATCGCGGCGAGCAGGTCGTCGTCGCCGTCGCCGTCGATGTCGACCAGCAGCACACCCTTGGTGTCGTCGAGCCAGGCGACCCCGGCGGCGGCGGCAGTGTCCTCGAACCGGCCGTCGGGCCGGCGGCGGAGCAGCAGGTTCGGCAGCCCGTTCGGCATCGCGACATAGAGATCCTCGCGACCGTCGCCGTCGACGTCGCCGACCGCGAGCCCCTGGTGGCCCATGCGTGTGGTCTCGCCGACGTGATCGAGGTGCTCGGGCCAGTACTCGCCGCCGAACCGGAGGTCCTCGCGTTCGCGCAGCGGGCGCGGCAGCAGCCGGCTCGTGCTGTCCTCGAACCAGCGCGCCGGGCTGCGGCGCAGCTCGCCTCCGAGCCGCTCGATCGCGTCGAGCTCGAGCGCGTCGCCGTCGCCGACCCGCCAGCGAACGCGCCATTCGCCGACCTCCTGGGCAAGCGGGCCCGCGCCGCCGCCGAATGCCTCGATGCGCGCGATCGTCACGAAGCCACCGCCGAGGGCACCATCGCGGTCGAGCTCGGCCGAGAGCACCTTCACCTTGACGCGCGCGTCGTCGCCGGCGAACGGTGTCGCCCACTCGCGCAGCGCCGCGACGGCGGCCGGCAGCGGCGGTTCGATCGATCGCTCGCGCACCAGCGCGTCGAACCACAGGGCGAGTCGGTCGCCCGCGCGCGCTGCGAGCGCCTCGGCGCGCCAGGTCGCGGCGTCGGTATCCGGATCGATCCGGGCGGCGATCTGCTGCGGCGTGAGCTCGCCGGGTTCCGCGGTCGGGGATGGCGCCGCCTGCGCGGTCGAGCACACCGCGACGGTCACGGCGACGAGGCAGCCGAGGAGCGGGAGCGGAGCCACCGCTCAGAACGCGATCTGCACCGCGACCGCGTTCGACATGTCGAGGTCGGTGCCGTCGAGACCCGCGGCCTGGCAGATCCACGTCAGCGACTGCGAACCGCCGAAGGCGGCGACGACGAAGTGGAACTCGCCGGCCGGGCTGGCGTCGCCGATGTGCGCCGCGAGCACCGCCGGCAGCGCCGGCACCACGAGCTCGTTCGGCACGATCGGCCACGGCGTCTGGCTCTGCGCCAACGAGGCGACGAGGAAGACCTGGGCCAGCGGCGCGGCGCCCTTGACGACGACGGAAGCGCGCGAACCGGGCTGCGTCAGGTCGTCGCCGCACACCGAGAGCGCGAGCGTGCCACCGCCTCCGAAGCCGAGGTCGGTCTGACAGTACTCGCACTCGTCGGGCAGCGCGTTGTAGTTGGCGTCCTGGCTGTAGCCGGTCTGCAGGTCGAGCAGGTCGCTGACGCCGTTGCCGTTGCAATCCTCCTCGTAGACCAGGCCCATGACGTCGTAGTCGTCGACGTCGACGTCACCGTCGCGATCGAAATCGAAGACCGCGCGCGGGTCGTCCGGCGTCACGCCGGGCCCGCGCGCACTGACGAACATCGCCCAGTCGAGCCGATCGACGCGACCGTCGCCGTTGCCGTCGAACTCACGCTTGCCGAGCGAGTCGAGGAACGCGACGACCAGCATCTGGTCGCTCGCCGACAACGCCTGGAACAGCGTCGCGGACGCCATCGCCTCGCTGCCGAAACCGGCGTGCAGATCGATCACGCCACCGGTCCCGAGCAGACGCGACGCGAGCGTGCCACCGGCGACGCGGCCGTCGTGCCAGAGCGGATCGCGGTTGCGCACGCCCCACAACGGCGGCGTGCGCATCTCCTGCACCTCGGCCTGGCCCTGCCCGATGAAGTCGGCGTTGAGGCCCATGTCGTGCAGCAGGAAGTCGGAGTACGGCCGGATCGCGACGCCGCGCAACACGACCTCGAGCGCCGGATCCGAGTCGGTCGTGAACGACGCGATGTGACAATCGGTGCAACCGACGGCGGCGAACAGCGCCTCGCCGCCGGTGCCCGAGCGCGGTGTCTGCGGCGGCGGGGCGAGGTAGCGTTGGAAGTTGGTGACGCGATCGATGAAGTGCCGACCGTACGGGTCGGGACCGTCCTCGGGATCGGGCACGTTGTCACACAGCGCGAGCGCGGCGACGTTGCCGTTCGGCGCGTTCTCGGTCGCGAACAACCGATTGGTGATGCCGATCTCCATCACCGCCGCGTCGCCGGCGAAACCCAGCACGGTCGCGAGCTGCGCCTTCCAACCGAAGCGGCCGACGCGCGGTGGGCCGTTCGGCGTCTCGGGCGGCACCGTCATGTGGGCGCGGCCGCTGACGTTCGGGCTCGGCGGGTTCGCGACCCAGTAGAGCAAATCGGCGTCCGGGATCGCCTCGATCAGGCCGATGCCGAGAGTCGACGTGGTCACGCGCTGGGCCTGCACGTTCGCGGCGGCCGGCACGATCTCGCTGCACTGCACGTCGATCGTGTTGGCCTGCAGCAGCGAGCCGCCGAGGTTCGCGAGCGGGTTCCAGCCGCCGCCTTTCGGGTTGTAGGAGCCGAAGCGCGTGACCTTGATCGAGCCCGGCCCGCCGATCGGGTTGTTGTGGCAGGTCGAGCACGCGTTCTGGTTGAAGATCGGCCCGAGCCCCTCGGCGATCTGGAAGACGTGGCGGAAGTCGGCGCCGCCGTCCTCGAAGCGCGCCGCCTCGGCAGCGGTGAGGCCAGACAGCGGCGCCCCCATCGGCGGCTGCGGCGCGTTCTGAGCGATGCCGGCGGCAGCGAGCAGCGCGGCCGCGAACGGGAACACGGAGCGATATCGGGCGGTCACGATGCGGCTCTCAGGGGAACTCGATGCGCAGGCCGTTGGTGATCCCGACGCCCTGGGGCAGACCGGCCTGCAGGTAGACGCTCTGAGCGTAGAACGTCAGCGGACCGAAACCGCCGGTGACGCCGTAGAGCCCATAGGAACCCTGCGCATCAGCGAGGAACGGCAGGATCACGAACGGCTCGAGATCGATGACCGAACCGCCGAACGCCGGCGCCGGATCGAGGTCGAAGCTGGCGAGGATCCAACCCGGTGCGGCCGGTGGCGCGCCTTCGACGACGAAGTCGACCGACGGTGGCCCCGCGCCGCCGGTGTCGATGAAGCCGTTGAACGTCGCGGTGCCGGGCCCCTGCAGGCCGACGTCGAGCTGACAGATCGGCGCGCACTCGCAGAGGTAGGCGGTGACGTGGAAGACGTCGACGCCGGCCTCGGTGACGCCCGCGGTGCCGAGGTCGGCGGTGCGGAAGCGGACCCTGACGTTCGCGCTCGGCGTGATGTAGTCGCTGACCCGGAAGCTGACGACGTTCCAGGCGTTGACCCCGGCGGTCCAGCTCACGGTCTCGACCGTCACCCAGCTGCCGGGCGTGCCGTCGGGCGAGATCGCGACCTCGAGCGTGTCGCCGTTGTCGGAGTAGAACCAGCGCGCGTAGCTCACGAACCCGTCGGAACCCTGCAGATCGAACGGCGGCGAGATCAGGTCGGTCGGCCCGCCGTCGACGTCGTTCTGGAATGCCTGCGCGCCGGGCGGGCCGTTCTCGGTCACGAAGCAGAAGGACGCCGACGCGCCCTCGGCGTCGTCGAACGGCGCCGCTACCTGCCCGAGATTGACCGTGACATTGGGATCCGCGATCTCCCAGGCACCGGCCGTGAGGCTCGGATCGTTCACCACGATCCAGCCGTTCGGCGCGCCCTCGAAGTTGTCCTCGAACGCCGTCGCCTCGCCGGTCGCCCCGACCGACTCGTAGAAATCGGCGGGTCCGGTCGGTGGGTCGAGGTAGGTATTGGACAGCGTGTCGTCGACCGCCAGGTAGTAGCGCAGCTTGTCGCCGCAGGTCAGCAGCCGCGGCAGCTTGACCGAGAACTGACCCGGCCCTTCGTCGCGCATCGGACTCGACTGGAACGGCGCGCCGTTGATCGAGTAGTGCAGCACGCCGGTACCGGCCATCGGCTGCACGCCGCCGATGCCGGTCGCCGCGACGTAGAGCGTCTGCACGCTGCCCGGCGCCTGCCGCACGATCAAACCGGCCGGATAGGCGAGCGTCATGCCGATCGGCGGATCGTTCATGAACACGCGCAGGCCGACGGCGCGGCCGAGCACCATGTCGAGCCAGCCGTCGCCGTCGATGTCGAACACCGCCACGTCGTGCGATGCCACGAGTTCGCCGGTCGGAATACCGCAGACCTCGCCGTTCTGCTGCTGTTCCTGCAGCGTGACATCGGGCGCGTCGCCGAGGTTGCGGTAGATGTGGCAGCGGCGGTTGTAGCCCGCGATGTCGACGTCGATGTCGGTGATGATGACGTCGTTCCAGCCGTCGTTGTTGAGGTCGGCGATGAAGTTGTTGCCGCCGAAGCCGTCGTCGGCGCCGCCGCCGGTGAACGAGAACTTCTTCGACGGCGCGAACGTCGCGACGCCGTTGACCACGCCGGCGTGGAGCTGGTAGCGATCGTCGCTGTCGTCGGTGACGACCATGTCCGGCAGCGCGTCGTTGTTGAGGTCGCCGATCGCGAAGTGATACGGCGTGACGCTGTAGACGATCGCGTAGGTGCCGAAGAACCCGAACCCGCCGCTGCCGTCGTTGTAGCTGATGGAGATGCCCTGCGGCGCGTTGAGCGCGTCGTCCTTGACGATGTCGAGCTTGCCGTCGAGGTTCATGTCGGCGATGCCGGTCGACATCGCGAACGAGGACTCGAGCATCGTCACGCTCATGCGCTGCGCCGACTGGTCGGTGAAGTAACCGGTGCCGTCGTTGATCAGCAGCCGATCGTTGATGTCGATCGGACGGTTGCCCCCCTGCTCGTAGTCGCCGAAGTAGAGGTCCTGGTCGCCGTCGCCGTCGATGTCGCCGGCGCTCACGGAGCAGAACCGGTGCACCCCCTGCCAGCCGGACGCGATGTCGTCGATGCGGGTCGCATCGTCGTAGAGGAATCCCTGCCAGACGTTCTGGGGGTCGAGCCCCTGGTTGATGTAGACCCGCGGCACCCGGATGTACTGCGGCTGACCCGCGCTCAGCGTCGTCGCGGTCACGAGGTCGAGCCAGGTGTCACCGTTGACGTCGACGACGACGACGTCGCGATCGTTGGTGGCGTCGAGGAAACCGCTGCTGCCCGGCACGGTCGAGGCGCTCGCGAGCGCGGCCGTACGGTCGGTGAGCACGCCGTTCTCGTTCATGAAGAGCACGTTCGGGAACCGGCCGGAGCTCGTGAACGGCTCCTTGCGCACGCACACCAGGTCGATGTCGCCGTCCTTGTCGAAGTCGGCCCAGGCGAAGTCCTTCTCCTCCGGATCGGCGGCGCCGACACCGGCCGCCGCGACCAACCGCGTGGCGGTCTCGTCGCGGAAGGTGACCCACTGGGCACGCAGTGCGGACGTGCAGGCGAGCGCGAGCGCGATGCCCGGAACGACGAGTCTTGGCGGTGTCACTGTCGGGTGCGGCGATTGGGGGGCTGAATGGCGGAGGGCAGCGCGGTGAAGATAGCGGATTGCCGGTGCGAGCCCAACCGGGCCGCTGAGCCCCGCGACACCGATGCGCCGTTCCGCACGGCAGGCCGGTCGCTATCCTCGGTCCGATGCTCCCGTATCGCCTTGCCGTCGTCCTCGTGCTCGCCACCGCGTGGCTGGCCGCCCAATCCGATACCGCGGCAGGGTCCGGTGCCTCACCGCGCCCGGCGACGCCGAACATCGTGTTCGTGATGGCCGACGACCTCGGCTACGGCGAGCTCGGCTGCTTCGGTCAGGAGAAGATCCGGACGCCGCGGCTCGATCGCCTCGCCGCCGAGGGCATGCGCTTCACGCGGCACTACTGCGGTTCGCCGGTCTGCGCGCCGTCGCGCTGCGTGCTGATGACCGGCAAGCACCCCGGCCACGCCGCGGTACGCGACAATCGCGAGCAGAAGCCCGAAGGCCAGTGGCCGCTGCCGGCCGGCGAGACGACGATGGCGGAGGTGCTGCATGCCGCCGGCTACGCCACCGGTGGCTACGGCAAATGGGGCCTCGGTCCGATCGGCTCGACCGGCGACCCGCTGCGGCGCGGGTTCGACCACTTCTTCGGCTACAACTGCCAACGGCACGCGCACTCGTACTGGCCGTCGTACCTCTGGGACGACGACCGCCGTCTGCCGCTGAACAACGACCCGGAGGTCGCGCGCGGCGGCCGGCTGAAGCCCGACGAGGACCCGAACGACCCGAAGAGCTACGCGCGCTTCCTCGGCACCGACTACGCCCCCGACCGCATCCTGGCGGCGGCGAAGGCGTTCCTGCGCGCGAACGGCGAGCGCCCGTTCTTCCTCTACTACCCGTCGGTCATCCCGCACCTCGCGCTGCACGTGCCGCCGGCCGAGATCGCGGCCTACGACGGCGAGTTCGAGGAGACGCCCTACACCGGCGGCCACGGCTACACGCCACAGCAGAAGCCGCGCGCGGCCTACGCCGCGATGATCACCCGGCTCGATCGCTCGGTCGGCGAGCTGCTCGACGTGATCGACGAACTCGGCCTCACCGACGACACGATCGTGGTGTTCACCAGCGACAACGGCGCGACCCACAGCCCGGTCGGCGGCACCGACGTCGACTTCTTCGAGTCCTGCGGCGAGCTGCGCGGCCGCAAGGGCTCGATGTACGAGGGCGGTGTGCGGGTACCGATGATCGTGCGCTGGCCGGGCGTGGTGGCGGCCGGCTCGACCTGCGACCGCGTCACCGGCTTCGAGGACTGGCTGCCGACCTTCGCCGAGCTGTGCGCCGCCGAGGCGCCGTCGAGCTGCGACGGGATCAGCTTCGTCGCGACCCTGCGCGGCGGGGCACAGCCGGCGCGCGACTTCCTCTACCGCGAGTTCGCCGGCTACCGCGGCTGGCAGGCGATCTGGCTCGGCAACGAGAAGCTGCTGCGCCGACAGCTGCAGCCCGGCCCGATCGTGACCGAACTCTACGACCTCGCAGCCGACCCGAGCGAGCAGCACGACCTCGCCGCCGAACGGCCCGAACGGGTCGCGGAGCTGCTCGCGCTGATCGCGCGCGAGCACGTGCCGTCGGCGACGTTCCCGCTGCAGCAGATCGACGGCGAACCGAAGTAGCCGCGGTTTTTTCGCGGCGGCCGCATCCGATCCGCGCGTCGTGGCATGGTCTGGACCGGCGCGATGACGAATCGGAACGAGATCGGCGACGACGGCGCGTTCGAACGCGAGCTGCTGCGGCACGCCCGCGGGCTGCGGCTCGTGGCGCGCGATCTCGTCGGCGACTCCCACGCCGCCGAGGACATCGTCCAGAACACGATGCGGCAAGCGGTCGCGAGCCGCGATCTCGCGCCCGGTCCACTCGGCGGCTGGCTGCGGCGCACCGCGATCAACTTCGCACGGCAGTGGCGCCGCACCGAGCGCCGGCGAGAGCGGCGCGAACGCGAGCGCACCGGACCCGGTGACGAACGCGATGATCGGCCCACGGCAGCCGAGGCGGCGAGCCGACGCGAAGTGCTCCGCACCGTGACCGAGGCCGTGCTCGCGCTCGAGGAGCCGTACCAGACGACGGTCTTCCTGCGCTACTTCGAGGACCTGCCGCCGCGCGTGATCGCGCGCCGCACCGGCGCCAACCTCGCCACCGTCAAGAGCCGGTTGCAGCGCGGCCTCGCGCTGCTGCGGGCTCGACTCGACCGGATGGCCGGCGGCGACCGCGACCGCTGGCGCCTCGCACTGGCCGGCACGCTCGCGCTGCCGTTCGGTTCGGCGGCCGGGATCGCATGGACGACAGGAGCTCTGCTGATGGGAACGACGACGAAGGCGCTGCTCGCCGCCGGCGTGCTGGGCGCGCTCGGGATCTGCCTGTTCGGGTTCGGTGAGGAGCCGGTGCCGCAAGCGGTTGCCGGCACCAACGTGGGACAGCGTGCGACGGCGACGACTGCGGCAGTCGCGAACGAGACCGACCGCGAGCGCACCGCCGTGACCGCGGTGGACGGCACCTCGACGGCCGCGTCGCCGACCTGGCTCGCCCACCCCTACACGTTCGCGCTGAAGGTGCGCTTCGTCGACGAGCTCGGCCTGGCGGTCGCGGGACAGACGCTGCGCCTCGCGCCGGACGGCTGCCCGTTCAACTCCGCCCCCGACGCCTCAGACGCCGACGGCATCGTCCGCGTGAATTGGCCATCACGCACGCCCAGCGGCGAGGTCCTGGTCCAGGAACCCGACGGGGTCCTGCGACGCATCGAGCTGCGCGACGGCGCCGAGACCACAGTGACCCTGCTCGCCGAGTCGCCGAGCCCAGCGATGCGCCTGCCGAAGCGAGCCGCTGGGCAGCCCGCGGTGCTGTACGAGATCGCGATCACGAACTACTTCTCGAACGGAGTGACGACCACCTCGGCACCCCGATTCGGACCGGGGATGCACCCATTCGCGCGGTTCGGGATCGGCCCTGCCCCGCAGAGCAGCGCCGTCGTCCGCGCCGACAACACCGTTTTGCGATACATCGAGAGTCGGACGCAGAGCGCCGCCGTCCAACTGATGCTCTCGACGAGCGCGACGGAAGCGGCGCCCGACGCGACGGAGCGCACGACGAGCGTTGCGGGCACGGTCTACGGCGAAGACGGCGAGCCCGCACGCGAGCTGCCGGTCCAGCTGCTCGATGCGGGCGGCAAGCCGTTCCTGCGCTGGCGAACGGACGAGCAGGGCCACTTCGAGTTCGACCAACTCCAGCGCGGCGAGTTCACCGTGCGTGCCGGCGGCGACGCACGCGGCCTCGCCACCGCACGCGCGATCACGACGACTGGAACGACGCCGGTGACGCTGAATCTCCATCGCGGCTCGACCGTGCGCGGTCGCGTCGCGGCGGCCAATGGCGCGGCCGTCGCCAAGCTGCGCGTGACGTGGCACGCCGCCGACGGTTCGTGGTGCGATCGCACCGAGACCGCCGACGACGGCACGTTCGCGTTCGCCAACCTGCCGGGCACGGTCGGAACCGTGCGCGTCTGGTGCGGCTCGCTGCGCTTCCCGGTCGCGGTCGCGGCAGACGTGCTCTGCGACGTTGGGCCCCTGTTGCTGCACGCAGAGGGCGGAGCGAGCGAGCTGCGGGTCACGCCGAGCCTGCCGCCGGGACTCGACGACGATGTCGGCAGGACGATCGTGCAGGTCTGGAACCTCGATCACGCGGTCGGAACGGCGCTGCCGGCGGCGGCGAGCGGTTCGGCATGGGTCGTCGATCACGTTCCCGCCGGTTGGTACCGCGTGATCGTTCACCATCCGGCGACCGGCACGGTCGACGCCGGGCGCCATTGGGTCGACGGCGCGACGCCGTGCGATCTCGGACAGGTGCTGCTGCCGGAACCCGCGACGCTCGTGCGCGCGGACGAGCCGCAGTCCGACCGCGAACTCTACGCCATCCGCACCGACCTCGATGTCCGCATCGACGGCGAGCCCGAGCGACTGGCTGCGGGCGAATACGCGCTGTTCTGGTCCGACGCCGGCGGCGCGCCGCACGTCGAGCGCTTCGCGGCGCGCCCCGGCCACGAGGTCCGGCTGCCGGCGACGCGTTGAGGCTGTCGATCGGCGGCGATCCGATCTATCGTCGGGTGATGCCCGACACGCAGCAACGGACCGCCCGCAACGTCCTGGGCAGTGAGCTCAAGCCCTGCAGCCGGGATCCGGTCACAGGTTTCTTCCGCGACGGCTGCTGCAACACCGCCGGCGAGGACGTCGGCGTGCACACCGTCTGCGCCGAGATGACGGCGGAGTTCCTGGCGTTCTCGCAGGCCGCCGGCAACGACCTCTCGACGCCGCGCCCCGAGTTCGGTTTTCCGGGGCTCTCGCCCGGCGACCGCTGGTGCCTGTGCGCGGCGCGCTGGCTCGAGGCCCACGAGGAAGGCAAGGCGCCGCGCGTCGTGCTCGAGTCGACCCACGAACGCACCCTCGACTTCGTTCCGCTCGCGACCCTCAAGCGCCACGCCATCCCCGGCTGAGATCGCTATCGCAGCTCGCAGGCCTCGTAGACCGGGCCTTCGAGGCAGGTCTTGGAGTATGGCCAGCCGCCGAAACGCTCGCCGGTGACCTCGACGGTGCAGCCGTTGCAGACGCCGTAGCCGCACGCCATGTAGGTCTCGAGACTGAGGAAGCAGCGCAGGTCGCGCTCGGCGCAGAGCGCTGCGACCGCGTGCATCATCGGATCGGGGCCGCAACAGAAGACGGTGTTACCCGCCGCGACTTCACCGCGCGCGAGCAGCTCGGTGAGCAGCGCGGTCACGAGGCCGTGGTGGCCGTGGCTGCCGTCGTCGGTCGAGGTCCAGACGCGCGCGATCGGCTCGAAGTCCTCGAGGCCGGCGAGCGCGCCGCGATCGCGACCGCCGAACAGCAGGCGCAACCGTTCGCCGCGTTGCGCGGCCGCGCGCGCCAGCAGCAGGAACGGTGCGAGGCCGACGCCACCGGCGATGCAGACCGGATCGGCGACGTCGGTCGGGAACGTGCGACCGAGCGGCCCGGTCGCGACGATCTCCTCGCCCGGATCGACATCGAGCAACGCGTTGGTGCCGGGGCCGACGCCCTTGATCAGGAAGCTGCCCCATTCGCCGTCGGCGCCGCGGTCGTAGAGCGAAAACGGCCGCGGCAGCAGCACGGGCCAGCGCTCGGGAGTCCGCAGCATGAAGAACTGACCCGCGCCGGTCGGCGGAATCGGACCGTCGATCTCGAGGGCGAACGAGCCGCCGCCGAGGTCACGCCGTTGGCGAACGCGATGGAGCCGGGTCTGCACGGCGGTCGAGCATAGCGGCGTCGGCGCTGCATTCGACGCCTGCCCGCAGCGTCACGAACGGGATCTCGGGCGGCGCGCCGATGCGCAGCGGCAGCACGGTCACGCCGACGCCGCGGCCGACGTAGAGCCGGCAGCCGTCGACCTCGAACCAGCCCTGCTCGTAGCCGAAGCGGCTGTGATGGATCGGCGCTCGCCCGGCGACGCGGATCTGGCCGCCGTGGGTGTGACCCGACAGCGTCAGCTCGACGCCGGCCGCCGCCGCCTCGAAGAAGAAGTCCGGGTGATGGCTCAGCAGGATCGCCGGCTCGCCGTCGCGCCGGCCGGCCAGCGCACCGGCGATGTCGGGTTCGCCCTCGGTCAGGTCGTCGACGCCGGCGAGCCAGAGCGTCGCCTCGCCGTGCACGATGCGGCGGCCGCGGTTCAGCAGCACCTCGACGCCGTGGCTCCGGAGAAAGGAAGTCCACAGCCCGATGTCCCGCCCGAAGAAATGATCGTGATTGCCGGGCACGGCGAACATGCCGTGGCGCGGCTCGAGTCGGGCGAGCGCATCTCGGAAAAGCAGCAGCTCGCGCTCCCGGGTGTTGATCAGATCGCCCCCGAACAGCACGAGGTCGGGACGCGCGGCCGCGATCCGCTCGAAGATCGCCGCCAGGTCGCGCCCGTTCATGAAGCTGCCGGCGTGCACATCGGAGACGAACGCGAGCCGCAGGCCATCGAGACCGTGCGCCGCATCGGCCGCGAGCCGGAGCTCGAGATCGGGCATCTCGAGCGTGCGCTGGACCCGCCCGTGCAGCCAGCGCGACCCCGGCAGCAGATCGAGCGTGCGGTTCACCGCCGCACAGGTGCGCGCGAACAGCCGCCGCAGCGGCGTGCGCTTGCCCGTCAGCGGGCCGATCGGAATCGGCGCCTTCGCACCCTTCGGCGGCGTCATCGCGGTGATGCTACCGCGCTGTCGCAGTCGTCGCCCTGAAGCCGGTTGAACAGCGTCCGCACGCTGATTCCGAGCAGTTCCGCGGTGCGCTTGCGATTGCCACCACACTGCCGCAGCGAACGCCGCACGAGCTCGCGTTCGACCTCGGCGAGCGTGCGCCCGACCAGCGCGGCGTACGGATCGCCGACCTCGAGCACGACGGTCTTCTCGCGCGCCGGTTCCGGTACCAGCCAGCGGCGGATCACGGCGGCGGTGACGCGACCGTCGTCGTGCAGCAGACCGACGCGCTGCATCACGTTCTGCAGCTCGCGGACGTTGCCCGGCCAGGCGTGTGCCAGCAGGCACTCCGCCGCGTCGTCCTCGAGCGCGACGTCGTCGCGCAGGAAGTGGTGCGCCAACGGCAGGATGTCCTCGCTGCGTTCGCGCAGCGGCGGCAGCAGCACGGGCACGACGTCGAGACGGTAGAGCAGGTCGGCGCGGAAACGGCCGGCCGCGACCTCGGCGGCGAGGTCGCGATTCGTCGCCGCGACGATCCGGACGTCGACCGCCACGGTCTGGTTGCCGCCGACCCGTTCGAACTCGCCCTCCTGCAACACTCGCAGCAGCTTGCTCTGCATCGCCGGCGACATCTCGCCGACCTCGTCGAGGAACAGCGTGCCGCCATCGGCGAGCTCGAAGCGGCCGATGCGCCGCTTGGCCGCGCCGGTGAACGCGCCGGCCTCGTGGCCGAAGAGCTCGCTCTCGAGCAGTGCCTCCGGGATCGCCGCGCAGTTGAGCTTGACGAACGGTCCACCGGAGCGATCGCTCGAGCGGTGCACCATCGCCGCGATGCACTCCTTGCCGGTGCCGCTCTCGCCGCGCACCAGCACCGAGGCGGTGCTCGGCGCCACGCGTCGCACGAGCTCGACGATCTGCTGCATCGCCGCGGAGGCGACGATCATCTCGCCGCCGATCTGCTGGTCGCGCAGGAAACGGTTCTCGCGCAGCAGTCGGCGCCGATCGAGCACACGCGTCAGCGCGAGCTCGAGATCGCCGATCACGATCGGTTTCTCGAGGATGTCATCGGCGCCCTGGCGCATCGCATCGACCGCGACGTGCAGCGTGCCGTGCGCGGTGACGAGCACCACGGGCCGATCCGGATCCGCCGCCTTGCTGGCCGCCAGCACCGCCATGCCGTCAGCGTGCGGCATCTTGAGATCGGTGACGACGAGGTCGAAGCTGCGGTCGCCGAGTGCCCTGATCGCGGCGCGGCCGTCGGCGCAGGCGTGGACCTCGTAGCCGAGCGCACGCAGCGCTTCTTCCAGGAAGTCGCGCGACAGCGGCTCGTCGTCGGCGAGCAGCACACGTTCGAGTCGTCGGGTCACGGCGCTTCCTCGACCGGAACGCGCACCAGGAACCGGGCACCGGGCTCGCCCGGGTTCAACAGACGGAGATCGCCGCCGAGGAACGCGAGCACCCGCGAGGACAACGACAGGCCGAGTCCGGTGCCGCGCTCCTTGGTCGAGACCAGCGGCTCCATCGCGCGCGCCGACAGCTCGGCGGCGATGCCGGGCCCGTCGTCGGCGACGGTGATCTCGAGCCATGCGCCGCGCCGCTCGACCTGGACCGTGACATGCGCGTCGGCGCGGGCCTCGACCGCATTGCGCAGCAGGTTCCCGAACACCCGTGCCAGCGCGTCGGCGTCGGCCCGCAGCTCGCCCTGCCCCGAGACGTCGACGTTGGCCGGCGCGATGCCGGACACCGCGATGGCCTCGGCGACGATCGCGGCCACCGGCAGCGCGCGCGTCCGACTGCGTTCGGGCCGCGCGAAGCCGAGCAGCGATTTCACGATGTGATCGACCTGTCGCACGCCGGCGACGATCCGGCCGGCGTAGCGCCGCGCGGCATCGGGATCCTCGCAGCGCTCGAGCATGTCGGCGAAGCCGAGCACACCGTTGAGCGGGTTCTTGATCTCGTGAGCGATCCCGAGCGCAAGCTCGGAGAGTCCCGCGAGCCGATCGAGGCGGTCGACCTCGCGTTCGAGTTCGCGGACCCGCGAACGGTCCTCCAACATCGCCAGCTCGCCGTCCGGCAGGTCGACGCGACGGACGCGCACGAGCCCGTCGCCGACCGGCACGTCGCCGCCCGGATGCGCCGCGAGGTCGACCCCGACCGAACGACCGAGCCCACACAGGCGCTCGCCCTCGCGATTGCAGATCCGAGTCACCTCGCCGCGCTGGGCCACGAGTCCGATCGGCAACGCCGCGAACACCGACTCGCGTTCCTCGTCGAACGCCGCGACGCGAGCCTTGAGCTCCCGGTAGCCCGACTCGAGCTCCTTCGCCGCGCTGACGAACTGCTCGAAGCCGCGCTGCAGCTGCAGCTCGTCGACGCTCACCGGTCCTTCTCGCCGGGCCACGTGATGCTCTCGATCGGCGTCACCGGTTCGTAGGAGCCATGCTGGTTCATCCACCGGAAGTGCTCGACGGCGGCATTGGCGGCCATACCCCAGGCGCCGAGCTGCTCGACCGAATTGCCGGCACCCGACTTCGTGACGTCGCGCGCGGCGATCGCCAGGAACGGATCGCGAACCTCCTGCTCGCGCTGCTGGAACAACCGCGTCGACGTGCGCAGCGAGAGCCCCTCGTAGCGGACCGAGAAGCGGAACAACAGCTCGAGGCACCGGCCCTGGCAGAACAGTGCCGGGTACGGCGGCGTGGCCGCCTGCAGCAGCGGGTCGAGTTCGACGATCGCACGCTCGAGGCGCTGCTTGGCACGCGCGTCGAGCTCGGTTGCGGCCGCCTCGGCGCGTTCCTCGCGCAGGCGCTCGGCCTCGTCCATCAACGCCTGCCCGGCCTTGAACAGGGATTGCGCGACGCGCAGGTGGTCCTCGGAGCCGCGGATCTGGCCACGCACGCGGCCGAGCGCGATCGTCGGCGACAGCAGTGAGGTGCCCTGCGAGCGCGGGTCGTTCGGCGCGCCGCCGAACGGCGCCGTGACACCGGGGTGCTGGTTGCCGGGCGATTCGATGCCACCGCGGCCGGACTCCACCGCCGGCATCGCGAAGTCGCCGCCGTTCGAGCGCTGCGCACTGCCGGCCGAAGGCACCACGACGAACGCCTCCTCCTGCGAGCGCTGCTCGCGGGCCTGCGCTTCGGTGCGCAGCGAGTCGAGCTGGCTCTTCAGCGAATTGAAACGACTGAGCAGCGACGCGGTGTGACCATCCTGCTCGCGCAGCTCGCGCAGCAGTTGTTCCTTCTGGATCGTCGAGATCGCACCCTTGCGCGGCATCGTCGGATCGTCCTCGCCGGGAAGGCCGAGGTCGTGCCGGAAGCGCATGTCGACCAGGCGGTCCACCTCGGCGCGATTCTGCTCGAGCCGGTGCTGCGTCCGCCCCCACTCCTCCTGCGGATCCTGCCCGACCTGTGCCCGCAACGCGGCGGCCGCGAACGCGACCACACCGATCCGGGCAGCGCGAACGAGCGCGCGGTTCACCGCAGGATCCCCCGATAGGCATCCGCCGCCTGCTCGAGCTTGCCGAGCCGGGTGTAGGCGTCGCCGATCATCGCCGCGACGCGGCTGGCGAGATCCGAGTCCTTGATGCGGGTCGCCAGCGCGATCGCCTGCGGCGGGAAGTCGTCGAGGTGTTTGCTCGCGACGGCCTGCTCGTAGAGCGCGAGCACCTTCTTGAAGCGCGCCTGGTCGCCGATGTCGCTGTCGAGGGTGAGCAGGCCACGGATCACCGAGATCGCGCGCTCCCACTGATTGTCCTCGAGCAGCTGATCGGCGAGGAACAGCGCCAGCTCGGGCTCTTCGCCGCGCACGATCATCTGCTCGAGCTCGAGGAACGCGCCTTCCTTCTCGCCGAGCGCCAGCGCGGTGCGGGCCCAGACCTCGAGCGCGCGTTGCCGCCACTCGGGTGACAGCGTGCCGAGATAGCGTCGGCGGCACTCGACAGCCGCGGCCCGGGCCTGCAACAGACGTTCGAGCGCCAGATAGGACTCGGCCAGCAGCACGTGCGCGATGCCGCGCCGCGAGTCGTCTTCGGCATGGATCAGGAACCACTCGAGCGACTTCATCGCGAGCTCGGTGCGGCCGGTGCCGAGCGCGCCGTAGCCGAGCAGGAAGTGGTAGTCGCGATACTGGCGGTCGCCGAGCTCCTCGAAGTAGCTCGATTCGCGCAGCGTCAGCATCGTCTCGTAGACCGGCTCGCTCTGACCGAGCAGCAGCTGGGCCTCGCCGACGAGCAGCCAGACGTCGAGCATGCCGACCGAGTCGACGAGCCGCATGACGCGCGCACTGAGCTCGGCGCGGCAGAGGTCGGCGCGCTCGCGGCTGAGTTCGGGATTGGTCTCGGCCTTGGCCTGACCGAGCAGTGCGCGGCCGAGCAAGATCGTGGCATCGGCGACCTCGGGCGCGGTCGGCATGCGTTGCAGCAGCTCGCGCGCCCACTTCTCCGCCTGCTCGAAGTTCTCCTTCTGCACCCGGCGATCGACCTGCGAACGGGCGATGTCGAGGTGACAGCGCGAGATCTTCAGGATCGCGGCGGCGACGTAGTCGTGCGGCCGTGAATCGAACACCTGCGTGAAGAATCCGATCGCCGACTCGAGATCGCCGGAGTCGACGAGCAGCTGACCGAGGTTCATCCGCACCTTCACGGCCTCGCGCGTCACCAGCGGATCGTGCTCGAGCTCGTCGCGCAGGAACGAGCGGTACCATTGGCCGGAGATCGTGCGCATTCGCTGCCGACCCGATTGGGTCGCGGCATCGGGCACCCGCAGCACGTGCACCGTCGCGCGCGCGCCTTCGATCGGCGCGGGCTCGTCGAGGATCACGTCGGCGCCGCCGGCGACCGCGATCAGCTGTGCGACCATTCGCGGATCCTGGTCGGCGAGGTTGAGGTCGACGCTCTGGTACGACAGATCCGCCTGCAGCGGCGTGCTCTCGATCGCGAGGTTCCAGTTCATCGCCGCGGCGAGCGCACGGAGTGCGTCGAGGCAGCTGATCTGGCGGCGGTCGGCGGCGACGAAGATCCGCGGGCGCTGGCCGTCGACGCCGGCTTCGCGGCGGACGGTGAAGACCTCGTCGACGCCCTGCGGCAGGGTCGACAGCGAACCGCACGGCGACCACGCCAGCAGCGGCCCCAGCACGGCCGCGACGATCATCGCTCCTTGCCCTTCGCGGCCTGCTGCCGCAGCAGTTCCTCGGCGCGCCGCAGCTCCTCGATGCGGGCCTGCTCGGCGGCGTCGTTGGCCTGCACGCGGTAGCTGTCACCGAGCTGGAGATAGGCCTCGGCGACGTGATGGTAGAGCGAGCTCGGGACCTGGCGCTGCTGCAGCAGGAAACGCGCCCATACCTGGCGCAGCGACTCCTGGTCGTTGCCCTCGGCCGCGGCCTTCGCCATCGCGACGAGGTCCTCGGGCAAAGAGTGGCTCTGGGTCACCGCCTGGGCCCGACGCTCGTAGTCCTGGGCCTCGCGGAAGTGGCCGATCAACGTGCTGTAGTGCGCCATCGCGCGGTACACGTTCACGAGCCGGCTCGCCGGCATGCGCTTCGACTCGCCGAGGTACTCCTCGAGCAGCGCGATGGCCTTGGCGTATTCGCGGTTCTCGGACGCGAGCAGTGCCTGGTTGTACTTGTCGGCGAGCCGCGGGCCGGCCGGAGCGGGGTCGTGTGACCCGGTCGCGGGCTCGGTCGTCACCGGGTGCGCCGCCTCCTGGTTCGCCGGGCTGCCGGGGGCATTCGGCGACGACGGCAGCGCCATCACGACGAGCATCGCGAGCACGTTGGCCGCGAGCAGCAGCCGCAGCGCCAGCTCGCGGCGCCGGTTGGGTGCACGCCGCGGTGTCGCATCGCCGGCGAGCTGGGCGCGCGCTGCGGCCAGCGCACGCTCGCCCTCGGCGATCGCGGCCTGTGCCGCGCGCATCGCCTCGGCATCGAGGTCGGGCTTCGGCCTCGCCGTCGCACCGGGTGCGTCGCCGCTGCCCATGAGGTCCGAGATCGGTTCGGCCGCAGCCGGACCGTCGTTCGCCGCCGCGGCGGCCGGGCTCGACTGTTCGCCGGCGCCGGCATCGGTCGCGACCTCGATCTCCTCGTCGTCTTTCTCGCTCACGCTTGACTCCACAGATCGGCCAGAACTGCCGGCAGCCGGGGGCCGACTGCCGCTCTCATCGGCAGATCGGCGTCCCGGCCCTGATCGGATGTCCAGGAAAGCAGCGCATCGGGCACGTTCAGGAAGTGGACGATCCGCCCGTCGGCGCGCAGCAGAGCGGCGCGGTCGAGGCAGCGCGCGAAGCGCGGCCCGGCGGTATCGCCCGCGGAGGCGAACGGCGAGAAGTCGATCGCGAGCTCGCGGGCGTCGGGCCAGCGGTCGTCCGGCTCGCAGACCGGCAGCGACGGGTCGGGTCGTCCATCCCGGCACCAGCGGATCTCGACGGTGTCGATGCCGCCGGGCGCCAGCACGCGCAGGTCCCCGCCGAGGGCGAGCAAGGCCGTGATCCCGGCGGCGTCGGGGGCCGGCGCGCGCGCGGTCACGAACGCGCCGTCGTCGGTCGTCTCCGGCACGCACCCCAGGAGCTCCGCCATCCGTCCGACCAGCCTGGCGACGTCCTGGGGCAGCGACGGGATGGCCGCTTGCCCGCGTCTTTGCTCGAGCTCGGCGGCGAACGCCGCCAGTCGCGCCAGCAGCGCGCCGATCGCGACCGGCTTGGTCAGCACCTCGCGGACCTCGGCCTGCCCGGCGATCTCCTCCGGGTGCCCGCTCATCGCGATCGCCGGACAGCCGACCCCGCCGAGGAAACCGGCGGCGACGCCGTCCGGCAGTCGCCAGTCGGTGAGCACGAGGTCGAGACCGGCACCGCCCGCGTGGCCGGCGATCGCGGCAGTGGCGCCGGCGCAATCCGCGGCAGTCACGACCTCGTGGCCCTTGCGCCGCAGCAGCGCGGCAAGACCTTCACGGATTCCTGGCTCGTCGTCGACCAGCAGCAGCTTCATGCCGATGCCGATTCGAGGCGCGCGACCGGCAGCCGCAGCGTGAACCGCGTGCCCTTGCCGAGGCGAACGCAGGAGATGCTGCCGCCGTGCGCTCGCATCGTCGCAGCGACCGCGTGCAGACCGAGTCCGTTGCCGCCGCGACCGGACCAGCCGGGGTCGAAGATCCGCGGCAGGTCGTTCTCGGCGATCCCGGGACCGTCGTCCTCGACGTGGATCGAGACCTCGTCGCCGAGCTTCTGCGCCGCGATCCGCAGCGAAGTCGCACCGGCCTGGCGCGCGTTGTCGAGCAGGTTGTCGAGCACCCGATCGAGCAGCACCCGGTCGCCGTCGATGGCGCTACCGAGTCGATCCGACACGATCGCCGCGCCGTGCCGGTGTTTCGCATGCAGCAGCAGCGCGTCGACCTCGATCGGCTCCCGCGTCACCGCGCCGGTGCGCGACAACCGCAGCCAGCCGTCGATCAGCGCGCTGACACGGTCGAGATCGAGCAGCGCGCGCTCGACCATCGGATGACGTGGATCGTCGGGATCGATCATCTCGCCGAGCAGCGACACCGCCGTCACCGCGGATGCGAGCGGATTGCGGAGCTCGTGGCCGAGCACGCCGGGAAGGTCGGAGACGCGTCGACCGCACGCAGCGGTCATACGATCACCTTGGCGCGCGACGGCCGCTTGCCGAGGTCGTAGAGCCGGATCTTGTTGTAGAGCGTCGTGCGGTTGATCCCGAGGATCGCGGCGGCACGGCTGATGTTCCACTGCGTCTCGTCGAGCACCGCCGCGACCAGCTTGCTCTCGAGTGCGCGGATCGAACGGTCGTTGCCTTCCAGCACCACCGCCGCGCGATCGATCCGATCGCTGCCGTCCGGCGTGCCGCCGGTGAAGCTCGGCAGGTGGACCTCGTCGATCATGCCGGTCGAGCAGACGATGCAGGCGTACTCGATCGCGTTGCGCAGCTCCCGGACGTTGCCGGGCCAGGAGTACTCGCAGAGCGTCTCCATCGCCTCTTCGGTGAAGCCGGCGAGCGCCTTGCCCATCTGCCGCCCGACCTGGTCGAGGAAGAAGTGCGACAGCAGCGGGATGTCGGCGGCGCGTTCGGCGAGCGCCGGCACCGTCACGGTCATCACGTTGAGTCGGTAGAACAGGTCTTCGCGGAAGCGCCCGGTCTGGACCATCGCGCGCAGATCGCGGTTGGTGCTGGCGATGATGCGGACGTCGGCCGGGATGTCCTGGACGCCACCGACCCGCCGGAACGTGCGTTCCTGCAGCACACGCAGCAGCTTGGCCTGCAGCGTCGGCTCCATCTCGCCGATCTCGTCGAGGAACAGCGTGCCGCCCGCCGCGATCGCGAACAGGCCGTGCTTGCCCTCCTTCGCCGCACCGGTGAACGCGCCGGGCTCGTAGCCGAACAGCTCGGCCTCGAGCAGGGCCTCGGTGAGCGCCGCGCAGTTGAGCGCGACGAACGGGCCGTGGCGCCGGGCGCTGCGCTCGTGCACGCAGCGCGCCACCAGCTCCTTGCCCGTTCCGCTCTGGCCGGTCACGAGCACGGTGGTATCGGGCGCATGGGAGACCTGATCGATGCGCATCTGCACCTCGCGGATCGCCGGCGAAAGCCCGACGAGCTCGGTCGACGTCAGCTCCCGGACGCGATCCTGCAGCCAGGTCAGCTCGTTCTTCAGCTGGCGGGTCTCGAGCACCCGGCGCACGACCGCGAGGATACGGTCGCTCGAGAACGGCTTCTCGATCACGTCGCAGGCGCCCTTGCGCATCGACTCGACCGCGTTCGCGACGGTGCCGTAGCCGGTCAGGATCACGATGTCGGCCGGCGGGTTGCCGCCGCGCAGCTTGCCGAGCATCGACAGCCCGTCGGCGCCCGGCAGGTTGAGGTCGAGGAAGACGATGTCGAAGCTGCGGGCCCCGACCCGGCGCGCACCTTCCTCCGCGGTGCCGGCGGTCTCGACGTGCAGGCCCTCGCGCTGCAGCATCGATCGCAGGCCCTCGCGGACCCCTTCTTCGTCGTCGACGATCAGGACGCGCGGAAGCCCGGGGAAGCTCAAGTTCTTCATGTGCCGACCTTGTGTCTCGTTTCGCCGCACCCGGAAACCGGAGTGCGCAGGAACGGTGAATCACCTTGCCATGGGGCTTTTCGGCAGATCGGCCGTCGACCTTTTGGCCAGTTTCCGCTTTCGAGGTGATCCGACGGCTCAAGAAGGCCACAGCAGCGCCGGAACATGAGGCGCAACCGCCCGAGGTAACCAAGGATCAACGGGGAGTCATGGGTCTCAGAGTCAACACCAACATCGCGTCCATCAACGCCCAACGGAATCTCTCTTCCGTCACGAACCGCTTGGGGACGAACTTCCGCCGCCTGTCGACCGGCCTTCGCATCTCGACCGCAGCCGACGACGCCGCCGGCCTCGCGATCTCCGAGCGCCTGCGCTCGCAGGTCCGCTCGCTCGAGCAGAGCAAGCGCAACGCCAACGACGGCATCTCGCTGGTGCAGACCGCCGAGGGCGCGCTCAACGAGGTCAGCTCGATCCTGATTCGCCTGCGCGAGCTCGCGATCCAGGCGAGCAACGGCTCGGTCAGCAACGACGACAAGAACACCCTCAACGAGGAGTTCTCGAGCCTGGTCAGCGAGATCAACCGCATCGGTAGCTCGACGGAGTTCAACGGCGTCAAGCTTCTCGACGGATCGTCGAGTTCCGTGACCTTCCAGGTCGGCTTCGGCACCATCACCGACATCGACACGATCTCGGTGTCGCTCAACGCGACGCTGAGCTCGACGTTGTCGCTGCAGTCGCTCGACATCGGTTCGGGCGGCACGACGACGACCGCGATCACCAACATCGACACCGCGATCAACCAGGTCAGCTCGCTGCGCGGCACGCTCGGCGCGGTCCAGAACCGGCTCGGCAGCACGATCAACAACCTGTCGATCCAGGTCGAGAACCTCAGCGCCGCAGAGTCGCGCATCCGCGACGTCGACGTCGCGCTCGAAACCGCGGAGCTGACCCGCAACTCGATCCTGCAGCAGGCCTCGATCTCGATCTTGTCCCAGGCCAATCAGCAGCCGCAGGCGGCCCTGAACCTCCTCGGCTAAGCGCGGCATCCGCGCCCCCACCCCACCATCCCCGTCTCGCAGGCGGCGGTCCGGTCGATCCGGTCCGCCGCCGCTTTCGTTTCGGCCCGGTCCCCGCCGCGCGCCGGCATACGGTCCGCTACGGGGGTCTCCCTAGGTGTCGGCTTCCGCGACAGCCGAGCCCGCGGCGCCGTAGGTTTTTTGCGCGTCGCGACCGCGCGATGTCATCGGCAGCGCAATCGCCCCGGGCGCGTCGAAAGTCGCTTCTTCTGCGGAATCACGGTGTTGCGCACGGCCACCGGCTCAAGGGCGGAGCCGGGCCGCCGAGCATCGAGGTGTTCCACCACACGGCTCCGCCGAAAAACAACACCAACCGCACCAGGGAAACATGGGACTCAGAGTCAACACCAACGTCGCGTCCATCAACGCTCAGCGGAACCTCTCTTCCGTCACGAACCGCTTGGGGACGAACTTCCGCCGCCTGTCGACCGGCCTTCGCATCTCGACCGCGGCCGACGACGCCGCCGGCCTCGCGATCTCCGAGCGCCTGCGCTCGCAGGTCCGCTCGCTCGAACAGAGCAAGCGCAACGCCAACGACGGCATCTCGCTCGTGCAGACCGCCGAGGGCGCGCTCAACGAGGTCAGCTCGATCCTGATCCGCCTGCGCGAGCTCGCGATCCAGTCGAGCAACGGCTCGGTCAGCAACGACGACAAGAACACCCTCAACGAGGAGTTCTCGAGCCTGGTCAGCGAGATCAACCGCATCGGTCAGTCGACCGAGTTCAACGGCATCAAGCTGCTCGACGGCACCTCGAGCTCGGTGACCTTCCAGGTCGGCTTCGGCACGACGACGGACATCGATACGATCGGCGTCTCGCTGAGTGCGGCGCTGAGCTCGTCGCTGTCGCTGCAGTCGCTCGACATCGGTTCGGGCGGCACGACGACGACCGCGATCACCAACATCGACAGCGCGATCAACACGATCAGCTCGCTGCGTGGCTCGCTCGGCGCGGTCCAGAACCGCCTCGGCAGCACGATCAACAACCTGTCGATCCAGACCGAGAACCTGCAGGCCGCCGAGTCGCGTATCCGCGACGTCGACGTCGCCTACGAGACCGCGCAGCTGACGCGCAACTCGATCCTGCAGCAGGCCTCGATCTCGATCTTGTCCCAGGCCAACGCCCAGCCGCAGGGCGCGCTGCAGCTCCTCGGCTAATCGCCGGCGCAGCCGGTGGCGAACAAGCGACGGCGAGCGTCCCGCACGGGACGCTCGCCGTTTCGCACTTCCGGGGGGTGCACTTCCGGCGGCCCGCCGTTCAGTCGTCGCCGAAGACCACCTCGCCGCCGACGATCGTGAACACGACCTCGGTCTCGAGGATCTCCTCGGCCGGCACGGTGAGGATGTCCTTCGACAGCACCACGACGTCCGCGAGCTTGCCCGGCGTCAGCGAACCCTTGACGTCGTCCTCGAACGCGGCCCAGGCACACGCGATGGTGTAGGACCGCAGCGCCTCCATCCGGGTCATCGCCTGATCCGGGAAGAACGGCTCACCACCGTTCGGACGGCGCGTGACGGTGGCGTGGTAGCAGGCGAGCGGATCGACATCCTCGACCGGCGCATCGGTGCCGTTGGTGACCACGGCGCCCGAGCGCAGCAGGCTCTGCCAGACGTAGGCGCCCTCGCGCGCGCGCTGCTCGCCGAGGCGCTGGATCACGTAGGGCGCATCCGAGGTGCAGTGCACGCCCTGCATCGACGCCACCACACCGAGGCGGCCGAACCGAGCGATATCGTCCGGGTGCAGGTGCTGGGCGTGCTCGATGCGCCAGCGCAGCGCCCGACTCGCGACAGGGTCGCCGATCACGTGCTCGTAGATGTCGAGCACCTCACGGTTCGCGCGATCGCCGATCGCGTGCACGCAGACCTGGAAGCCGTGCTGCAAGCCGAGCTCGGCGAGCCGCGTGATGCTCGCGACCGACTCGGTCTCGAGACCGCTGCTCGACGGCAGATCGGCGTAGGGCGCGAGCAACCAGGCGCCGCGCGACCCGAGGGCGCCGTCGATGCTGCGCTTGAGTGCGCGCACGGTCAGGAAGTGATTGCCGACGCCGACCATCCGGTAGCTCGGTAGCCGGGCGCGCAGCTCGGCATCACCGGCCCGGATCATGACCCAGAGGCGCACGCCGAGCTCGCCGGCCTCGGCCATCTCGCGCATCACGTCGACGGTCTCGAAGCCGCTGCCCGCGTCCTGGAAGCTCGTAACCCCCTTGCGCAGACAGTCGCGGGACGCGAGCTCGATCTGCCGGCGGATCGCGGCGCGGCGCTCTTCGGGCGCCTGTCGCAGCGAGCGCCCGCGCTGGTAGCGGTCGACGAGGTTCGCGGCGGTCTCGCTGAACACGCCGATCGGCTCGCCGGCCGCGTCGCGCAGGATCTCGCCGCCGTCGGGATCCCGGGTCGCAGCCGTGATGCCGGCGAGCGCCATCGCCTTGGCGTTGAAGAAGCTCGCGTGACCGGACGCATGGCGCAGCGCGACCGGGTTGTCCGGGGTCGCCGCGCTGATCGAGTCGTGGGTCGGGAACCCCTTGACGTTGCCCGCCGGCGCGGCGTCCCACTTCTCCTGGTGCCAACCGCGGCCGACGATCCACTCGCCCGGGGCGGCGTGCTGCGCCGCCAGCGCGACCATGTCGACGACCTCCTGCCAGCTCCGGACCTTGGTGAGGTCGAGGATCTGCAACGCGTCGCCGATGCCGGTGAAGTGACCGTGACCCTCGATGAAGCCGGGCACCGCGGTCTTGCCGTCGAGGTCGATCACGCGGGTGTCGTCGCCGATCAGGCGCCGGACTTCGGCGGTGGTGCCGACCGCGAGGATGCGGCCGCCGCGAGCGGCGAGTGCCTCGACGGTGCCGAAGCGCTCGTCGACCGTGACGATCCGGCCGTCGAGCAGCACGAGGTCGGGCGCGACCTGCGCCGGCAGCGCGAACGAGAGAGCGAACGCCGCCATCGCGACGGCTCGAACGACGGGAAGCAGGATGGACGGCACGGCGGGATTGTCGGCGAGGTGGCCGCAGTGACGCAACGGCGGTGACCGTGGAGACCGCGTTGCCATGGTCGGAGCGTCGCCATTTCCGACAGACCGACCAAAAACCCGGCGTTCACCTTCAGTTCGACGGGGCGAGTGTGCCGATCCTCGGCAGAGCGGCAGTCACACGCCGCGACACACGCAACAAAGCCACGCAACGGGGAAGGGAAATGGGTCTTCGGGTCAACACGAACGCGGCGTCGATCAACGCGCAGCGCAATCTGTCCACGGTCACGGAGAAGTTGTCGGGCAACTTCCGCCGACTGTCGACCGGCCTCCGCATCTCGTCCGCCGCGGACGACGCCGCGGGTCTCGCGATCTCGGAGCGTCTGCGCTCGCAGATCCGGTCGCTCGACCAGGCCAAGCGCAATGCCAACGACGGCATCTCGCTGGTGCAGACCGCCGAGGGCGCGCTCAACGAGGTCAGCTCGATCCTGATCCGCCTGCGCGAGCTCGCGATCCAGTCGAGCAACGGCTCGGTCAGCAACGACGACAAGAACACCCTCAACGAGGAG